>NZ_RAWB01000141.1 GCF_003612055.1 Corallococcus llansteffanensis
GGCTCCGGCTTCGCGGCGGGCTTGGGCGCGGGCAGCGGCGGCAGGGGCTCGGCGGACGTCTTGCGGGTGAGCTCGTCCGGGAAGGTGAGGGCCGGCTCCTGGCGCGCCTCGTGGAGGACCTGGGCGTTGGCGTCCAGCGCGGAGAGCAGGTCCGGGGCGGCGGCCGTCTGCGCGTCGCCAGAGAGCTTCTTGCCCACCACCACGCCCAGCACGAACACCGCGCCCATCACGACGATGCCGGCGATCAACAGGCTGACGATCTGCCGGTTGTCCAACGAGACGTCGAACTTCTCCTTCATCCGATGGGCGTCACGCATGGCAGGGCAAACCTCGTCGCGCGCACGGGCCGTGTTGCGGCCTGTAGCGACAGCGTGCGCGCAAGCTACGCCCCACCCCCAGGCGGGTCAAATTCACGGAAGCGTGGTGCGCACCCTGTCGCGGAGCGATGCGCGCGAGGCCGGAAGTTGGGCCCCGGCGGCGTCGGCCGCCCCTCGGGACGACCTCAGACGATCCACCCGCCGCCGAGCACGCGGTCGCGATCGTAGACCACCGCGGCCTGTCCCGGCGTGACGGCGCGCGCGGGCGCGTCGAGCTGCACGGACACGAGCCCGTGCGGCGAGATGTGCACCCGGCCCGGAGCCCCCGCGTGGCGGTGGCGGATGCGGACCTCCACGGCCTGGTCGGGCGGGGGCGGCGCGTCCACCCAGTGCGGCTGGAGCAGCCCGAACTGCGCGCGGCCGGTGCCCTCCGCGGGGCCCACCACGACGCGGTTCGTCTCCGGCTCCAGGCGCTGCACGTAGCGCACTTCCCCACCGCCCAGGTTGAGGCCCTTGCGCTGGCCCACGGTGAAGCGGTGGATGCCGTTGTGGGTGCCCAGCACGCGACCCTCCGGGTCCACCACCTCGCCCGACGGCTGGGGTCCGGCGACCTTCTCCACGAACCCGGCGTAGTCGCCGTCGGGCACGAAGCAGATCTCCATGCTCTCCGGCTTGTGGGTGGTGGGCAGCTGGTGGCGCTCGGCGACGGCGCGCACCTCCGCCTTGGTGAGGTGGCCCACGGGGAAGAGCACGTCGCGCAGCTCCTCCTGGCCCAGCGTGAAGAGGAAGTAGCTCTGGTCCTTGGCGGCGTCCGCGGCGCGGCGCAGGTGGAAGCGGCCGTCCACCTCCTCCACCTGGGCGTAGTGCCCGGTGGCGAGCCGGGCGCCCAGGGCGCGCGCGCGCTTGAGGAGGAAGTTGAACTTCACGTCGCGGTTGCAGGCGACGCAGGGGATGGGCGTCTTGCCACCGAGGTACGACTGGACGAACGGGTTGACCACCCGGTCCTGGAAGATCTCCTCGGCGTTGGCCACGTAGAACGGGATGCCCAGCGTCTGGGCCACCGCGCGGGCATCGTCGATGTCATCCGGACTGCAGCAGCTTCCACACTTCGCGTTGCCCTCGTAGGACCAGACGCGCAGGGTGATGCCGATGACCTCATGGCCCTGCTCCTTGAGCAGGGCGGCGGCGGCCGAGGAATCCACCCCGCCGCTCATGGCAACGACGACTCGCATGGGGCTCCTTCCTACACGCCCCCGGGCCGGGACGCACGGCCCGAGGTGCTCCAGGCCCCCTTCCCTGCCCTGCGGCCGGGGGAGGCCGTCCGATTCAGGCGCCGCGCGTCCGGGCCCAGTCCGTGAGCAGCGCGCGGAGCGCTTCCGCCGTGTTGCGCGAGGGGTCGTCCAGCACGGACTCCACGAGGTAGCGGGTCGCCTCGCCCACCTTCGGTGACGGCCCGATGCCCAGGGCGGCCATGATGTCGCCACCGGTGAGCGCCAGCTCCTTCGCGGACAGGGGCGGCTTCGCGGCGGCGAGGGCCTCCAGGCGCGCGACCAGGGCCTCCAGCGCGGGGAGCTGCGCCGCCGCCCGGACCTGGACGCGGGCCTTCGCCACGGCGAGCAGCCCGGGAAGCTGCGCCAGGCCCACCCGGGCGAGCAGCCGGCGCAGGGCCGGATCCGCGTCGGACAGGCGCGTCTCCAGCTTCGCGTGGTCGACGAGCAGTCCCACGAGGTCGGCGGACTTGTTGGGAAACTTCAGGCGCATGCACAGGTCGCGCGCCTGTTGGCCGGTGACCAGATCCGCCAGCAGCGTGGCCATGCGGACATCCAGGTCCAGGGGCGCGGCCTGCACGGCGGCACGCGCCAGGCGAGCGCCTTCCGCGTCCGCGCGGGCCAGCTCCGGGAGGAACACCTCCAGCAGCCCGGTGTCGGCGAGCAGCTGGAGCCCGGACTCCGCGCGCGGGGACAGGAGCAGCTTGCAGAGCTCCTCGCGCACGCGCTCCAGGGCGACCTTGCGGAAGACGGAGAGGGTCGCGGGGATGGCGTCGCGGGTGGCGGGGTCCAGGGTGAAGCCCAGCACGGCGGCGAAGCGCACGGCGCGCAGGGGGCGCAGGCCGTCCTCGGAGAAGCGCTCCAGCGCGGAGCCCACGCACTTGATCAACCGGGCCGGCAGGTCCACCTGTCCGCCGAACGGGTCCACCAGCTCCTTGTCGAGCGGGTTGTAGGCCATCGCGTTGATGGTGAAGTCGCGCCGGGACAGGTCCTTCACGATGTCGCGCTCGAAGGACACGGAGCTGGGGCGGCGGCCGTCCAGGTAGTCGCCCTCCGAGCGGAACGTCGTCACCTCCACGTGGTTGCCCCCGGTGACGACGGTGACGGTGCCGTGCTGGATGCCGGTGGGGATGACCTTGCGGAAGGCGCCCTGGACCTCTCCCGGGAGCGCGCTCGTGGCCACGTCGAAGTCCTTGGGGTGGACCTGGCGGACCATGTCCCGCACGCAGCCGCCCACCAGGTAGGTGGCATGGCCCAGCTCGCGCAGGCGGGTGATGACTTCGAGCACGGGCTTGGGGATGTCGGCGTTGTGGAGGTTGGCGATCATGGCCGCTGGGGGTGGGAGGAAGCAGCGCCTACGTTGCCCCCTTCCAAGCAGCATTGCCAAGCGGATCGCCCGGCCGGTGCCCGTCTGGTAACGGTGGGAGGCCATGCCTCCCTCCCGAACCACCGCGGTGCACGTCCACGACGCCTGTGACGTGTACGTGGGCCGAGCCTTTCGCGTCTGGGCGAAGCCCGGGCCCCTCAACCCCGTCCCGGGCCGCTTCGGCAACCCGTTCAAGCCCGGCGGCGTGAAGACGCAGAAGGCGATGCTGCGCACCTACTTCGAGCCCTGGCTCGCGGGCCTGCCCGCCGACGAGGCCGCGCGGATCCACGAGGAGGCGCTGCGCCGCATGGGCCCGGAGCCGGACGCGTTCGAGTCCTTCCACTGGTACCTGGAGCTGCGCACACGGCACGACGCGGACTACCTGCGCGACGTGCGGACGCTGAAGGGCAAGCGCCTGGGCTGCTGGTGCAAGCCAGGGCCGTGTCACGCGGACGTGATGGCCGCCTGGCTGGATGCGGACCGGGGCAGCAGTCCAGCTTCGACGAAGGGGTAGAAGAACGCTGGTCCCGCGTTTTCCTTGATTTATAACTAGGCGAGTATTTCCGTCTTTTCAAGGAGAACACCATGAGTCAAATCATCCTGCGTCCCCGGTCACGCGCGCACGTCGCGTGGGCCCTGGTGATGGCGCTTCCCCTGGCGTCCGCGTGCAGCCCGTCGCCGGAGCCCGCGGACCCCTCGGAGTCCTCTGAAGCGGCGGCCCCCCTCGCGACGGCCATCACGAACACGTCCTTCGAGACGTCGACGAGCGGCTGGTCGTCCTGGCAGGGCACGCTGACGCGCGAAGCGCGGACGGGCGCGCCGGATGGACAATACGTCGCGCGCGTCACCGTCAGTGGCGCCGCCACGCTCTACTCGCTGGATGGTGCGCAGAGCGGCATCCCGAACGCGCCGCAAGGCCAGGCGTATACGGCCACGGCCTACGTCGCCGCGGGCAACACCGGCACGGTGGGCAAGCCCGTCAGCCTCATCCTCCGGGAGAAGAGCTCGGGTGGCACCACGTACAAGCTCTTCACGGTGGATGCGACGCTGACGACGGGCTTCCAGCGGCTCACCGTGACGGGGACCGTGGAGCGCGTGGGCGACACGGTGGATGTCTATGTCCTCCAGAACCAGGCGGTCGCGGGCAACTCCATCCTCGTGGACGCCGTCACGCTGGTGGCCGGCGGCGGTGGTAGCAGCCCCTCAGGTGAACCGATGCCGGTGGGCAATCTCACGGGATGGCGGCAGGTGTTCACCGACGACTTCACCACCCCCGTGCCCGTGGGCCAGTTCCCCGCGGCGGTGTCGTCGAAGTGGAGCGTCTACCTGGACGGTTGGAAGGACACGAGCAAGAACGGCACCTATTCACCCTCCAAGGTCGTCAGCATCCAGAACGGCGTGCTGAACAAGTACCTGCACACGGAGAACGGCGTGCACAGGGTCGCCGCCATCCTGCCGAGGATTCCCGGAGCGACTGCGAGCGGCGGGCTGCCCGCGGGCCGCTACGCGGTGCGGTTCCGCGCCGATGCGGTCCCCGGCTACAAGACCGCGTGGCTGCTCTGGCCGGACAGCGAGGTGTGGCCGCGCGACGGGGAGATCGACTTCCCGGAGGGCGACCTCGACGGCACCATCTCCGGGTTCATGCACCGGCAGAACGGCACCTCCGGAGGAGATCAGGACGCCGTCTCCACCACCGCGCGCTACACGTCGTGGCACACGGCCGTCATCGAATGGACGCCGGGCCGGTGCCGCTTCCTCCTCGACGGGGCGGTCATCCTGGACAAGACCAGCCGCGTCCCCAGCACGCCGATGCACTGGGTCCTCCAGACCGAGACCGACCTGAGCGGCACACCGCCTGCCTCCACCGCGGCCGGCAACGTGCAGATCGACTGGGTCGCCGTCTGGGTTCCCCAATAATACTCCTGTTTCACGGTAAAATTGTAGTCACCGTGTGCGATGCTCCCGGGCCCACCCCCAGGAGCACCGCATGTCCCTGTCGCATTGGAAGTCATGGGTTGTCGTTCCCCTGCTGCTCTGTTTCGCGTGCAGCCCTGAAGTCGCGCCCACGGAGGCGGAGGCCCCCGCGGTTGAAGCCTCGCAGTCCTCCGCCCTCATCGTGGGGCCCGCGGGCTCCCTCCTGACGGCGCGTTATCAACACACCGCCACACTGCTGCCCAATGGCAAGGTGCTGGTGGTGGGGGGCGGGACTCCCACGGAGACCGCGTCGACGGAGCTGTATGATCCGGTCACCGCCACGTCGAGCAGCGGCCCTTCGTTGAGCGCCGCGCGCCGCTCCCATACCGCCACGCAGTTGCAGGACGGCAGCGTGCTCATCGTGGCCGGCATCGGACCGAGCGGCCTCCTGGCCTCGGTCGAGCGGTATCAGCCGTCCACGAACACCTGGACCGCCGCCGCGCCCCTGCCGCGCGTCAGCTATGGGCACAGCGCGACGCTGCTCACGGACGGGCGGGTGCTGGTAGCCGGCGGCGTGGGCGGTGTGGGGGGCGGCACGGCGGTCCACGTCTACACGCCGGCCACGAACACCTGGGTGGCCACGGGCTCACTCCCCACCGCGATGGGCTTCCAGTCCGCGGTGCGGCTCGCGGATGGGCGCGTGCTCCTCACGGGAGGCGGCGCCACCACCAGCCTCGCCCAGCTCTGGACGCCCTCCACCGGAGCCTGGACGGTCGTGGCGCCGATGAACTCCGCCCGCAGCGACCACACCCTCCACCTGCTCTCCAGCGGGAAGGTGCTCGCCGTCGGTTCCGTCCAGCTGTCGGAGCAGTACGACCCGGCGACCAACCTCTGGACGAACACCTCGAACACGGCGGTCACCCACTTCTCCGCGCCTTCCGTCATGCGGCCCGACGGGAGCATCCTCCTGGCCGGCGGCTCCTACAGCAACACCACCGTGGAGCTGTACTCCCCCACCACCGGCTTGTGGAGCACGATGGGGGCGCTCACCCAGTCGCGCAAGAACCACCCCACCGTCGCGCTTCCCAGCGGCCGCGTCCTGTTCCTCGGCGGAACCGGCACCAGCAGCTCGGGCTCCATGGTGCCGGTGGCCAGCATCGAGGCGTTCGACCTGAACAGCACGTGCACCCCGACGACGTGCGCCGCGCAGGGCAAGAACTGCGGCACGATCTCCAACGGGTGTGGCGGCACGCTGACCTGCGGCACCTGCGGTTCAGGGCAGACGTGTACCAACAACGTCTGTGGAACGACCGCTCCCCTCTCCTGCACCCATGACGTGTGCACGACCGGTGGCTTGTTGAGCACGGGTTGCAATGCCTGCACCCGAACGGTGTGCGCCCAGGATGCGTATTGCTGCGCCTCGGCCTGGGACAGCGCCTGCGTCCGTGAGGCGAACTCCTGGTGTGTCATCAGCCAGCCGGGCTGCGGCGTGAGCCCGTAACAAGGCAGGTGCGTACACAGGCCGGGCCCGCGTGGCCCGGTCCTGCGCCGCGGTCGCTTCACACCGCCTTCGCGGCCAGCTCCCTGGCGACGTCCACGAAGAGGCGCAGCGCCGGAGTGCGCTGCGCACGGCTGGGGAAGTAGAGGAAGAAGCCCGGGACCGTGGGCGCGTAGGACTCGAGCACCCGCTGCAGCCGCCCGGTGCGCAGCTGCTCCGCCACGATGGGCTCGAAGGCATACGCCAGACCCAGGCCCTGCTCCGCCAGGCTCACCGTCAGCTGGTTCTCATTGGTGACCACGCCCCCGCGCACCGGCACGCGCCAGTTCCTGCGGCCCCGCTCCAGCTCCCATGCGTAGAGCGCCCCCGTGCTCCGCATGCGGAAGGTGATGCACTCGTGGTGCAGCAGATCCTCGGGGCGCTGGGGCGTCCCGTGGCGCGCGAGGTAGTCTGGCGAGCCCACCACCACGAAGCGGAACGCGTCGGTGAGCCGCACCTGCACCATGTCGCGCTCGATGGCCTCGCTCAGCCGCACGCCCGCGTCGTAGCCCTCCGCCACGATGTCCACGAAGCGCTCCTCGATGACGACCTCCACGTCGATCCGCGGGTGACGCTCGCGAAAGGTGGGGACCACCGGGGTGATGACGTAGGGCACCGCCGCCCGGGGCACCGACAGCCGGACCCGCCCCACCGTCTCTCCCGGTCGAGCAGAAACCTCGCTCAGGGCAGCGAGCGCCTGCCCCACCGCCGGGCCCGCGCCCTCCACCAGGCGCCTGCCTGCATCCGTCAGCGACACGCTGCGCGTCGTGCGGGTGAGCAACACCACGCGCAGCTGCTCCTCCAGCTGCTTGACCGCCTGGCTCACCGCCGCCGTGGAGACGCCGAGCTCGCGCGCAGCGCCGCTGAAGCTGCTCAGGCGCGCCACGGCGAGGAACACCTGGAGCTGGGGGAAGGGAGCCGTGTTCATGGGTGCCTGGCCTCACTGTTAAGCGCTGCTTAAGAGGCTATTGCCTCCCTCGCGCGTAGTCATCCCGGGGGCTGCGGCGTACTTCTCTTCGTGAACGGGGCCCAACGGTCCCCCACGGAGATCTGAAGACATGCTCACCATCAACGCCTATGAGGCCACGGCGGCGAACAAGCCCCTCGGTCCGACCACCCTCGAGCGCCGCGACCTCGGCCCGCGCGACGTCCTCATCGAGATCAAGTTCTGCGGCATCTGCCACTCCGACATCCACAGCGCTCGCAACGAGTGGGGTTCGGCGACCTACCCCCTCGTCCCCGGCCATGAGATCGCTGGCGTCGTCGCCAGGGTCGGCTCCGAGGTCACCCGGCATGCCGTCGGCGACCGCGTCGGCGTCGGCTGCCTGGTCGACTCGTGCCGCGAGTGCGCGAACTGCCGCAAGGGTGAGGAGCAGCACTGCCTCAAGGGCTTCACCGGGACCTACGGCGGCGTCGGGAAGGACGGCAAGCCCACCCAGGGCGGCTACTCCACCCACATCGTCGTGACGCAGGACTTCGTCCTCAAGATCCCCGAGGGCATCTCGCTCGACGTCGCCGCGCCGCTGCTGTGCGCCGGCATCACGACGTACGCGCCGCTGCGCCACTGGGGCGCCGGCCCCGGCAAGAAGGTGGCCATCGTCGGCCTGGGTGGGCTCGGGCACATGGGCGTGAAGCTGGCGCACGCGATGGGGGCCGAGGTCACCGTCCTGTCGCAGTCGCTGAGCAAGAAGGAGGACGGCCTGCGCCTCGGCGCGGACCACTACCACGCCACGAAGGATCCGGAGACGTTCAAGCAGCTCGCCGGCTCGTTCGACCTCATCGTGAACACGGTGAGCGCGAAGATCGACCTCAACGCCTACCTGTCCCTGCTGGCCCTGGATGGCGTCCTCGTCAACGTGGGCGCACCCGCGGAGCCGCTCGCGGTCAACGTGTTCTCCCTCATCATGACCCGCCGTTCGTTCGCGGGTTCGCTGATCGGCGGCATCCGCCAGACGCAGGAGATGTTGGACTTCTGCGCCGAGCACCACATCGGCTCCGACATCGAAGTCATCCCGGCCTCCCGGATCAACGAGGCCTATGAGCGCGTGCTCGCCTCCGACGTCCGGTATCGGTTCGTCATCGACACCGCGACGCTGAAGTAGCCACGGCCCGGCCTCCCCATGTCCTTCCGCCCTTCCCTGCTGCTGGCGTTGCTGTCCGCTACGATGTGCAGCGCCGCCTGACGCAGGGGCTGGCTCGCGCGCTGGTGGCCGCCGAGCTCAACCGGGTGGGTTTGCGTCAAGCGCTCGAGCGGGCCGCCCTCCCCCAGCGCTCCTTCGAGTTGGGCGCCGGCACGCAGTTGGACGTGGTGCGCGTGCGTCAGGACGTGGAGGTGGCGCGCGAGGACCTGTCCGCCGCGCATCCTTCGCGTGGATGAGCAGGGTCCGCCGAGGTCCACGTTCTTCTGGCCGCTCGGTGCTCGTCGCGCTATCTGGTTTTGCCGTGATGGCCATCATCCGTCCGCGGAACGCGCTCAGCGCCGTAGCGCTGCTCGCCCTCGTGGGCTGCGGCTCGGCCACCGTTGGTGCCGTGGGGAGCCCCGCATCCGCGAAGTGGGTGGGCCCGCCCGTCACCACACCGGACGGCGGCCAGGTGCGCACCACCATCTACTACGGGCCCTGGCAGTGCAGCGCTGCCTTCATGTCCCGCTGCGAGACGAAGTGCGCCGTGCAGGGCCGCGCCCTCATGGGCTGCATCTGGCTGGCGGACATCAAGGGCGATTGGCAGGGGCGCTTCATGCTGTTGCCCGCGGAGGCAGGCGGGCGCCTTGCCATCACGCACTGTTGCTGCGACTACCCCACCATCAACAATGTTGCCCAGCAGCGACGCGTCTGGAGCCGAGCGCGCGAATCCTTCCGGGAGTCCTGGGCCGAGGAGTTCGGTGCCTGGCCACAGAGCGGCGGTACGTACTGGGAGGGGCATCACATCTTCGACCTCTGGCACGGAGGGCCCCCTTCAGCGCTGAACAATGTGCTGCCCGTGCCAGGCGAGGTCCACGCCGTGATCAATCGGCAGTATCCCGCCTGCTACGCTGGCGGCGGCCAGTGGAGTACGCCCGGGCCGAACCTGCCCTACGCGGACTAGCGCATGCCCATCATGGACCGCCTGCTGGCTGAAATCTCGCGACGCCACTTCCCAGAGGCGCCCGCGACACTGGAGCAGATCGCTGCATTCGAGGCGCGTGTGGGCTGGAAGCTCGACGTGGACCTGCGGGCCTTCTACCTGCACTGCAACGGCGCGGCCCTCTTCCGGCCGCGGCTCGACGCGAACTACCGCATCCTGTCGCTCGGAGAGATTCGCCGGGCACGGGTCGCTATCCGAGGAAGCGAGGATGAGGCTGATGGCCCTGCGTCCTGGTACACCCTGATCTACCTCCAGGACGGCGACTACGTCCTCACGGACGTAGCGCGCCAGGCAAAGGGTCCTTACCCCGTGCTGGACGCGTTCCACGAAACGTTCCCGGACCCGGCGCATACCCGCCAGATCGCAGACTCGTTTGGCGAGTTCCTGGAGAAGGCGCTCGCCAGTGGCAACGAGTACTTCTGGCTGGATGAGTAGTCACGCCTGCAGAGCTGATCTCGGAAGACACTGCGCGGTGGAGGCCGCTCCTGCTGGCTGACTGGGAGCCCCCATCACCGCTTCCCTGCGCGTCCAGTCCCCTTCTCCGCTCGTTCGTACGCGTCGCGGGCCCGCTGGACCTCGGGGCGATGGCGTTGCGCCCACAACGCGAGTTCGGCCACGGGCGCGAGCAGGGTTCGTCCGAAGGGCGTGAGTTCGTAGTCGACGCTCGGCGGATTCGTTGGATGGACGGTGCGCTTCACCAGGCCGTCCCGCTCCAGGCTCCGCAGCGTGAGCGTCAACATGCGTTGCGAGATCCCGTCGATGGAACGCTTCAGATCGTTGAAGCGCCTCATGCCGTCTCCAAGGATGACGATCACGAGGACACTCCACTTGTCGCCAACGCGATTGAGGATCTCGCGGGTCGCGAGGCAATCCGCGTCGAAACCCCGGGTCATCTTGCCGTTCCCTGGTGACTTCAATGTGCCTCCTTGTCCGACGGTGCCCTGGTACGCAGGATGGCCCTGCTCATGGTTGGTAACCAGGTACCAGGAAGTAACCCAGGATCGAGGAGTCCGATGACCCACGCAACCGCACAGGTGACCGAAGCCACCACGCCGTCGAAGCCCCTTCGCATCAGCCTGTGGGCGGTCCAGGGCTTCATGGCCGTGCTCTTCACCGGAACGGGGCTGTGGAAGCTCCTCACGCCCATCCCTGAGCTCGCCGCGATGATCCCCTGGGCGGGACAGGTTCCCGCGGCGTTCCTGCACGCGACGGGGCTCATCGACCTGTGCGGCGGGCTGGGCATCCTCCTGCCGTCGCTCACCCGCATCAGGCCGGGCCTGGCCGTGCTCGCGGCCCTGGGCTGCG
This sequence comes from Corallococcus llansteffanensis, assembly GCF_003612055.1. Lineage (GTDB taxonomy): Bacteria > Myxococcota > Myxococcia > Myxococcales > Myxococcaceae > Corallococcus > Corallococcus llansteffanensis. The sequence goes on from NZ_RAWB01000141.1 coordinate 10,831, forward strand.
CTGCCCTCCAGGTTGCCGCGGTTGTCTTTCACCTCTCGCGTGGCGAGGCGGCGAATACACCGTTCAACGTCCTGCTCGTGGCGCTCGCCATCTTCGTCGCGTGGGGACGGCGCGCCAAGGCGCCCATCCCACCGCGCTGATCGCCTGGACCCCGCTTCAGGGAATCACCCCGCGAGGAAGAGGCGGGACTCCCTGGGGCACCGTGCTCGGCAGGCCCGCGAACGTTTGAAGCGCCTGGAGCGAGCCGTTGAACCGGCTGCGGTCCACGTGCCCCGAGATGCCAGGCGTTGGCGTCGAAGAAGGCATCCACTTCGTGCATGCCGTAGCTCACACGGGCAAAGGCGAACGCCATGCCCGCCCCGGGGAGCTCGGGCCACTGCACGGTGCCCTGCCATTTCGATACGTCGAGGCCCTCGACGGAACCGGGGACCGCCATGTCGCTGGAACTGGGGGTTGGCACGGGTTGTCCTTTGGGAAGACAGCACCCGGAGCCCAGAGCACGCCCCATGCCATGACTCGGCGCCTCCCAGGGACGCGGGCACCGTGCCCCCGGGTGCGTGGGTCTGGGACGCACGTGCGTCCCCGCTGACGCGCTCCAACACGGAGGGCACCGTCTGTCCATTCCGCCACGGCATGTCTGAGATCGCCCCCGCTAGATTCAACACGGTGTCACCGCTCTGTCTCCATGCCGTGACGATTCAGGGAGCCGATGAGGAGGGATGTCGCCGTCAAGTGGGCGCTCGCCATGCAGGTGGCGCTAGCGGGCGCGGGCACCAGGCTCTATCTCACGCACGAGCGATGGGCGATATTCGTGCATTGGTGGACCCGCTGACGCGGGGACTGGAGGCACTTCGCATGGGACGGCTCATCCTGTTTGTGCTGGGCCTGGCGGTGGTGGCGGGTGTGGCGTACTACGCGACGCAGCCGGGCGCGGGGGACGCGAAGATGGCGGGCCAGGACGCGGCCCGGCGCCTGGACAACGTGCGCCAGACGGCGAAGGAAATCGAGGCCGAGCAGCGCCAGCACCTCGACGAGACGATGCAGAAGGCCACGGGCGAGGACTCGCGCTAAACGACGGAGCGCGAGTCCCGATCGGCCTGGAGAGGAGGCGGGCGCCAGCGGCGCGTGAGCTGCTGTGCGCCACCTCCACCGTGGTGGCTGCCGTGCTAGACGTGAGTCGAGCACCACGGCCAGACGGTGCGCTGGAAACCCAGCCGCCTCAGTGGCTCACGCAGCGATGCACCGAGCGCACGGTATACGGCCCCTGGATGGAACCCGAGGCATGGGCGCCCAAATCAACGCTGATGGCTCCGTCCTGCGGGCAATTAAGGCCGGTGTTCACTCCCACCGTGTTGAAGGCATTGCCCTGGACGGTGGCGTTCTCCATCCCGTCGACGACGATCCCCAGGTGGACGTACATGCTCAGGCTTCCCGTGCTGTTGCCCAGGGCCGCTCCGTTCTTGCCCGTGCCCACGTCCCACGACTCGGAACCCACGAACAGGCCGACATCGAAGTGCTGGAGCGGGCTCGTCCAGAGCAGGTTGTCCTGGATGACGGAGCCCGCGAAGTCCGCCTTGTCTTCACGGATGGCCTCGAACCCCAGCGCACCGTAGGCGCTCCGCCCCGCGGCGACGATGGTGTTGCTCTGCACCACGATGTTCGTTCCCCTCCCGGGATCGGCGGGGTTGAGCCGTTTGGAGAAGACGATGATCGCGACATCCGTGGCATCGATGACGCTGTTATACCGGGCGCTCGAGCCGCTGCACGCGATGCTGAGTCCATCCGCCCAGCCGGCCCCGGTGTGAGGGGTTGAATAGCCGGTCACCAGGTTGCTGGTGAGGGTGACCGGGCCGCTGCACCCCTCCGGCGTGTGCAGGTTCGTCCAGCCGGCGGGCTCACTGAGGCGCGATCGCTGGAGCGTGCCCTGCATCGCGCTCACGTTGATGGCGGTGAGGGTGTAGCCAAACCGGCCGCGCTGGCCATCGACCCAGACCATGTCCATCGTGCCGTTCAGCTCGACCAGCGGAGCTGGGAAACCCGCGTCGCGTACGAGACGGCCGAAGCGCGCGGTATGGGTCCCGTCCACGGCGTCGGTACGCAGGGTGGCGTTCGGAGGAATCACCAGGGTGCTCGTGAGGTAGACAACCTCCTGCGGGTCGAGCGTCACGACACCGCCAGCGTTGAGCTGCGCCTGCAGGGTGGACTGGGTGCGACTGGTGGTGAGCACGCTGGGCCGGCCCCAATCGTCCTTGTAGTTGCTGCCCGTGCAGATACTCGACACCAGGCCCGCGAACTCAGGGCCGTTGAACAAGCCGTCCACCGCGGTCGCCCAGGAGGTGCCACTGTTCAGCTGCGCGACCCAGGAGTTGACCTCGCTCGTGCTCGGCTCCCGGTTCAAGATTCCCCGGAAGGCCACGAAGGCCTTCTCCGCGTGGGTGTAGCCGTGCGACAGCAGCTCGTTTGACAGGTAGAACGTGCGACCGTAGCTCCTGAGCGTGGCCTGGGAACAGCCACTGGAGCTGAAGCCATTGACATACCACGTCCAGCCAGACTGGTCGGGACCGCGTCCCAGCACCTCGGTGTATTGCTTGGCGATGAATTGATATGGCACTGCGGCGGAGGCCCCTCCCGCCGCGAGGCCCATCCCTAGCGATACAATCCCGAAGAGCTTCTTCACCCTGGAACGCATTGGACTCCCTTTTTGGAGGGCAGAACAAATCCCTCCTTCAAGTGAGCCGGTGAGGTGGGAAATGATGCGGAACATCCGCATACCGGCCGGGGGTCCAACAGGGCGTTCGCATCGTAAACGACTGAAATGGCTGGGGATTGTGTGCTGAAAGGGGATGGCGGAAGGTGAGACGCCATCGCCGCCCAGACCCCCAAGGACGCTTGATTCATGCTTCGCCGCCGCGTGCGCCATGACCGCCTGGTGGTGCTCGGGCACTCGGGGGTTTCCGTCGCCCACGGCAGCGCGCGGCGTGTCGCCGTCACTGCTTCGGCGCGGGCTTCTGAGCCGAGGTGTCCGAGGTGTTGCGCAGGTCCGCGCGCACCACGGCGTCGCCGAAGCGCTCCACGTTGGTCAGCCACGCCGCCGCGTTCTTCACGTAGCGCGCGGTGCCCGCCGTGTCCCACTTGTTGTAGAGGCGCGTGAAGCCACCGTCGAAGATGGCCCGCTTGCCGCCCTTGTCATAAAAGGCCGCCACCAGGTTGCCCGCCGAGCCATGGAGCAGCGGCGTGAGCTGCTGGTTCGGCTGGATGGTGGCGATGGTGATGCCCTCGTAGAGGTACTCCAGGCCGGTGGTGAGCAGGTGCCGGCGCAGCAGCCCCGGACCCGCCGCGTCCTTCTGCAGGCCGACCGTCTTGTCGCCAATAATGTTGCCTTGCATGCTCGTGCCCAGCAGCGCCTCGCCCACCACGTTGGCGTCGGCGTAGTAGGGCTCGTTGTCACCCCAGATGTACACGCCGTGTCCCGCGTCGAAGAACTCCTTGATGACCGTCACGTGCTCGGGCGTCAGGTGCCGCGTCGCGTCGGCGATGATCCACAATTGGCACGCCTTCTGGAGCCCCTTGCGCAGCTCCTTGGGGCTTGGCGCGTTGTTGACCCAGCGGTACACGGAGAAGCCCTTCTCCTTCAGCGCGGCCTTCGGCAGCGCGAAGTCGAAGCCCTCGCTCGCGTAGAAGTGGAGCACCGCCACCGTCTGACCGTCGAAGGCGCCGTCCACCGCGAGGTCGTTCTGGTTGCCTCGCGCGTTGCCCCAACCGTCGCGCGCCGCGGGGCGCACCACCTCGCGAACCTCCCTGGTGCCGTCATCGCGCGTCACCTCCTGGCGTACGCGCTCCATGGGAGCGTTGGAACCCGCCGCCGAGGTGTACTGCGCGAGGGCTGGCGTAGCGGCCAGGACGAAGGCAAGACAGCAGAGCAGCGGGCGAAAGGCACGCACGGGAACCTCGACGGAGTGGAAGGACGTGGCACCTTCCACGCACGACCCCGCGAAAAGTTCTTCCGCCCGCGTGACGTCAGGCCTGGAAGCCGGCGCCTACCGCCAGCGCCAGCAGGCCCAGGCCGCCCACCCGGGCGGGACTCAGTGGACCGCGAGCTGGGCAGGGAGCACCCGGCCCCATGCAGCACCGGTCAGCCGACGTATGCCGCCAGGTGCTTGCCGGTCAGCGTTGACGGCGCTGCGACCAGACTGGCCGGTGTTCCTTCGAACACGACCCGTCCGCCGTCGTGGCCCGCGCCCGGCCCCAGGTCGATGATCCAGTCCGCGTGCGCCATGACCGCCTGGTGGTGCTCGATCACGATGACCGACTTGCCGGAGTCGACCAGCCGGTCCAGCAGCCCGAGCAGCTGCTCGACGTCGGCCAGGTGCAGCCCGGTGGTTGGCTCGTCGAGCACGTAGACGCCTCCGTCCTCGCCCATGTGCGTCGCGAGTTTCAGCCGCTGCCGCTCGCCGCCGGACAACGTGGTGAGCGGCTGGCCGAGCCGCAGGTAGCCGATCCCAACGTCCGTCATGCGCTTCAGGATCGCGTGCGCGGCCGGCGTCCGCGCCTCGCCAGCGCCGAAGAAGGCGACCGCGTCCGCAGCGGGCAGGTCGAGCACTTCGGCGATGTTGAGCCCGCCGAGCCGGTAGTCCAGCACCGCCGCCTGGAACCGCCGGCCCTCGCAGTCCTCGCAGACCGTGGTGACGCCGGCCATCATCGCCAGGTCGGTGTAGATGACCCCGGCGCCGTTGCAGGTCGGGCAGGCGCCCTCGGAGTTGGCGCTGAACAGGGCGGGCTTCACGCCGTTGGCCTTCGCGAACGCCTTGCGGATCGGCTCCAGCAGGCCGGTGTACGTCGCCGGGTTGCTCCGCCGCGAGCCACGGATCGCGCCCTGGTCGACCGTCACCACGCCGTCCCGGCCCGACACCGAGCCGTGGATGAGGGAGCTCTTCCCCGACCCGGCCACGCCGGTCACCACCACCAGCACGCCAAGCGGGATGTCGACATCGACCTTCCGCAGGTTGTGGGCGCTGGCGCCGCGCACCTTCAGCGCTCCCGACGGCTTGCGCACCGATGGCTTCAAGGTGGCCCGGTAGCCCAGGTGCCTCCCGGTGAGCGTGCCGCTGGCCCGCAGCCCGTCGACGGTGCCCTCGAACACGACCTCGCCACCGGCGGTGCCAGCGCCGGGGCCGAGGTCGACGACGTGGTCGGCGATCTCGATCGCCTCCGGCTTGTGCTCGACGACCAGCACGGTGTTTCCCTTGTCGCGCAGCCGCAGCAGCAAGCCGTTCATCCGCTGGATGTCGTGCGGGTGCAGCCCGACCGTCGGCTCGTCGAACACGTAGGTCACGTCGGTGAGCGACGACCCGAGGTGCCGGATCATCTGGGTGCGCTGGGCCTCGCCGCCCGACAGCGTCCCCGACGGCCGGTCGAGGCTCAGATAGCCCAGCCCGATCTCCACGAACGAGTCGAGCGTCTGCCGCAGCGTCGCCAACAGCGGCGCGACGGACGGTTCGTCCAGACCGCGCACCCACGCGGCCAGGTCGTTGATCTGCATCGCACAGGCGGCGGCGATGTTGATCCCCTTGATCTTGGAGGACCGGGCGGCCTCGTTGAGCCGGGTGCCGCCGCACTCTGGACAGGTGGTGAACGTCACCGCCCGCTCCACGAAGGCACGGATGTGTGGCTGCATCGCCTCCTTGTCCTTGGTCAGGAACGACTTCTGGATCCGAGGAACCAGCCCCTCGTAGGTCAGGTTCATGCTCTCGAACTTCACCTTGGTCGGTTCCCGATAGAGGAAGTCGTGGCGCTCCTGCTTCGTGTACTTGTGGATCGGCTTGTTCGGGTCGAGGAAGCCCGAGGCCGCGAAGATGCGCACCTGCCAGCCGTCGGCGGTGTAGCCCGGGATGGTGAGCGCGCCCTCGGCGAGCGACTTCGTGTCGTCGTACAGCTGCGACAGGTCGATGTCCGTCACCGATCCCATGCCCTCGCAGCGCGGGCACATGCCGCCGGTGACCGTGAACTCGCGCTTCTCGGTCTTGCCGTCGCCCTTCTCGAGTGACATCTGCCCGACCCCGCGGGCAGACGGGATGTTGAAGGAGAAGGCGTTGGACGAACCGACGTGCGGCTTGCCGAGGCGGCTGAACAGCACCCGCAGCATCGCGTTGGCGTCAGTCGCCGTGCCGACCGTCGAGCGGGAGTTGGCGCCCATCCGCTCCTGGTCGACGATGATCGCGGTCGTCAGCCCCTCCAGGACGTCGACCTCGGGCCGGGCCAGCGTGGGCATGAACCCCTGCACGAACGCGCTGTAGGTTTCGTTGATCAGCCGCTGTGATTCGGCCGCGATGGTGCCGAACACCAGCGACGACTTGCCCGACCCAGAGACGCCGGTGAACACCGTCAGCCGTCGCTTGGGGAGCTCGACGCTCACGTCCTTCAGGTTGTTCTCCCGGGCACCCCGGACACGGATCAAGTCATGGCTGTCAGAGGGATGCGTTGGGGACGAGGGCATGTGCTTGGTCATGGGTCACCAGTTTATATGACTTGACGGGAATATGAATCAACAGGTATATTCTCCACATGGAATCATCGTTCGCGATCATCGCCGAGCCGAACCGCCGGAGCATCCTCAGTCTCCTGGCGTCGTCGGAGTGCTCCGTCGGCGAACTCGAGCGCCAGCTGCGGATGCCTCAGACCTCCGTGTCCAAGCACCTGCGCGTGCTGCGCGACGCCGGCTTCGTGGAGGCGCGCGTCGAAGCCCAGCGGCGGGTCTATCGGCTCCGGCCCGAACCGCTCATGGAGGTCGACGCCTGGCTGACGCCCTTCCGGCGCTTCTGGACGGCCCACGTCGACGCGCTCGAACGCCATCTCGATCAGATGGACCTGCCCCCCAAGAAAGGAAAGAAGCGATGAGCCACCGTGCGAAGTACACGCCCGGCCCCGCGGCTGGAGCCAGGATCCAGAAGGAGGGGGAGAAGTGGACGCTCGTGCTCGTCCGCGACCTGCGCCACCCTCCCACGAAGGTCTGGGAGGCCATCACGGCTCCGGAGCATCTGCGCGAATGGGCTCCGTTTGATTCCGACCGGAACCTCGGTGCTGTTGGCACCGCGAAGCTTTCGACCGTGGGCACGCCGACGCCGCAAGTCGCCGAGTCCCAGGTGAAGCGGGCTGACGCGCCGAGGTTGCTCGAATACGGCTGGGGCGGAAACGACATGCGCTGGGAACTGGAGCCTCTGGAGAGCGGCGGCACCCGGCTCACGCTCTGGCACAACATCCACCGTGGCTTCATCTCGATGGGCGCCGCGGGCTGGCACATCTGCTTCGATGTGCTGGATCGGCTGCTCACCGGTGATCCCCTGGGCCGCATCGTCGGCCCCGAAGTCATGAAGTTCGACGGCTGGCAGCGATTGAACGCCGAGTACGCCAGGCAGTTCGGCGTCGAGCCTGCCGGTTTGCCCCCTACCCCACGGACCTGACCATGCACCGCTCCAAAGGACTCATCCTCGGCTTCTGGCTTGCCACCGCGCTCTTCTGTCTGCAGATGGGCTTCACCGCCTACGCGCAGCTGCGCCTGCCGCAGGTGGCGGAGGCCTTCACCCACTTCGGCTTCCCGGACTACTTCCGGGTGGAGCTCTCCTGGGCCAAGGTCATCGGCGTGGTGCTGCTGCTGGCGCCGGTGCCGGCGCGGCTCAAGGAGTGGGCCTACGCCGGCTTCGCCATCAACCTGGTCTCCGCGCTGATCGCCCACCTCTCGGTGGGAGATGGCCCGGAGGCCTGGGGCTTCGCGGTGGGCACCGGCGTGCTCTGGGGACTCTCGTACCTCTTCTGGCGGCGCCTGGAGGCCCGCCCGCTGCCCCAACCCCTCGAGGCCGTCCACGGGTAGTATTCACCTCCTGGCGGAGAGCGACGGGTCACCCATCGCTCGGAGGCTGGAGGGATGAATGTCGCTCAAGATGGTCTCAAGCCTCACCCTGTTGGGCGCAGTGGGGCTGGGCGGAGTGGCCCTCCAAACAGTCGTGGGA
>NZ_RAWB01000142.1 GCF_003612055.1 Corallococcus llansteffanensis
ACCCAGCACCGTCGCACCCACGACAGTCCGGCGCCACCCCCGCCCCAGATACATGAAAACCCCCTCTGCTCCGTGAGTGGCAGGGTTCTCACGCCCGCGCACACCAGCAACGCACGCCCTGGAGGTTGCTCGGTCGCCCGCTGCTGCTCACGCGCTCTGGGGGGGCGGGGCGCCTTGGACGGGACACGCGAGCACCCCGGAAGGTCCTCGCGTTTTCCCACCCGTCCCCAAACACAGACATCAGCGCCAGAAGCCGATGGAGATGCCCCAGTTGGAGTAGCGGCTCGCCAGGTCGAACGACGCGTTGATGGACCAGTCCTCCCAGTAGCGCAGCAGGAACAGCTCCAGGCCGCCGGTGAGGTGCGGCCGGGGGTTGCGCTCCGGGAAGGGGGACGCCTCCAGCCAGGTGCCCACGCGCAGGCGCAAGCGGCCCGGGAAGGTGTCCCATTCGGCGCCCACGCGCGGCTGGACCAGGGCGGTGTCGCCCACGAGCTGGGGCTCCGCCGTGGAGGAGAACGAGTTCGCCGACACCGCGTTGCTCACGCTGGAGATGAGGTCCACCTGGGCGGTGATGAGCCACCGGCCGGCGAGCGCGTCCTGGGGCTCCTCCGCCGGTACCGGCAGGTCGTCCCCCTCCACCTGGAGCTGCCGCCGCGCGGCGGGGGACAGCCGGTTGTAGCGGTGCGCGCCCTCGCCCAGCCGCCAGCTCGCGCCCAGCGACAGCACCGCGGGCGACACCACGGCCGCGTAGATTTGACGCCCCGCGATGAAGGGACTCTGCCCGTCGTCGCGGCGCCAGCCGGCCACCACCTCCGGCCGCACCGCCACGCCAATGCGGTAGGGCCGGCCGTGGGGACGGAACAGCATGTCCACCGCCACGCCGGTGTCGCCGTAGCGCCAGGATTCGTCGCCCAGCTCACTGAAGCTCGCCTGCGCGGAGAAGATGCCCAGCGACAGGATGAAGTCGTCCTGGCCGAATGCCACCGAGCCCGCGAGCACGGACTGGGTGAGCGACACGCGCAGCTGCTCGCCCTCGCCCCGGCAGCCTGGCGTGAGGCAGTAGCCGGTGCGGCCGTTGCGCCACAGGAAGCCGATGCCGAAGCGTTTGTATTGCAACATCAACGCGCCCAGCAGCTGCCGGCTGTCCACGGACTCGTCGGCGAGGCCGTCGTTGTCCACGTCCCGGCGCTTGGTGCTGGTGAAGGGCAGATCCAACCAGGACAGGGTGACGCCCAGGTCCCAGTCCCGCTCCAGCGAGGGGCTGCGCTGCGCGAGCGCGGAGAGGTTGCTGGGGAAGCCCGCGGCGCCCTCGGCGATGCCCACGTAGGCGCCGCCCAGGCCCACCACCCGTGAGGAGCCCAGCAGCGCGCCCGAGTTGAAGTACAGCCGCTCCGGGCGCGGCTCGGTGGGTACGTCGTCCTGGGCGAGGGCCGGAGACGCGGCGCACCACGCCGCGCACGCCAGGGCCCACGCCGCCCCACGGAAACCCGCGCTCACCGACCGCCGGTCCCTTCGGCGAAGAGGCGGTCCGCCTCCGCGGCCAGGTCGGTGTCGCGGAAGGTGATGCCGCCCGCGTCGTGGGTGACGAGCGCCAGCGTCACCTTGCGCCACCGGATGTCGATGTCCGGGTGGTGGTTGGCGGCCTCCGCGGCCTTCGCCACCTTCTCCACGAAGGCGATGCCCTCCAGGAACGAAGGCGCCTCGTAGACGCGGCGGATCATCCCGCCCTCGTGCGTCCAGGCGGGATGCTTCGCGAGGAAGGTCTGGAGCGCATCCGGGGCGAGCAACGTGCGGTCGTAGGCCATGCCTCGCTTTCTACCCGCTCCTCCGTCCGATGGAAGCCCCGGCGCGTGCGGCGCCCGCACTTCGGCGTTTCACCTCACGCCCGCGAAACCGCCCGCTTCCATTTTTCCAGGTGGCGCTCGCGCACCTCGGGCTTCATCTTCGGCTTGAAGGTGCGGTCCGCCTTCCACGCGCGGCGGATGGCATCCGGGCTGGTCCACACCCCGGCGCCCAGGCCGCCCAGGAAGGCCGCGCCCAGGGCGGTGGTCTCCAGGTTGCGCGGACGCACCACCGGCACACCCAGCAGGTCGGCCTGGTACTGCATGAGCAGGTTGTTGGCCGCCGCGCCCCCGTCCGCCTTGAACGTGGGGATGTCCCGTCCGCTGTCGCGGCGCATGGCGTCCGCCAGGTCGTAGATCTGCAGGGCCACGCCCTCCAGCGTCGCGCGCGCCAGGTGCGCCACGGTGGTGGAGCGGTCGATGCCGGCGAACAGGCCCCGCGCCTCCGGGCGCCAGTGCGGCGCGCCCAGGCCGGCGAGCGCCGGCACGAAGACGACGTCGCCGGAGTCCTTCACGCTGGCGGCGAGCGCCTCCACGTCCGGGGCCTTCTTGATGACCTTGAGGCCGTCGCGCAGCCACTGCACCGCGGCGCCCGCGATGAAGGAGCTGCCCTCCAGCGCGTAGTTCGTGGTGTTGCCCAGCTTCCACGCCACGGTGGTGAGGAGGCCCGCGGTGGAGCGCACCGGCTGGGTGCCGGTGTTCATCAGCAGGAAGGCGCCCGTGCCGTAGGTGCACTTGGATTCGCCGGGGGTGAAGCACGCCTGGCCGAAGAGGGCGGCCTGCTGGTCGCCGGCCATGCCCGCGACGAGCACGCCGTCCGGCAGGCTCTTCATGCCGCGCGTGGTGCCATACACCTCCGCGTTGCCCTTGATTTCCGGCAGGCACGCGCGGGGAACGCCCAGGAGCGAACATAGCTCGTCGTCCCACGCGAGCGTGCGCAGGTCCATGAGCAGGGTGCGGCTGGCATTGGACACGTCGGTGACGTGGGCGGCGCCGCCGGTGAGCTTGTAGACGAGCCAGGAGTCCATGGTGCCGAAGCACACGTCGCCGCGCTCGGCGCGCTTCTTCGCGCCCTTGAGGTGCTTGAAGAGCCAGGTGAGCTTGGTGCCGGAGAAGTACGGGTCCAGCACGAGCCCTGTCATCTCACGCACGCGGGGCTCGACACCTTCGGCCTTGAGCTGCGCGCAGATGTCGGAGGTGCGGCGGTCCTGCCAGACGATGGCGCGGGCCAGGGGTTCGCCGCCGTCGCGGGTCCACAGGCCCGTCGTCTCGCGCTGATTGGTGATGCCCACCACGGCGATGTCCTTGCCGGTGAGCCCCGCGTCCTTGAGGGCGCGCGCGATGCACCACTCGCTGGTGGCCCAGATCTCCTTCAGGTCGTGCTCCACCCAGGAGGGCTTGGGGAAGTGCTGGGTCAGCTCCTTGTAGGAGCGCCCCACCACCTGCAACCGGGTGTCGAGGATGGAGACGTGGGTACCGGTGGTGCCCTGGTCCAGGGCCAGGACGTATTTCGCCTTCGCCATGCTTGCAGTCCTCTTCCGCCGGCAGGGAGCCGGACATGGAAGGGGACCCTACTCCAGGCGGGGGCGCGCGCACGGACGGAGCGTGCGGGATGTCAGGCACCGGGAGGAGGCCGTGGAACCCTCCCGTGCCCGAAGCGGCCGGTGGCGGTTGCGCCTGTCCGGGGGAAGTCCACGGTACTTCCCGGCGACACCGCGTCGGCACCCGTCGACCGCGGCTCAGTACCCGGAGGAAGCCGAGCGGCGGCTGTTGAAGAAGCGGCGCAAGCCATAGGCGGCGAGTCCGGACATCGCCATCCGGCCGAGCGAGCCGCCAAAGCCGCTGCTCGGCTGACGTCCCCGGGCGCCAAAGCCATAGCCGATGGGGCGACGGCCGTAGGAGGTCCGTCCCCGGTTCCAGCCCGAGCTCATGCCGCTGCGGCGTGAGCCGCTCAGTGCGCCCAGCAGGGTTCCTAGCAGTGCCATGTGTCACTCCGTGGTGATGGGTGGATCCGCTTTCACGTCCTCACGGGGTTGGGACCCGTGGGGGCGCGGGATGGGTTCTAAAGTGGGGTCCACCGACCAGTGCGACACCCCGTGTCGAGCGCGAGACACAGGGTGCCGTGTCCCTGCCCGCTGGGCAGGCGGGCACGTGCCTACGGAGCGGCGTGGAAGCTGGATGCATGTCTCCGCGAGCAGGGCCGGTGGCAGCCTGCCCTTCGAACGAAGGCAGCCGGGAGGTGGGGCGGTGGTCACCCGGTTCCACGGCATGCGGTGCATCTCCAGGTTGCATCAAGGCGGATGCGTTCTTCCGCGCTCCTGGTGCAACCATGCGTGGGGGTCCGTCATCCCTGTGGGGCGGGCCCCCACGTTCTATTCCGTGGCGCGACAGGGAGTGGTGGTGCATGGCGTCGGTGGACACGGACAGGCAGCAGCTCACGGCGTTGCTGGAGCAGTACCGCGCCGGCTTCGAGGCGTTGGACGTCGCGAAGCTGCAAGCCCTCTGGGACCGGGAGTATCCGCAGCTGCTCTACGTGCCGCAGGAGCGGGCGAAGGCCGTGCGCGGCTGGATGGGCATCGCGAAGTACTACGACGGCCTGCGCGCGCACCTGGCGCGGGCCACGCGGATGACCCTGGACGACGTGACGCTCGACCTGATGGGCGGCGAGGTGGCCTTCGCCTTCTTCACGTACCACTTCGAGGGTGAGCGCGCGGACGGGACGGGGCCGTTCACGAACGACGGGCGCGTGAGCTTCCTCTTCCACCGCAAGGCGGGGACGTGGAAGGCGATCCACTACCACGAGTCCGCGCCCGGCCCGCACTGAGGCGCGGCGCTCAGGCCTGGGGCACGAGCTTCTGCGCGCGCAGGAAGGCCACGGTCTGGGCCACGCCTTCTTCGAGCGGGGTGGGGCGGAAGGCCAGCTCGCGCTGCGCCTTGGCGGAGTTCACGTGGGCCTCCCAGCGCATGAAGGAGAGCTGCCCGGGCGCGACGAGCGGCGTGAAGGGGAACACGCGCGCGAGCGGCGCGGACACGCGGGCCAGGGCCTCCATCAGGAAGACGGGCGCGGAGGGCGGAGGCTTCCCGGCCCCGGCGGCGCGGTGGATGGCGAGCGCCAGGTCCGCGTTGTGGATGTACTGGTCGGAGACGAGGTAGCGCTCACCGTTGACGCCGCGCTCGGCGGCGGCGAGCTGCGCGTCGGTGAGGCCGTCCACGTAGACGACGGACATGCCACCCGGCGGGAGCAGCGGGGCCTTCTTGTTGAGCAACTGGATGAAGAAGGAGTTGAGGCCCACGTGCACGGGGCTGGGGCCGTAGACGGCGGAGGGATTCACGTAGACGACGTCCAGGCCCTGCTGGCGGATGGCCTCGACGGCGCGCTCGGCGTCCTGCTTGGAGCGCTCGTAGGCGGTGGGCTTGGGGTGCGGGTCGAGGTTGGCTTCGATGACCTCACCGCCCCGGGGGGCCGCGAAGACATCCATGGTGGAGGTGTAGACCACGCGGCGCACCTTCGCGGCGTGCGCGGCGGACAGGACGTTGATGCTGCCCTGGCGGTTCACGCGGTCGAAGATGGAGTCGTCGCGGTGCCACTGCTCCGGCATGCCCGCCGCGTGGAAGACGAGGTCCACGTCCTGCATCGCGGCGGGCAGGGAGGCGGGGACGGTGACGTCGCCCTGGAAGCACCGCACGGAAGCCGGCAGCAGCGCCGCGGCCCTGTTCGGATCCCTCACGAGCGCGCGGACGGTGTTCCCACCTTTCGCGAGCCGGTGGGCGATGGCGTTGCCGATGAGGCCCGTGGCCCCGGTGATGAGGACGTTCATGAAGTCTCACAGGTGCAAAAAATCACTGACCCAGCAATGAGGCGAATGACGCTTAAGTACTTACTTTGAGAATATCCATCGCTCAATAGCACGTTCGGCAAGGGTCTTTAGCAGCTGATACCATGCGCGCTCTCTTGCCGACTCATCGTTGAATGAATGGCCAAGAGGTACAAGTACCTTGCGGTGCTGTCCCTTTCGGCCATGCGCGATGCTGTTCCTGCGCAGGTAGATTTCACGCGCCAGTACATCCACGGTTGCGGTGTCTATGATGTTTTCGTGATGAGCTTCGTCGAGGTCCTTTTGATTGACAATCTTGGACAAGACTTGACGAAGAGACCATGTGTCTTCCTTGTGTTGAATTGTTCTGATTTTCTGCAGAAGCTCCGTGTTCGAGATCGACGTGTTTTTGCGCCAAACGTCAACTGTTGCTCCGAGGATGTCGTCAAAGCAAGACTCCAGTACTCTGTAGTAGTATAGAAATCCAGGAATAGGAGGAGACTCCAACGCTCTATTGTAGAATGCAATCGCCTCAGTGCGCTCTGTGTTTGGAAGATCCTCGAATTTGGTTGGACTGACGTCTTGTTCTGGCTCGGGGAGTCGCGGTGCATTCCCAAGCTCGGTAAATGGCCAGAATGAGAGGGAAAGGCCAGGAAATTGCTTCCGGAGGTGGTAGAGCGCTAGTTCTGCTGCGCCACCGACCTGGTCTTTCTCGACCTGTGAGATGACAAGGGTTGTTACTGAATATGGCTCTGGAGCATCTTTGTTGATTTCGGCCAACGGAGTACCGACGAGTCGGACAAATAATTGAGATGAATAGCCTACGGTCGCCTCCAAGTTGGTTGCCGTAGATATGGAGTAGAGGTCGTCGGTGGTGACAACATGCTCGGGTGCTGGAATTCCAGTGCTGTGAATGTATATTTCCGCTGTGTTCTTGAAGTAGAATCCGCCATTGGGAAGTAAGTATATTTTGTTCTTTGAAGCAAATGCCTGGGCGTCTGCCAGACTGCTGACTTCTCGGAGGGCTACCAGGAAGCCATGTTTCGTTTTCCACGATATCCCGAGGCGCTTGTCTTTCCATTCAAGCGTCTTGTCGTCTAACCTTTCCAGTGACCACCAAGAGGGGGCTTCTGGATTCTGGCCAAATAATTCTTGAGCTATCGCGGCGCCATCTTTGCCGTTGAGGTCTTCTGGGAGCATGTCTGGTCCTTACTTGCCTTTAGTTATGATCTCAGACCATTGCTCCAAGCTGGACTGACGGTTGCGGAGATAGAGAACGCGGAGTTGTTGGAATACTTGGCGTCGCTCATGCGGGCTCATTGTTTTGAATGAACGGACAGCTCGTTCAATTAGTTCTTGTTTTGAGTCTTTATTTCCAACCCTGAGGGGACTGGCACCGCCAAAGGCTTTTCTGAATATTTCGACCAATTCTCCCTTGGACGAAGCAAATGTCCCGTCCAATAGCATTGCCTTGAATTCACGTGTCATGGAATCCACTGGGCTGGTGGGGAGAAACGGATCCTTGTTTTCTTCGGCATGCATTGGGAGAGAAGGCTGGTTGTTTGATGCGGCCTGGAGATACTCAATGCCTTTTAGTATCGTCAGTAGACCGACTTGGGTTTCGCCTTGGAAGTTCTCAGTAATGTATTTATGAAGCAGACTGATGGATTTGGGCTCTGTTTTGGCTGAAAGAGTGAAGATCTCGGCTATCAGTGAGAAAATTTGTGCTGTGGTCATGGTGTGTTTGAGGCGGCGCTGGGGAGTCTGGCAAGGAACTCGTTGACCAGTCGTTCAATCTCAGAGGCATATCGACTGCTTGGCTCCGTGCGGAAAATCGGCAGAGTGCGCTTGGCGCTCCAAGTGAATTTTGTTGATTGTGAGATGGTGGAGTCGAAAATGGGATATTTGTGGCGAGCTGCCTCCCTTTGTATTTCCGACATGCTCTCTTGTGCCATTGTCAGGCTTGCGTTTGACATTGTGTATACTATTCCGATGACGCTGAGCTCTTTGTTGAGGAAGTCGGCCCTTTTGCTTATTTCCTTGTTGTATGTTTTTGTTATTGTTCTGTGTAGGAGTGGAAGCCCTATTGTCGATAGGAACTCTGGCTTCATCGGGACGAGTACGTGGTCTGATGCTTCGAATCCACCCATGAGCATTCGAGATACGGTGGGTGGACAGTCTATTAGGACGATGTCGTAGTTCTCCTGTACTGATTCGATTAGCCAGCGGACTTGGTTGTTTTTGTGTACTTGGCCTCCTTCGAAGGCGAGTAAGCTTAGTTCGAGTTTTGATGCGACTAAGTCCAGGTATCCTTTTTCTCCTCTGTATATTTTTTGAATATATCGATCAGGATCTTTTGGCGGGTTGTCGGTGTTTCGAGTCGCCTGGACGAATTCATCATATGCTTCGACGATGGTTGCCTTTGGTGGCGGGTTGGAGAGGTATAGTTTTTGGTATGTGTGTTGTGAGATGAGGTATTGTGTTGCGTTGGCTTGGGGGTCGAGATCGATCAGGAGAACTCGTTTGTCTTTGAAATATGCTAGGCCATAGGCGAGGTTGACACAGAGTGTTGTTTTTCCTACACCTCCCTTTAGGTTGACTACTGAGATGACGCGTGGGTATTGGGGTCTAGTTGTTGCTGTGATTGGCGCGGGGGGCATAAGTGGGCGTGGCGGTGGGTGGTCGGTCTGTATCTTACCTTGAATGGTTTCGACAGAGTGAGAATAGCCGGCGGGTGTATCGCTCAGGCTTTAGGGCGTGCGGCTGCGGGTCGTCTCGTCCGCCGAGCGCCGGACGACGTCCGCGTACCCCGTCAGCTCCACGTAGCCGCGCCCCTGCACGGGCTTGCCCTCGCGCGTGCCCTCCAGTGACACCGCGCCCTCCCAGTAGCGCACGCTCACCGGCAGCTCCTGGTTCTCCAACTTCGGCGTCACGGTGAGGTCCAGGGACAACTTCGGAACCTGCACGCGCCAGCGTGACGGATACACGCCTCCGCGCGGACTCTTCCAGGTGGCCAGCACCTCCAGCTTCACGTCCTCGCGGGTCAGGTGCACGGACTCGCCGGTGGGCGGCACCCAGGTGCCCGCGCTGAACGGGTCGGCGGTCCCGTCCTTGTTGCGCAGCTGGTAGTTCATCAGCTCGCTGCCGTCGGAGAGCTGGAGCGCGAACCAATCCCAGCCCACCAGGTCCGGGCCGAGCGCGCTGGTGCTCCACTCCCGGTCCATCCAGCTCTCGCCCTTCACGGACACCGTCTGCCCATCCACGGACACGGTGCCGCGCGAAGGCATGCGCGTCATCGAGTAGTAATAGGACGCGTTGCCCTGTCCCGGCCCCTTCTTGCTCAGCCCCCGGTCGCCCTGGAGCACCGGCGGCTTGCCCTCGTCCATCACCAGGTCCAGCGTCACGCCGTCACCCTGCGCTCGCAGGTGCAGGGGCCACGTGCTCGCCGTGCCTTCGCTCCGCACGTCCCAGTCCTGAACCCAGACCTGGAACGGTGAGCCGTCCGCGCCCGAGAGCCCCAGGGCCGCGCGGCTGAAACGCTCGGTGACGTGGAACCGTCCGGCGCTCACGTCCGTCACCGTGAAGTGCGCCATGGCGACCTGCCGCGTGCCCCAGGCGGAAGCCCGCTCCGGCTTCTCCGGCGCGAGCGCGCTGCGGAACACCGTGAACTGATAGCCGAAGGCCCGCCCGTCCTCCGTCTCCAGGTTGCCCGTCCAGTACCACCACTCGGTGCGGAAGTCGGGGTGCGGCCCGTGGTCCTCCGGGAAGCGGAAGGGACGCGGCGCCACGGCGCGCGAATAGCCCTCCAGGCTGCCTCCGCCTCCCAGCGCGCTCGTGACGGTCATCGAGCCGGAGCCGTCCGGGCCCGCTTGCTCCGTGTCCCTCATTACGACGCCCACCGCCACGCCCAGCGTCGCCAACACCAACACCACCCCGATGACGAGTCCGCGGCCCATGCCTCACTCCTCCCGCAACGCCATCGCCGGGTTCGCGCGCGCCATCCGCCACGCCGGGTACAGCCCCGCGAGCGCCGCCGCCACCAATGCCAGCACCATCGCCTGTCCCACCACGCCGGGCGCCACCACCAGCTGCAACGTCCATCCGAACGAGCGCTGGTTGATGACGTGTACCAGCACGTAGGCCAAGGCCAATCCCAACGGGATGGAGAACAACCCCGCGAGCAATCCCAGCAGCCCCGTCTGCAACGACACCATGCCCCAGAGCTGTCCCGGCGTGAGCCCCGTCGCGCGCAGCACCGCGAACTCCCGCGCCCGCTCCAGTTGCAGTGACATCAACGCGCTCAGCACGCCCACGAACGCCACGCCAATCGCCAGCAGGCGCAGCACCTGCGTGATGGTGAAGGTGCGGTCGAACACCTCCAGCGACGTCTGCCGCAGCACCTTGTTCGCTCGCACGTTCAACGCCTGCGCTCCGCCCGCGCGGTCGCGCACCCGGGACACCAGCTCGTCCACGTCCTGCCCCGGCGCCGCGTACAGCGACAGCCCCGTGACGCTCCGATCCGCGTACCAATGGTCATACGTGGCGCGCGGCATCATCACCGTCCCCACGTCCGAGCCGTAGTCGAAGTACACGCCCGCCACGCGGAAGTCGTGCGGTCCCTGGTCCGTGGACACGCGCAACGTGTCGCCCGCGCGCACCTTGCGATGGAAGGCGAAGGGCTCCGACACGAGCAGCATGTCCGGCGACGCATTCACCTGCCGCCAGATGTCCTCGGTGCGCCCTTCCTTGAAGCGATAGCTCCGCTCCTGTCCCTCCGCGAAGTCGATGGCCAGCAGGTCCGTGTCCACCTCCCCGACGCGCACGTGCACCACGCGGATGGAGCCGCTCGCCGCGACGCCGGGCGTGGCGCGCAGCTTCTCCGCGAGCCCCGGCACCATCGCGGAGTCCCCGCGCCGTGCCACCAGCGACGGCGGGGACACGAACACGTCCGCCTGCAACGCGGACTCCAGCCACGCCACCACCGTGCCCCGGAAGCTGGACACCATCAGCCCCACGCCCACCGTCGTCGCCACCGCGACCATCAGCGCCGCCAGCGCCACCGCCGTGCGCGACAGGCTCGCCGTCACCCCGCGCGCCGCCATGCGCCCCAGCGGACCGAACAGTGCGCCCAGGGGCCACGCCGCCGCCAGGGTCAGCTTCTCCGTCACCCAGGGCACCAGCAGCGCGGTGCCCATCATCACGCCGAACAGCCCCGCGTACGCGGGCGGCAGCGCCTGTGTGGGCCACGCGAGCAGCCCCACCGAGACAGCCAGGAGCCCCAATCCCAGCAACGCCCGCTGGGGCGCCCTCCGGTGCGACACGTCCTCCTCCGTCGAGCGCCGCAGCGCCGTCACCGGTGTCGCGCGCGCCGCCTCCCACGCGGGCACCAGCGCCGCCAGCACCGTGGCGCCCAGTCCCAGGCCCAGTCCCTTGATGAGCGTGAACGGCTCCAATGACAACCGGCGCACGTTCACCACGAAGTACAGGTCATTGATGGTGCGCGTGATGAGGCCCACGAGCCCACTGGCCATCAGGATGCCCAGCAGCAGGCCCGCCGTGGTGCCCACCACGCCCAGCACCAGCGCCTCGCCCAGCACCAGCCCGAACAGCTCCCCGCGCGTCACTCCCACCGCGCGCAGCCGGCCCAGCATCCCGCGCCGCTGCACCACGGAGAACGTCATCGTGTTGTAGATGAGGAACATCCCCACCACGAGCGCCAGCAGCGACAGCGCGGTGAGGTTGGTGCGGAACGCCCGCGTCATCTGCTCCACCGTGCCCGCGCGCCCCGACGTCTGCACCAGCTCCGCGCCCGGGGGCAGGGCGGCCCGCAGGCGCTCTGCCTGCGCTTCGCCACCCGGAAGGCTCAGGTCCACGCGCGTCAGCTTTCCCTGCTGCTCCAGCACCTCCTGCGCGGTGGAGAGGTCCGAAATCACCAGCGACTCCAGCGCCCGCTCCGTCGCCTCCTGCGCCGGGGACAGCAGGGCCGACACATGCAACTCCTTGCGCAGCCCCGACACCATCACCGGCAGCGTGTCCCCCGCCTTCACGCCCAGGGCCCGCGCCGTCTTCGCGCCCATCACCACCGTGCCGGGCTTCGTGAGCAGCGCGCCCACGTCCCCCACCGCATTGCCGGTGGAGAAGTCGCGGAAGGGCGCCTCCGCGAAGGGATCCAATCCCAGCAGCGTGAGCGTGCGCTGGTTGCCGCCTTCCACCTGCACGAAGCCCTGCACCACGGGCGCCGCCGCGGGCGCATCCGGCCGCAGCTTCAGCGCGGTGTAGACCCCTTCGGGCAGGCCCGACGTGCCGCCCACGATTTGATGCGTGGCCTTGCCGGCGACGACGTCCGTGGACTGCTCGAAGGCTCGCAGTGCGCTGCCGCTCGCCAGGTCGATGGACACCACCACCGCCACGCCCATCGCGATGCCCAGCAGCGACAGCGCGGTGAGCCACGGGTGCCCGCCCAGGTGGCGCAGGCTGGAGCGCGCGAGCAGCGCCTTCACGGCGTCACCTTGCGCGCGCCGCCGGGCCGCTCCACCAGCCGGCCGCCTTCCATCGTCAGCACCCGGTCCGCGCGGGCCGCCATCCCGGGCTCGTGCGTGACGATGAGCGCGCACGCATCTCCCTGGCGCGTGAGCCCCTCCAGCAGGTCCAGCACGTGCTTGCCGGTCTCCTCGTCCAGGTTGCCCGTGGGCTCGTCCGCCAGCAGCAGCGGCGGCGCATGGGCCAGCGCTCGCGCCACCGCCACGCGCTGCTGTTCGCCGCCGGACAGCCGGTCCGGGAAGCTGCCCGCCCGGCCCGCGAGCCCCACGCGCGTGAGCAGTTCGCGCGCCCTCGCGCTGGCCTCCGCGCCCGTGCGGCCGAGCAGCTCCAGGGGCAGCCGCACGTTCTCCTCCACCGTCAGCGTGGGCAGCAGGTTGAACGCCTGGAAGATGAAGCCCACGCGCTCGCGGCGCAGCAGCGTGCGCTCGCGCTCCTTCATGCGCCCCAGGTCGCGGCCCTCCACCAGGATCTCGCCCGTCGTCGCCTGGTCGATGCCGCTGATGAGGTTGAGCAGCGTGGACTTGCCGGAGCCACTGCGGCCCAGCAGCACCACGAACTCGCCGCGGTGCAGGGTGAGCGACGTGCCGGACAGCACCTCGCGCACGGAGTCGCCTTCCGCATACGACTTGGTGACGCCGCGCAGTTCGACGAGAGGCCGCGAATCGGGAAGAGGAGAAGGCATGCCTGACATCCGACATAACCGATGCCCGCACCCGGGACCGTTTCCCCGCGCTCCGGGGCGGATGCCCTCTACTGGACGCCAGCAGCCTGTAACACCGCCCATCCCCCGACACTTGGCGGCGCCCCTGGATTGCTTTTCGTGCCAGGCGGGAACTCCTGACGTTTAATCGCTACCGCTTCCCGCGAGGAGGCCCTGGCGCCCGCCAGGGAAGGGAGGGGGCAACTCGTGAACGAAGCCCAGGCCGGCTGGGTGGCCGCGCCCGACGGCGAGCCCCTTCAACTCCAGGAGCTGCTCCAGCAACTGCCCGCCTTCTTCGGCCTCTATCGCGGGCCGGGCCACCTCATCGAGTTCAGCACCGCCACGCGCCTGGCGCTGCTCGACACGCGCGGACGGGTGGGCGTCTCCCTTCGCGAGGCCTGTCCCCACCTGCATGGTTCCTCCTGGCACGACGCCTGGGACCGCGTCTTCACCACCGGGCAGGCCCTGCACCTGCGGGAGACGAGCGCCCGCGCGCGCCCCTCCGACGAGGAGCTCTTCTTCAACCTGTCGCTCCTGCCCCGCCGCGACGCGAAGGGCCAGGTAGAGGGTGTGCTCGCCTTCGCGGTGGACGTGACGGAGCTGGTGCGGACCCGCCGCGCCGCGTGGACCACCGCGTCCTGGCGCACCGAACGGCTGCAGGCGGTGACCGCCGCGCTCTCCGAGGCGCTCACCCCCGGTCAGGTGGTGGAGGTGGCCGCGCGCGAGGGGGCCATCGCCCTGGGGGCCGTCACCAGCCTCGTGGTGGTGCCCTCGCAGGAGTCCGAGGACATCTTCGAGCGCGTCGCCGCGCACGGCTTCTCCCCGGGCAACCTGGAGGGCTGGCGGCACTTCGAGGTCTCCGCCTCCTGTCCCCTCACGGATGTGGCGCGCACCCGCGAGCCGTGCGCGATGGGCTCCTGGACGGAGTGCATGGAGCGCTACCCGCGCCTGGCGGAGCTGCCGCGTGAGCTGGCCTTGAAGGGGTGGGCCTCGGTGCCGCTGGTGAGTGGGGGCCGCGTGTTCGGCGTGCTGGGGCTGGGCTTCGGCGACGCGCGCGACTTCGACGCAGCGGAGCGCGCCTTCATGATGACGGTGGGCCGCCAGTGCGCGCAGGCCCTGGACCGCGCGCGGCTGTACGACGAGGAGCGTGGGGCCCGGAGCGCCGCCGAGGCCGCCAGCCGCGCCAAGGACGCCTTCCTGGCCACGGTGTCGCACGAGCTGCGCACGCCGCTCACGTCCATCCTCGGCTGGTCGCAGATGCTGCGGCAGGGCCTGCTGGGCGAGGACAAGCGCCAGCGCGCCGTGGAGGCCATCGAACGCAACGCCCGCGCCCAAAGACAGCTCATTGAGGACCTGCTGGACATCAGTCGCATCGCCAACGGACGGCTGCGATTGGAGCCGGTGCCGCTGGAGCTGGGGCGCGTGGTGGACGCGGCGCTGGACGCGGTGCGGCCCACGGCGCTCGCGCGCGAGCTGACGCTGGACGTCTCCGTGGATCCGGACGGCGTGCCGCTGTTCGGCGACCCGGACCGCCTGCAACAGGTGGTGTGGAACCTGCTCGCCAATGCCATCAAGTTCACCCCACCCGGGGGCCGCGTGTCGGTGTCCGCGCGCGCGCGAGACGAGGGCGCGGAGCTGGTGGTGAAGGACG
Organism: Corallococcus llansteffanensis; assembly: GCF_003612055.1. Classification (GTDB taxonomy): domain Bacteria; phylum Myxococcota; class Myxococcia; order Myxococcales; family Myxococcaceae; genus Corallococcus; species Corallococcus llansteffanensis. Next base: position 14,548 of record NZ_RAWB01000142.1, read on the forward strand.
ACGGCGAGGGCATCCCCGCCGACTTCCTGCCCTTCCTCTTCCAGCGCTTCCAGCAGGCGGACACGGGCGTCAGCCGGCAGCACGGCGGCCTGGGCCTGGGGCTGTCCATCGTCCGGCACCTGGTGGAGCTGCACGGAGGCACCGTGTCCGCGGCCAGCGAAGGGCAGGGCCAGGGCTCCACCTTCACCGTCTTCCTGCCCCGCTCGCGCATCGGGACGTCGCCGGGCGTGATGCGCGGGCCCAAGCCGCTGGAGGGTGTGACGCTGCCGCGCTTCCCGGAGCTGGAGGGCCAGCGCGTGCTGGTGGTGGACGGCGAACCGGACGCGCGCGAGTGGATGTCCGTGCTGCTCACCCGCGTGGGCGCCCACGTGCTCACCGCCACCAACGTCACCGACGCGATGGACGAGGTGCGTCGCTCCCCGCCCACGGTGCTGGTGACGGACGTGACGCTGTCCGGCGAGGACGGCTATTCGCTGCTGTACCGGCTGCGCTCGCTGGCGTGGGACTCCGGGGGCGGGGTGCCCGCGCTGGCCGTCACCGCCGCGGCCCGCCGCGAGGACCGCGACCGGGCCCTGCGCGCGGGCTTCAGCGCCTTCGTGACCAAGCCGCTCGACGCGGTGGAGCTGCTCACGGCGGTGGCGCGGCTTGCGCCTCCCATCCCGAAGCAGCCCTGACGCCGTCGCCCTCGCGCCAGCGCTCCACGAAGTCCCCCACCTCCGTGGCCAGCAGCGGCCCGGACACGTCGCGGGGGATGATGTGGAAGCCCTCCCGGAACGCCACGAGCCGCACCTCCGGCGCCGCCGTCAGCCGCCGCGCCAGCCAGCGTCCACCCTCCGGATCCACCACGTGGTCCTGCTCCGCGGTCGCCACCAGCACCGGGCACCTCACCCGGGGCGCGTCCGTCACCGCCAGGTCCTGCAGCGTGCACAAATCCCTCAGCCGGGCCACGGGGAAGGCCGCCAGCACGGGCGCCTCGGCCAGCGTCGCGGGGTCGGAGATGTCCGTGCCGCCCTTGTCCACCCACGGCGTCGTCCACTCGAGCAGCGGCGTGCGGCACAGCTGGCGCACCAGCGCCATGCGCGGGCCGCGGAAGCGCACCGCGGGCGCCACCAGCGCCAGGCCGTGCACCCGGTCCGGATGATGCGCGGCCAGCCGCAGCGCCAGGAGCGCTCCCATGGACAGCCCCGCCACGAACACGCGGCGGTGGCCGCTCAAGGCCTGAAGCGCCTCGTCCGCGGCGTCCTGCCAGTCGCGGTGGTCCACGTCCAGCAGCGCCTCCGGCGTGGTGCCGTGGCCTGGAAGCCGGGGCGCCACGACGCGCAGGCCCCGCGCCGCCAGCGCCTCGCCCAGGGGCCGCACCTCCCAGGGGCTGCCGGTGAAGCCATGCAGGAGCAGGCAGGCGTCCAGGCCCCGGCCCAGCGCGAAGGGCGCCGTGGACTCCCCGTCGATGTCCCGCCAGCGCGTTCCCACCCGGTGGACACTGGCCATGACGGGCCCCAGGCGCTATGCCGCCTGATTCATGGCGGACACTCCGAAACCCCCGGACATGCAGCTTCAGGTGCAGATGGATGACGAGGTGGCCAACGGTCAGTACTCCAACCTGGCCCTGGTGAACCACACGGACACGGAGTTCGTGCTGGATTTTCTCTACGTCCAGCCGCAGCAGCCCCTGGCCCGCGTGCGCTCGCGCATCATCACCAACCCGCGTCACCTGAAGCGCCTGCTCCTGGCCCTCCAGGAGAACGTGCAGCGCTACGAGGCGCGCTTCGGCCCCATCGTGCTGAACGACGACGAGGGGCGCAGGCACTGAAAGCCGCTGTTCCCCACGGGCCCGGAGCCAGGGCCCGCTTTGACTTTCCCCGTGCGCGTTCCCGGCGCACACTGGAGGGCACCGTGTTCCGAGCCTGCGTGTTCGTCGCCGCCCTGTTCTGTGCCGCCTCCGCCTCCGCCCAGTGCACCGGGGACGGCGTGCAGCTGTACCCCTCGCCCGGGGGCATCGTCCCCACCAACATGCGCCTCCTGCTGGAGGGCGTGGGGACCGCGCGCTCGCCCGTGCTGGCGCTGGTGGGCAAGCCGCTGACGCTGGAGGCGGAGGGCCACGCGGTGAAGCTCAAGGTGACCAAGGGCTGGGAGAGCACCCTGGGCCGCGCCATCGTCATCCTCAAGCCGGCGGAGCCGATGCAGCCCGACAAGCGCTACACGCTGCGCCTGGACGCGCTGCTGCCCAACGTGTCGGTGCTCAACGGCCGCGCGGGCGTCCAGCCTTCATGGCTCAGCGGCAAGGGCCCGGACCTCAAGGCGCCCAAGTGGGTGAAGCGGCCCGCCGTGTCGGAGGGCTTCGTGCGCCGCTCGCCGCAGGGCATCGCGCGGTTCGTGAAGCTGAACCTCGCCCTGCGCGAGGAGAGCCCGTCCTACCTCGTCGTGAAGCTGGCCCCCCGCCGGCTGGGCGTCAGCCCGCAGCAGTACCTGCTGCCCGTGCAGTCCAACACCGCTTATCTGGGCCATGAGGCCTGCGGCGGTGCGTTCGCGCTGGAGGATGGCCGCAGCTACCGGGCGCGCATCGAGGCCTTCGACGCGGCGGGCAACCTGGCGCCGTCCACGCCGCCGGTGGACTTCGAGGCCCCATCCGCCAAGGGGCCCTAGTAGCATCCGCGCCCGGAACCGCACGGGAGACTCGGGCACATGACGGCGACGGTGGACGTGGAGGCGATGAAGGGGCGGATGACCGCCTTCATCCAGAAGCTCCAGGACGACATCTGCGGCGCGCTGGAGACGCTGGACGGGCAGGGCCGCTTCCGCGAGGACGCGTGGAGCCGTCCGGGCGGCGGCGGCGGTCGCAGCCGCGTGCTGGAGGAGGGCGCCGTCCTGGAGAAGGCGGGCGTCAACACCTCCATCGTCCACGGCGAACTGGAGGAGGCCTTCGCGAAGAAGCTCCAGGGCGAGGGGCGCTCCTTCTGGGCTGGTGGCCTGTCGCTGGTGCTGCACCCCCGAAGCCCGCACGTGCCCACCGTGCACGCCAACTACCGCTTCATCCAGCAGGGCGCGCGCGCGTGGTTCGGCGGCGGCGCGGACCTGACGCCGTACTACCTGCAGGACGAGGACGCGGCCCACTTCCACCGCGTGCACAAGGCCGCGTGCGACGCGCATGACGCCACCTACTACCCGCGCTTCAAGGCCGCGTGTGATTCGTACTTCCACGTGCGCCACCGGGGCGAGGCGCGCGGCGTGGGCGGCCTCTTCTTCGAGAACATGGGCGGCGACCTGGAGCGCGAGTTCGCCTTCGTGCAGTCGTGCGGCAACGCCTTCATCCCCGCGTACCTGCCCATCGCCGAGCGGCGCAAGGACACGCCGGTGACGGAACAGCAGCGCTTCTGGCAGGAGGTACGCCGGGGCCGCTACGTGGAGTTCAACCTCGTCTACGACCGGGGCACCATCTTCGGCCTGGAGACCCAGGGGCGCACGGAGTCCATCCTCATGTCCCTGCCGCCTCGCGTGCGCTGGCGCTACGACTACCACCCGGAGCCCGGCACCCCCGAGGCCCGGCTGGAAGAGGTGCTGCGCAACCCCCGGGAGTGGGCCTGATGCCCTCCGAGTCCCCGACAGGAGCCACGCCTCCGCCCCGCGTCAGGCGGGCGTTGGCCCTGGGCCTCATCGGCGCGGTGGTGGCGGGCATGGCCCTGGCCCTCCTCGTCATCTTCTGGGGCCCCCGGCGCCCGTCGCCGGAGGACCTGGCCCGCGAGGCGCGCATCCAGGTGCTGGCCCTGTGTGACGCCGTGCAGTCGTACCGGGACGAGCACGGCGACTACGTGCCCATCGCGCCGTTCCCCGTCCCCGTGCCCAAGGGCAGGGAGTCGGTGCCCTTCCCCCACGACCACGAGGACTTCCACCGCATCGGCTTCGAGCCGGGCCCCGCCGTGCACTTCCAGTACGAGGTGGCAGTGCAGGAGAGCCCGGTGGGCGAGCCGGAGGTGTCCTGCCTCGCCCGCGTGGACGCGGACGGCGACGGCCTCAACGCCGTCTACCGGATCCGTCTGGATGCCAACGGAATGACCAGCGCCGTGGAGGCGGAGCACGAGGGGGAGTAGCCCCCCGGACAACTCCGGGTTCTCGTTGTGCGAGAATCCCGGGGATGGGACACGTCGGCGACATCCGAGGCCCCCGCGTGGGGGGAGACCCCCGCAGCGGACCCCGCTCCGACAAGGGGCCGGCC
>NZ_RAWB01000143.1 GCF_003612055.1 Corallococcus llansteffanensis
ACCTGGAGGTGACGTCGCCCGGGCTCTACGGCGAGGTGTGGATCAACAACCGGCCGTATGGCTTTCCGCCCCTCTCCGCGCAGGCCCTGCCGGCGGGACCGGCGCGCGTGGAGGTCCGCGTCAACGGCGAGGTGAAGCGGCGCATGACGGTGGAAGTGGAGCCGGGCCGCAGCACCCGCGTGCGCGTGCGCTGAAACACTTTCAACGTCGGGATTCAACGCGGTGCGCGCAAACCCAGAACTTTCGGATGGCGCAGGGGCCGGTACACTCGCCGGCCCGTCTTCCGCTGTCGAGAGGTCTGTCGCGTATGGGTTTCACCAGTCGCTGGTGGTTGGGCCGTCGTGTGGGCGTGTCGCTGGCGCTGCTGGGCTCGGTGACGGGGTTCGCCCAGGAGGTCCCGACCGAGGCCCTGGAGGAGGAGCCGGAGGTCCACAGCCAGGTGGCGTCGTTCGCCATCACGAAGCTGCATGACTCCCCTGCGGTCGTCACCGCGGTGACGGCGGAGGAGATCCGCGCCTCGGGCGCGCGCGACCTGATGGACGTGCTCCTGCTGGTGCCGGGCTTCTTCTTCGGCGTGGACGTGTCGGGCACGGTGGGGCCGGGCTTCCGGGGCCTGTGGGGCCAGGAAGGCAAGGTGCTGCTCATCATCGACGGCAAGGAGATGAACGAGCAGCTCTACTCCACGATGCAGCTGGGGCACGAGTTCCCGGTGGAGCTCATCGAGCGCATCGAGGTGGTGCGCGGCCCCGGTTCGGTCATCTACGGCGGCAACGCGGAGCTGGCCGTCATCAACGTCATCACGCGCGGCATCCAGGGCAGCACGGACGTGCTGGCGGTGGGCACCTGGGGGCAGCTTTCGCACGGCAACGGCCGCAGAAGCCTCACGCTGTCCGGGCGCAAGGTGTTCGAGGGCGTGCCGGGCCTGAGCGCCTTCGCGTCCGCGTCGCTGGGGCAGGGCCAGCGCAGCGACGCCGTCTTCGACGACTTCTTCGGCGGCTCCGCGAGCATGAACGGCGCCTCCCGCCTGGACCCCACGGTGGTGCAGGCGGGCGTGGGCTACCGCGACCTGCAGCTGAGCCTGCTGTACCAGCGCCAGGACACCACCTCCGTGGTGTCGGTGGATGAGGTGCTGCCCGCGCCGGCGGAAACCGACTTCGAGTCCTTCCACGCCGAGTTGAGCGACCGCTTCCGGCCGACGGACCGCATTGAGATCATCCCCCGGCTGAACCTCACGCTGGGCGAGTCGTACCGGGACTCCGACCCGGACTCGGACTTCTTCTACGACAAGCGCTACCGCCGGCTGCGTGGCCGGGCCCTGGCGCGCTGGGCGGCGTTCGACTTCCTCCAGCTCACCGGCGGCGTGGACCTGGCGTTCGACCAGGGCGAGCTTCGCGGGCCGGCGGGTATTGGCCAGCAGGAGCCCTTCAACGGCGACCAGGAGTCCGTCTCCTACCGCAACGTCGCGGGCTTCGTGGAGGCGTACTCGGACAACCCCATCGCCACGGTGGTGGCGGGCGCGCGCTTCGAGGACCACAGCTTCTTCGGCAGCTCCTTCGTGCCCCGGCTGGTGCTGCTCAAGTCCTTCGGGCCGGTGAGCGGCAAGGCCCTCTTCAGCCGCGCCTTCCGCGCGCCCGGCATCGAGAACATCTCCCTGGGCGACGACGTGCGGCCGGAGCGCACCACGGTGTTCGAGCTGGAGGGCACCGTGCGCCTGGGCGAGGGCCAGACGGTGAGCGCCAACGTGTTCGACGTGGGGGTGACGGACCCCATCATCTACTCCTACGACGCGGACACCGGTTCGGAGGCGTACCGCAACCTGGGGCGCCTGGGCAGCCGGGGCGTGGAGCTGGACTACCGCGTCCGCGGGACGTGGGGCCGCGCGCAGGTGGGCTATTCGTTCTACCGGCCCGCCGGGCGCAACGACGTGGAGGACTACCTGGTGCCGGGAGAGCCCGGGGCCTTCACCGGCCTGCCCACGCACAAGGCGACGCTGACGGGCACCGCGAAGGTGCTGCCGTGGTTGTCCGTCAGCCCTACCGCCGTGCTGGTGGGCCAGCGCTTCGCCGTCGGCGCGCCGGACGATGAGGGCGTGTCGGAGGTCCAGACGCTGTCGCCCCGGCTGCTGCTCAACCTGTTCGTGCGCGCGGAGGATGTGGGCACGAAGGGGCTGGAGATTGGCGCGGGCGTCTACAACCTGATGGGCAGCGACTTCCGGGTGGCCCAGCCCTACAACGGCGGCCACGCCCCCCTGCCGGTGTTCGCCCGGGAGTTCCTGGTGCGGCTCACCTACCTGTTCGAGCCGGCCTACGACGACGAGTAGGGCAGCGATCAGTCGGGGCGCATCCGACGTTGCGCGCGGGCAGGGCGGGGCGTAGGGAATCGCCCCTGCCATGTCCGAGAACGCCCAGCTCCTCGAAGCCGTCCGAAAAGAAGCCCGCCCTGGAATCTGGTCCAACGGCGTGAGCCTCGCGCGAGCGGGGGCCGTGGCGCTCCAGTCCCGCTCGGCCTCTGAAATCGAGCTGCGCGTGAAGGCGGCCGGCCGTCCCGTGGCCCTCACCGTCGTCCTCTACCCGGGCGACGAGGCGTGGGAGTGCGACTGTCCCAGCCGCGTGGACCCGTGCGAGCACGTCGTCGCGGCGGCCATCTCCCTGGAGCAGGCGGAGAAGCAGGACGCGCCGCTGGAGGCCGTGGCGGAGCGCTGGTCGCGCGTGGTGTACCGCTTCACCCGCGTGGAGGGCGGCCTGCAGCTGCACCGCGTCCTCGCGCACGCGGACGGCACCGAGGAGCCGCTGGACGACAGCCTCACGGGGCGCATCGCGAAGCCCGTGGGCGGCGTCACGTTGCAGGTGGAGCAGGTGGACCTGGTGATGGAACGCCTGCTGGAGCGGCGCACCCGGGGGCCGCTGCTGGCGGAGAAGCTGGACGCGCTGCTGCGGGCGCTGGAGCCCGCGCGCAACGTGCTGCTGGATGGGCGTCCGGTGGCGGTGTCCAGCGAGGTGCTGGCGCCGCGCGCGAAGGTGGAGGACCGGGGGCAGCAGTGGGTGCTCACCATCACGGCCGACCCGCGCATCACGGAGGTGGTGAGCCCCGGCGTCGCGCTGACGGCCGAGTCCCTGGTGCGCCTGGGCGAGACGTCGATGACGGGCGCGTGGCTCCAGCACCTGCCGCTCGTGCGCACCTACTCGCCGGAGCAATTGGGCGAGCTGTCCGCCAAGGTGCTGCCGGAGCTCGCGCGGCGCATGCCGGTGGACGTGCGGAGCCGCAGGCTGCCGCCGCTGGACCGCGACCTGAAGCCGCGCGTGCTGCTGGAGCTGAACCAGCTCACGCAGGGATTGTCGGTGCTGCCCACGCTGGTGTACGGCGCGCCGCCGACGGTGCGCATCGACAACGGGCGCATGGTGTACCTGCGCGGCGCGGTGCCGCTGCGGGACGAGGCCGCGGAGCAGCGGCTCATCCACCAACTGCGCGAGGAGCTGAACCTGGTGCCCGGCCGCCGGCTCACGGTGGACGGGCCGGAGATGATGCGCTTCGCGGACAAGCTGCGGAAGTTCCGCGGCGACCTGGGCGGCGACGCGGCGGGCATCGTCAGCCCGGACATGCGCCTGAGGCCGTCGCTGCGCGTGGAGGGTGGCGCGTCCGGGACGGGCGTGCCGGAGGTGCGCTTCACGCTGGAGTTCGACGTGGAGGGCGGCAAGGGCGGCGCGCGCACGGTGGACGCGGCGGCGGTGGTGCGGGCGTGGACCGAAGGGCTGGGGCTGGTGCCGCTGGATGGCGGCGGGTGGGCGCCGCTACCGCGCGCGTGGCTGGACAAGAACGGACAGCGCGTGGCGGACCTGCTGGCCGCGCGCCAGTCGGACGGCCGCGTGGCGAACCACGCGCTGCCGGAGCTGACCGCGCTGTGCGAGTCATTGGATCAGCCGCCACCGCCGGGGTTGGACAGGCTGGCCCCCATGGTGGAGGGCTTCGACAAGCTGCCGCCCCCCGTGCTGCCCGCGGAGCTCAACGCCACGCTGCGCGCCTACCAGCAGCAGGGCGTGAGCTGGCTGTCGTTCCTCAAGGGCGCGGGGCTGGGCGGCATCCTCGCGGACGACATGGGCCTGGGAAAGACGCTCCAGACCATCTGTATCCTGGGGCCGCGCTCGCTGGTGGTGTGCCCCACGAGCGTGCTGCCCAACTGGGTGGCGGAGCTGCAGCGCTTCCGGCCGTCCCTGAAGGTCTGCGTCTACCACGGCCCCGGCCGCAAGCTGGACCCCTCGGCGGACGTGACGCTCACCACGTATGCGCTGCTGCGCCTGGACGCGCCGACGCTGGGCGCGCCCACGTGGGAGGCGGTGGTGCTGGACGAGGCCCAGGCCATCAAGAACCCGGAGAGCCAGGTGTCGCGCGCGGCGTTCGGCCTCAAGGCGAACCTGCGGCTCGCGCTCAGCGGCACGCCGCTGGAGAACCGGCTGGACGAGCTGTGGAGCCTGATGCACTTCACCAACCCGGGCCTGCTGGGGGGGCGACGCCAGTTCGAGGAGAAGACGGCGCAGCCCATCGCGGATGGCAAGCCGGGCGCGGCGGAGGGCCTGCGTCGGCGCATCCGGCCGTTCATCCTGCGGCGCCTGAAGCGGGACGTGGCGCCGGAGTTGCCGCCGCGCACGGACTCCGTGATGCACGTGCAGTTGGATGAGCGCGAGCGCTCCGTCTACGACGCGGTGATGGCGGCCACGCGCGCGGAAGTCGTCGCGCTGCTCAACGAGGGCGGCAGCGTGCTCAAGGCGCTGGAGGCCCTGCTGCGGCTGCGGCAGGCGGCCTGCCACTCCGCGCTGGTGCCCGGCCAGCACGCGAAGACGTCGTCCAAGGTGCAGACGCTGGTGGAGGCGCTGGAGACGGCGGTGGCGGAGGGCCACAAGGCGCTGGTGTTCTCGCAGTGGACGTCGCTGTTGGATCTCATCGAGCCGGGGCTCAAGGGCGCGGGCATCGGCTTCGAGCGGCTGGACGGCACGACGACGAACCGGGGCGACGTGACGTCGCGCTTCCAGGGACCGGACGGCGCGCCGGTGCTGCTCATGTCGCTGAAGGCGGGCGGCACGGGCCTGAACCTCACGGCGGCGGACCACGTGTTCCTGATGGACCCGTGGTGGAACCCGGCCGTGGAGGCGCAGGCGGCGGACCGCGCGCACCGCATCGGCCAGGAACGGCCGGTGATGGTCTACCGGCTGGTGTCCCAGGGCACGGTGGAGGAGAAGATCCTGGGCCTTCAAGAGAAGAAGCGCGCCCTGTTCGAGGCCGCGCTCAGCGAGGCCTCCGGTGCCGCCGCCATCACGCGCGAGGACCTGCTCCAGCTCTTCGCGTGAGGCGCAGGGGCGTCACTTCTCGAACTTCACCGCGAGGGTGGTGGCGTCCGGTTCGGTGAAGCGCAGGACGTCCTCGCCCTCCTGGGTGAGGGCGTCTTTCGCGGGCTTCTTGAGTGGCCCGAAGGGCTTGCACACCAGGGTGGCGCTGGCCTTCTTGCGCTCGGTGGACCACATGCCCGCGACGCGGCCGTCCACCAGGAACACGGCCTGCACGCGCAGGTTGCCGGTGTACATGGCCTTGCGCTGTTCGTCGGTGACGACGCGGGTGCGGTCGGCGTGGGAGAGGATGAGGTTGTCGTAGTCCGGCAGGAAGCGCACCGGGGCGGGCGTGTCCTCGGGGGGACGCGGGGCCTTGGGCAAATCGAAGAGGACGCGCTTCTTCTCGTCCCGGAACTCCACCAGCTTCTCGCGCACCTTCTCGAAGGCGGCCTTCAGCGGCTTGAGGCCGGACCAGGTCTGCATGTCCGCCACCGTGGCGGGCCCGAAGGCGGCCAGGTAGCGCAGCACCAGCGGCGAGGCGTCGTCGTCGGTGTCCAGGGGCTTGCCCAGCCAGGACTCCGCCAGCGTGAAGCCCGCGTTGCCCGGCCAGCCCCAGTCCAGGCCCTCCTCGGGCACCTGGATGAGGGGCAGCAGCATGCGCGTGGCGAAGCCCATGGCCCGCTCGTCGCCGTCCACGTGGTGTTGCATCAAGTGGGCGCGCACCTCCTCGAAGGTGTGGGGCGCTTCGTCGAGGAAGGGCTTCGCGGTGGCGAGCAGCGCGGGCAGGTCCAGCGACGTGGCGCGCTCGCGCAGCACGCTGTGCATCGCGGCGGTGAGCATGGGCCGGTACAGGTCGCGGTAGCGCAGGTAGTCCTTCGCGGACATCAAGTGGATCGTGCCGCGCATCATCGTGCCGCGCACCAGGTCCTTCTTGAGCGCGAGCTTCGTGAGCTGTTCGCGCTGGAAGCCCTGGAGGCGCGACCAGAGGGCCAGGTACGGCGGCCGCGCGAGCTGGGCCTGGAGGCCCACCAGGTGCTCCACGGCGCGAGGCACCGTCAGCTTCTCGCGCGTGAGCAGCAATTGGCGCGCGAGCGTGGCGCGGTTGAGGGCCTGCGAGGACAGCACTTCGGTGGGCATGCGCCCGAGCATAGCCAGGGCGCGCGGCCCTGGGTCATGTGATGTCCTCAGCGCGTGAGGGCCGGAATCACCTTCGCGCTGAACGCGTCGATGAACGCGTCCTGTTCGCGGTTGACGTTGTGCAGGTACAGCCGCTCGAAGCCCAACCGGAGGTCCTCGCCCAGCCAGTCCACGTGCTGCTGGAGGCTGCTGGAGACGCGCAGCGGGCCGTCCAGGTCATGCGGCTGCACGACGTTCGCGGCCTGCTGGAACTGGGCGGGCGTGCGCAGGTCGGTGAGGACGCTGTTGGCGAAGATGTTGGACGCCCACTGGTCGTGCGCCCCCTCGCGGGCCCGGTCCTCGTCCGCGTCGTAGGAGAGCTGCACCTTGAGGAACATGGGCTTGCCGTCGCCGCCGCCCCGGCGGAAGGCGTCCACCACCTGGCGCAATTCGGCCGGGGGGCGCGCCGTGGTGAGCAGGCCGTCCGCCCAGCCTCCCACCCACGCGGCCGTCTTCGGCGTGACGGCCGCGCCCAGGAGCAGGGGGGCCTCGCGGGGGCGCGTGTACAGCTTCGCCTCCTCCACGGTGATGAGCCCGCGGTGGGTGACGGTCTCCCCGCGGAAGAGGGCGCGCATCACGTCCACGCACTCCTTGAGGCGCGCGTTGCGCAGGTCCTTGGCGGGCCAGCCCGTGCCGGTGATGGCCTCGTTGAGGTACTGGCCGCTGCCGAGCGCCACCCAGGCCCGGCCGGGGAACATCTCGTTCAGCGTGGCGAGCGCCTGCGCGACGATGGCCGGGTGGTAGCGCTGGCCGGGCGCGTTCACCACGCCGAAGGACAGGCCGGTGGTGGCGAGCGCCGCGCCCATGAAGGACCACGCGAAGCCGCTCTGCCCCTGCGCGTCCGTCCACGGGTGGAAGTGGTCGGAGTTGAGCGCGGCCTGGAAGCCCGCTCCTTCCGCCTTGCGGGCCAGGCGCAGCAGCTCACTGGGCGGGAACTGTTCGTGCGAGGCGTGGAAGCCGATGAGTGCCATGTGGCCTTCAACCCTGGGGTCGGAGTCGCCGGGCCGCGAGGCTCGTCATGCGGCGAGTGTTCGCTGATGAAACGCGCGCGGCCCCCGGGTGTGGGGTTCCGCACGGGCACCCTGTTCGGGGGGCTGCCCGGAGGGAGCGGGTGCTTAAAGGGACGGGATGATCGAAGACCTCTGGTACAAGAACGCGGTCGTCTACTGCCTCGACGTCGAGACGTTCATGGACGGCAACGGCGACGGCGTGGGGGACTTCGTGGGGCTCCGGCGCAAGCTGGACTACCTGGCGGGCCTCGGCGTCACCTGTGTGTGGCTGCTGCCCTTCCAGCCCACGCCCAACCGCGACAACGGCTACGACATCCGCGACTACTACGGCGTCGACCCGCGGCTGGGGGACCTGGGCGACTTCGTGGCCTTCACCCACGAGGCGAAGCTGCACGGCATCCGCGTCATCATCGACCTGGTGGTGAACCACACGTCGGATCAACACCCGTGGTTCCAGTCCGCGCGCAAGGGCCCGGACAGCCCCTTCCACGACTATTACGTCTGGGCGAAGAAGAAGCCCAAGGACGCCAACAAGGGCATGGTCTTCCCGGGCGTGCAGCCCTCCACGTGGACGTACGTGAAGGAGGCGGGCGGCTGGTACTTCCACCGCTTCTTCGACTTCCAGCCCGATCTCAACGTGGCCAACCCCGAGGTGCGCGAGCAGATCCTCAAGGTGATGGGCTACTGGCTGGAGCTGGGCGTGTCCGGCTTCCGGGTGGACGCGGTGCCATTCCTTGTCGAGCTGAAGGGCGTGAAGAACCACGGCGTGAAGGACCCATACGGCCTGCTGAAGGAGATGCGCGAGTTCCTCTCCTGGCGCAAGGGGGACGCCATCCTGCTCGCGGAGGCCAACGTCACCATGGACGAGGTGATGGAGTTCTTCGGCGACAACGACCGGATGCAGCTCGTCTTCAACTTCCTCGCCAACCAGAACTTCTACCTCGCGCTGACGCGGGGGGATGCGACGCCGCTCATCCAGGCGCTGAAGGAGGCGCCGGATCTGCCACACACCGCGCAGTGGGCGAACTTCCTGCGCAACCACGACGAGCTGGACCTGGGCCGCCTGTCCGACAAGGACCGGGCGGAGGTGTTCCAGACGATGGGGCCGGACAAGGGCATGCAGCTCTATGACCGGGGCCTGCGCCGCCGGTTCGCGTCGATGCTGGACGGGGACCGCCGCCGCATCGAGGTGGCGTACAGCCTGATGTTCACGCTGCCCGGGACGCCGGTGCTCTGGTACGGCGACGAGCTGGGCATGGGGGAGAACCTGGCGCTGAAGGAGCGGCAGGCGGTGCGCACGCCCATGCAGTGGAGCCCGGAGCCGCACGGCGGCTTCACGCTGGCGCGGACGCCGGTGAAGCCGCTGGTGGAGAAGGGGCCGTTCGGCTTCTCCCAGGTCAACGTGGCGCAGCAGCGCCGCGACCCGAACTCGCAGCTCAACTGGACCGAGCGCATCATCCGCGCGCGCAAGGAGTGCCCGGAGCTGGGTTGGGGCGGGTGGCGCCTCCTGCGCACGGGCAACAAGGGCGTGATGGCCATCCGGTACGACTGGAAGGGCAACGGGATGGTGGTGTTGCACAACCTGTCGTCGCGCCCGTGCACCGTGAAGCTGGACCCGGGCGGCGACGAGCCGTGCCCGCTGTACAACGTGCTGACGGAGGACCATTCGCGGCCCGTGGACGGCCAGCGTCACACCCTGACGCTGGAGGGGTACGGCTACCGGTGGTTCCGCGTGGGGCAGCAGAATCCCGCGCGCAAGCACAAGGTGGAGCCGCACCCCTGAAGTGGCTGTCAGCCGATGGCTGGGTCGATGTCGGGGCCGATGGCGGCGAACACCGGATCCTGGCTGGTGTTGAGGCGGAAGAACGGTTCCAGCTGGGCACGCGTCATCTCCACCACCCCGTCCGGGTAGAGCGGATCCGCGACCAGGTACTTTCCGTCCTCCGTGCGCCCGAGCACCGCCATGAAGTGCCCATCTCCCTCCAGGTGGTAGGCGCTGGGATTGGGGAAGCTGGCACTCCACTCGGAGCCCACGTTGCCCGGGCAGACCACCGTCTTGCCTGAAGCCAGCGCGTCATCGAGCGCGCCCCAGCCCGTCGCCTGGGACCCTCCGGCCCCCACGCTTCCCGCGGCCGCGGTGACGGCGGAGATGTCCGTGTTCTCCCCGTCCTGGTCGAGCACCCGGTACTGCTGCCCGTTTGCCTCCACCATCGAGCCCTCGGCATTCGGGTACATCAGCCCCCGGGCGTAGTCGATCTGCTGCTCGGGCGAGAGGCCCTCGGGCATCATCCCCTGCGCGCGCAACGCCATGGCCAGGCTGGTGGGCCCGCAGTTCCGGGTCGACGTGCCACCGTCAGGGTTGTACGTGTCGGTCTTGAACTGCGTGATGAAGAACGCATTCGCGCCCGTCACCGTGCTCTGAAGGTTGGGTGCGAGCACCGGGCCTGAATACACATACTCGCTCAGGTTGACGGTTCGGCTCGCGGTCAACTCGTCATCATTCACCCCGAGTTGATTGCACAGCGTCTGGAAATTCAGTTTCTGGGCGCTGGAGTAGTTGATGAGGTCCTGCGCCGTCTTGATCTCCGGGTGCTCCGCGAGGAACGTCTGGAGGACGGCATTGTCGACGGTCCGGCCCCCGCTCGCCGCTTCCTCGGGTCCCTGGTAGCGGGACACGACGGTCGACTCCGCGAGCGGAGCTCCTTCCAGGCGGGGCTTCAGGCTGTTCGTGGAAGGCCGCTGCTCGAAGGTGTCGCGGGCGAGCGTCGCGGCGGGCGGCCGGGACAGCGCGCTCAACGGCGGCTGCGCCGGTTGGGACTGCGAGACCTTCGGCGTGACGAGATTGCGTTGGATCTTCATGTGACTTCCCCCTCTGGATGCGCTGGAAGCGTACCTGAAGAGGACGGGCGGACGGAAACGCGCGCGGCGTTTCCGTCCGCCCTGTTTCAACGAGGGTTACCGACGGCTGGCCTTGCGGGCCTGCTCGTTCTGGTAGTCCACGCGCCACGCGGCGGGCAGCGCGGCGAACACGTCCGCCGGGACGGCCTTGAGCTTCTGGCGCTCCAGGTCGGTCTGCATCCGCGCGTCACCCACCACGAAGCCGTTGGCGATGAGCGTGTGCTCCTGGGCGCCCACGTTCAGCAGCTCCGTGTCGGTGCCCAGGGTCAGGTTGTAGACCTGCCCCGTGTAGGGCACGCGCTCCACCGAGGCCAGCGTCGCTTCGCCGCTCTTCGTGACGAGCACGTCGCCCACCGCGAGCGCTTCGGCCGCGACGACGCCACGGTTGGCGCTGACCATCGGGTGCTTCTGGGTGACGAGCACGTCCTGGCCCTTGCCCGCCTTCAGGCGCACCAGCGGCTGGGACTCGGTGCCCTTCGTCACGGTGGTCACCGTGAGCGCGCGTCCGCCCACGTGCGTGAGCACCCGGTCACCGACCTTCACGGACTCCACCGGCACGGACCGGCCATCCTCGCGCAGCACGCGCGTGCCCGCCGCGAGGCAGCTGTTCTTGAAGTCCAGCACCGCGAGCCGGTTGAAGGCCACGCGCTTGATGGGGCTGAAGCCTCCGCCCGTCCGGGGGCACGTCGCGTTCACCGTGGTGAAGGTCTGCATCGCCACGTCCTGCTGGTTGGCCAGGCAGTCCGTGCCCAGGTCCATCAGGCCGTTGAACGGGACGCTCGTGGCGTCGGTGGTCGCGCCCCACGGCAGGCTGCCCGTGAGCACCGTCTGCCCGGGGACGGCCGGAACATTGAGCACCCTGCACCGGCCGCCCGCGCTCAACAGGACGATGTTCACCTCGCTCGTCACGCCCGTCACGGTGCAGCTCGCCTGGAGCCCCGTCAGGTAGGTGCCCCGGGCCGGCAGGTAGAGCTTCGCGCTGTTGAACGTGCCCGGCGTGGGCCAGTAGGCCGCCGTGTCGGGCTTCCACCGGGCCGCGGAGAGGGAGGCCGCGGCGTTCACCGCCGCCACGCCCGTGTAGCTGCCCGCGAAGGCGTTGATGACGCCCGTGGTGGGGTTCTTGTTCGCCAGGGCGTAGTCGCAGTCCAGCGCGCCCGTCGCCGAGCCGCGCTCCAGGCAGGTGCGGATGGCATTGCCCGCGATGTTCGCGCCAATGAGCTCACGCGGGTGCTCGAACTGCAGGCCCGTGGGCAGCAGCAGCACCGTGGTGTCCGCGGTGGAGTAGTACGTCTCCATCCGGCCGCTGGCCTCGTCGTAGGCCATGGCCACCGAGTCGTAGAACAGGACCCGGTCCGGCCCGGCGTCCAGCACCACGTCCAGAGGATCCGTCTCCAGCGTCTTCGCCAGGTAGGCCTCCGTGGCGGTGGTCGCCAGCAACTGGAACTCCAGCCGCTCCGGCGTCGTGGAGTAGGCGTTGAAGTCCACGTACGAGTAGTCCGACCCGCCCGCGCAGGTGAGGAAGCCCGAGCCCTCGAAGGTGGTCTTGCTGGTGCCGTGCGCGACCTCCTCCAGGGGCAGCAGGTGGCCGCACCACTCGGCCGGGGTCGTCTGCGCCTTCACGGAGCCCGCCGCGCGCTCGGCGAGCACGCGCTCGCGCCGCTGCGACAGGCTGGAGAACAGCCGCGGGGAGTTGGCCGGGGTGTTGCCCGCCGCCTCCAGCCGCTTCATCAGGAAGGCGTACTGGTCCGTATCCCCCAGGTCGAGCGGCATCTGCGTGCCGGTGTGGTCCTGGCGCCACTGGCTGTACAGCTTCGCCATCTTCAACGAGTCGGTGGCCCGCTCCTGCTGCACGGCGGGCGGGGGAGGCTCGCGCGTCGGTTCGGCGGTGCAGCCAGACAACAGGGGCGTCGTGAGCGCCATCGCCGACAGCGCAATGGACTTCCAACGGGGGGAGACAGGGGGCATCGGGGGACTCCTGAACCAGTTTCTCCGCTCACCATGAGTCGGTCTTGGTTCACTGGCAGTGTATATAGGAAATGCGTGAAGGGTCTGTGAAATGGAGGTTTCAAGGTCCGCCGAGGTGCTTCGTCCCGACGCGGATCCGGGCTACAGACCCGGGGGAGGAGACCCGTGATGCCCTCCCTGCTGACGCGGCGCCCGGAGACGAAGTCGTTCAGCATCGAGGACCTGCTCGACCGCGTGAGGCGCGGCGAGGTGCGCATCCCCGACTTCCAGCGCCCGCTGCGGTGGACCGAGGAGGACGTGCGCGACCTGCTGGACAGCGTGTACCGGGGCTACCCCATCGGGACGCTGTTGTTCTGGCGGCGCGAGGCCCCGGCCGCGAGCGTGAGCTTCGGGCCCGTGCGCATCGACGCTCCGTCCACCAGCCAGGGACTGTGGGCGGTGGACGGGCAGCAGCGGGTGACGGCGCTCGCGGGCGTGCTGCTGCACCCGGCCTATGGTGACGAGCCGGGGCGCGACGACTTCCACCTGTACTTCGACCTGGAGACGGAGGAGCTGCTGCCGCCGTCGGGGAAGGACGTGCCCCCTCCGCACTGGCTGCCGATGAACGAGGTGCTGGACAGCGAGTCGCTGCTCAACTGGCTCAACCGCTACCCCGGCCGCGAAGCACACCCGGAGCACATCCGCGCCGCCATCCGCCTGGGCAAGGCCATCCGCGAGTACCAGGTGCCCGCCTACGTGGTGGACACCACGGACGAGAAGGTGCTGCGCATCATCTTCAAGCGCCTCAACACCGCGGGACGGCCCCTCACCGACGAGGAGGTCTTCAACGCGCTGTACGTGGGTTCGCGCTCGCTCAGCCTGGAGTCGGTGACGCAGGGGCTCAGGGAATTGGGCTTCGGCGCCGTGCCGGAGTCGCTGCTGCTGCGCGCGGTGCTGGCGGTGCGCGGCCTGGACTTCACGCGCGGTTATCAGGAGCAGCTGAGCCAGGACGACGACTTCACGGAGACCGTCCAGCGCACGGAGCGCGCGCTGCGCGACGCCATCGTCTTCCTCAAGCGCGACGCGTTCATCCCGCACCTCAAGCTGCTGCCCGCTCCGGAGAGCTCGCTGGTGCTGCTGACGCGCTTCTTCCAGCTGCACCCGGAGCCGTCCCCGCGTTCGCGGGAGCTGTTGTCACGCTGGTTCTGGCGGCACGTCGTCTTTGGCGGCTGGGTGCTCAAGCCCGCCGAGGCGCTGGAGGTCGTCGCGGCGATGCGCTCCGACGAGGAGCGATCCATCCAGGCGATGCTGGCCCAGGTGCCCCCGCCGCTCATCCGGTGGTGGATGGAGTCCGGCATGCCCGTCATCCCCAATTCCGGGGGCCTGCAGCCGCCCCTGATCCTGCGCATCGCGATGCTGTCCCTCCAGCCGCGACACCTGGTGACGGGCGCGGTGCTGGACGCGGGCGCGGTGCTGGACGCGGAGCCGGACGGCTTCCTTCCCATCCAGCCCCTGCTGGACACCCACGCGCGGCCGCTGGTCAGGGTCTCCGGCACCGGGCCGTTCCGCCTGGTGGACGGGGTGCCCTTCAACTTCCTCTTCCACCCGCCCCTGGCTGGGACGTCCCCGCTGGCCGTGCTCCAGAGCCAGCCGCCCCCGGACGTGGAGGTGCTCGCGAGCCACGGGATGACGCCCGGCATGCTCGGCCTCCTGGCGCGGGCCCCGCCGGCTCTCTTCCTCCAGCAGCGACGGATACGGCTGGAGCCCGTGCTGCGCCAGTTCCTCGAAGCCCGGACGCGCTGGGAGGACTCGGACCGTCCCTCCCTCCAGTCGATGATCATCGACGACGGAGAAGACTGACATGGACCCCACGCCTCCCGCGTCCACCACCGGCATCCTCGACGTCCTGATGGGCGACGTGCACGTCGGCACGCTCACGCTGCTCGCGGACGAGCGCATCGAGTTCAGCCTCTCCGAGGACTACCGCCAGCGCTACCCGCGCCCCGTGCTGGGCCAGTTCTTCGAAGACGACCTGTCGCGCCGCCACACCAGCCGCATGCGGCTGCCCCCGTTCTTCTCCAACCTCCTGCCCGAAGGCCCGCTGAGAGATCTCATCTCCGAGCGCGAGCAGATCGCCCGGCAGCGCGAGTTCTTCTTCATCGCCCACCTGGGGGAGGACCTCTCCGGCGCCGTCATCGTCCGGCCCGCGGGCGAGCTCCCCGGCCGCCACGCGCCGCTCGCGGACGCCCCCACGGAGCCCACGTCGTCGGAGGGTGAACCGCTGCGCTTCTCGCTCGCGGGCGTGCAGCTCAAGTTCTCCATGCTGCGGCGCGACCGGGGCATGACGCTGCCCATGGGCGGCCGGGGCGGCGATTGGATCGTCAAGCTGCCAGACAACCGCTACGACCGCGTGCCGGAGAACGAGCTGTCCGTGATGACGTGGGCCCGCGCCACCGGCATCGACGTGCCGGAGATGCAGTTGCTCAAGGTCTCCGACCTGCACGGCCTGCCCGAAGGCATCACCCTGCGCGAGGACCTGGCGTACGCCATCCGCCGCTTCGACCGGCCCTCACCCGGGCAGCGCGTGCACATGGAGGACCTGGCACAGGTGCTGGGGCTGTACTCGGATGAGAAGTACAAGAAGTACAACTACGAGACCATCGCCAACGTGCTCTTGAAGGTCGCGGGCCTGGACGCGCTCCAGGAGTTCCTGCGGCGGCTGGTGTTCATCATCGCGTGCGGCAACGGCGACGCGCACCACAAGAACTGGTCGCTCTTCTACCCGGACGGCACCCGCCCCACGCTGTCGCCCGCGTACGACTTCGTCTCCACCATCCAGTACATGCCGCAGGACCAGCTCGCGCTGAACCTGGCGAAGTCCAAGCGCTTCGATGAAGTATCGCTCCAGAGCTTCGAGCGACTGGCGCGCAAGCTGGGCCTGCCCGACGAGGACGTGCTCCCGGTGGTGAAGGGCGCCGTCGAGTCCGCGCTCGACACCTGGTCCACGTTGCGCGCGGAGCTGCCCATGCCGGAGCTGTTCAAGCAGCGCATCGAGGAGCACTGGAAGAAGGTGCCGCTGCTCCAGGGCAACGTGAAGCGCAGCGCGGGCGAATTGCGCCAGACGGCCAACGCCTTCTTCACCCTCTACAACGAGCTGCCCCGCCTGGGCCCCGGCAGCGACGACTGCACCCGCGAGGCCCTGCGCCGGCTGTCCCCTCCGCCGCCCTCGCCGCGCGTGCTCGACCTGGGCTCGGGCACCGGGCGGCAGACGCTCGTGCTCGCGCGGGAGCTGGGCACCCGCGTCACCGCCGTGGACCTGCACCGGCCGTACCTCGAACGGCTGGAGCGCGAGGCGCGCGAGCAGGGCCTGGCGGACGCCATCGTGACGCGCCAGGAGGACATGGGGGAGCTGGCGCTGCCTCCCGCGTCCGTGGACCTGCTGTGGTCCGAGGGCGCCATCTACGTGATGGGCTTCGGGGCGGGGCTGCGCCGCTGGCGGCCGCTGCTCGCGCCCGGCGGACAGGTGGCCGTCACCGAGTGCTCGTGGCTCACCGACGCGCGACCCCCGGAGGCGGTCCGCTTCTGGTCGGGCGCGTACCCATCCATGGCCTCCGTGGAAGCCAACCGCGCCACCGCGGAGGCCGCGGACTACCGCGTGCTGGACACCTTCACGCTGCCCGCGTCCGCGTGGTGGGACGA
Source organism: Corallococcus llansteffanensis (assembly GCF_003612055.1). Classification (GTDB taxonomy): domain Bacteria; phylum Myxococcota; class Myxococcia; order Myxococcales; family Myxococcaceae; genus Corallococcus; species Corallococcus llansteffanensis. Next base: position 16,046 of record NZ_RAWB01000143.1, read on the forward strand.
CTACTACACGCCGCTGCTCCAGCGCATCGAACGGCTGCGACCGACGGCGGACGCCGCGCTGCGCGAGGTCATCGCGGCGGCGGAACAGGAAGTGGGCCTGTACCGCCGCCACGGCGACAGCTACGGCTACGTGTTCTACCTGCTGCGCGAAGCGTGAAGCGCGCGGCAGGGGCCTGTGACTACTTGCCGCCCTGGGCGTCCGGGCCCACGTTGATGTCGAAGCCCACGCCGCCCAGCTCGACGACCTGGCCCTTGGACTCCTCCGTCTCCGAGAACTGGACGAGCTGCACCTCGAACTTCTCCGTCGCGGTGCCCGCCTGGGCCTTCAGCGTGAGGCTGAAGTGGGCTTCCTTGCCGGCGCCGAGCGTCATGCCGACGAGCCGCGCGCCGCCCGGGTTCGTGATGCGCAGCAGGCCGTCGCCCACCACCTCGAAGCCCTCGCCCCTGCGGGACCAGGTCTGCCACAGCTCCGCGGGGACCTGCAGCAGCACCTCACCGCGGCTGATGAAGGACGCCTGTCCGGGCGCGCGCACCTGGAGGTCCAGCAGCGTCGCGCGCTGGGCCAGGACGTTGAGCGCGCGGAAGTCGAACGTGGCCGCCGGACGCAGGGGCGACAGGTTCACCACGTTCACGTTGCGCCACGCGAGGTTGTTGTTGCGCTCCGTGTTGAGCAGGGTGTTGGAGCCGATGAGCTCCGGGAACGTCATCGGATCAAACGCCGGCGAGTCCCAGCGGGCCAGCAGGCAGTAGTGGCCGGGAGCCGGAACGGTGGTCCACGGCACCATGACCTCCGTGACGCCCACGGGGATGCTGACGGCGATGCTGTTGATGGTCGCCCAGCTGGAGGGCCAGAGCGCCGCACCGCCGGAGCCCGTGTAGTAGACGCGCAGGGTGCCCGTGGTGGGCTGGGCCAAGGGGGCGGAGGGCGTGCCCACGTTGTTGAGCTTCACGTAGACGTAGTTCGTCTGGCCGAACTCGGGGTTCTGGTTGCCCACGCAGCCGGGCGTCTGACAGACGCGGATGTCCGGGCTCATCCAGATGGGGGTGGAGCCATAAGCGCCCGGCTCCACGCCCACGTCGGCCGGGATGTCCTTGATGAAGACGTCCTTGCGGCAGGGGGTGATGACGAGCGTGGCCGAGTCCACCGCGCTGTCGTCCTGCACGATGATGTCCAGGAAGCCCTGGGCGTTGAGCGTGGGGATCAGGTTGGTGACGCCCGTGCCCGGCAGCGCGGCCAGGTTGAGCACGACGGTGCCCGTGTTCGGGAAGGGGATGCCCAGGTTGACGAGCGACTCGCCCCAGCCCGTGGCCACGAAGGTGCCGCCCGGGCCGACGAACCACAGCCCCATGCTGTCATTGCTGCCGCCGTTGCGGACGGTCATCCGCAGGGTGGCGCCACAGATGTTCCCGTTCTGCGTGAGGTTGGGGAACGTGGTGGCGAAGTAGCGGTCGGAGACGATCTGGTCGTACGGGCGGATGCCCGGGAGGGAGTAGTTGGCGGCAACCCACGCCTGCAGGCCGGTGCTGGGCGACACGGCCTCCGTGGGCAGCACGAAGCCGTCCGCGACGCCCTGCGTGTACGTCTGCGCGAAGGCCGCGCCGCTCCAGGCGAGCGACAACACGGTGCCCAGCTTCAGGGCGGATCCCAGGCGGGACCGGTGGATTCGGTGGGTCATGCACTTCCTCTGTCGTGGGGACTGCGGTGGACGCGGTCGATTCAGTCAGGCCTGGAATCATCCAGGCCCGGACGTTTGACGGGGAGAGCGGGACCGTGCGGGATTTCAAGGTAGCAACGTCCGTGCCTGTGATTGACAAAGACTGACGCGGCCCGCGACATGACAGGAATTGAGACCTTCCCGGTTACACGGGGGGCGGGGATTGTGGCGCGCGAGGTTACGAACGGGGAGGATGCTCGCCGGCCATGCCTTCCCCCGCTCCCCGCGACGCCCCCGCCGGGGACTCGCCCACCGATGCCTCGCTGACGCTGCTGCGCATCCCCGGCGCGACGCAGCAGGACGCGGACACGTTCTGGCTCACGCACGTGTACCAGGGCGACCGCATGCCCCAGTTGACGCTGCGCGCGGTGGCGCTGGGCGCGGGGCTGGGCGTGCTCACCTGCGCCACCAACCTCTACGCGGGCCTGAAGACGGGCGTGGCGTTCGGCGTGGCCATCACCGCCGCGCTGCTCGCGTCCGCGACGCACGGGGCCCTGCGCCGCGCCGTCCCCCGGGTGGCGGGCGCTCCGCTGTCGCTGCTGGAGCTGGGGTGCGCGCAGACGGTGGCGTCGTCGGCGGGGTACGCGACGGGCGGCGCGCTCGTGTCCGTGCAGGGCGCGTGGCTGCTCACCACGGGGCACCACCTGCCCGGGTGGACGCTGCTGGCGTGGACATTCCTCTTGTCCGCGCTGGGCGTCCTGTTCGCCGTGCCGCTCAAGCGCCAGCTGGTGGACCGGGAGCAGCTTCCGTTCGCCTCTGGCACCGCCGCGGCGGCCACCGCGCGCGCGCTGCACGCGGGTGGGGTGGATGCCCGGCCGCGCCTGCGCATGCTGGGGG
>NZ_RAWB01000144.1 GCF_003612055.1 Corallococcus llansteffanensis
GGGTGGGCGTCGACGCGCCCCAGGCCCGGCTGGACATCGCGGGAGCTCTCCGGATGGACGCGGGGCAGGCGCTTCTCTTCGAGGGTCCGGGCACGCTGCGCGCCGAGGACGGCACGAGCAGCCTCTCCTTCCAGGACGCGCCGCCCCGGATGGAGCTGGTGGCCCTGGAGACCGAGAGCGCCGACTCCGGGAGGATCCAGCTCCAGGCGGGCACGGGCATGCCCCCGGTGATGCTGTACCCCAACGGACACGCGACCATCACAGGCGCCCAGGACGTTCCCCAGGCGCGGCTCTCCGTGCTCGGGCGCGTGCGTGCGCTCCAGGGAGGCTTCCGGTTCTCGGACGGAAAGGTGCAGCCCACCGCGGCCCGCTCCACCACGGTCCGGGTCGGAATGATCATCGACTGGTGGTTGCCCAAGGGGGTGGTGCTGCTCCTGCCCGCGGCGTTCGCCATCTGTGACGGCCACGTGATCAACGACCCGGGCTCGCCCCTGAACGGGGTGCGGCTGCCGGATCTCCGGGGCCTCTTCGTCCGGGGCACGGGGGACTACATGAGCATCGGGCAGCGCGGGGGGGCGCAGAGCCATTCGCACCTGCTCACGCAGGTGCCCCAGCACACCCATGGCGTGGCCCACAACCACGGGTGGTTCCGGGGAACGTCGAGCAACACACTGGGCGAGCCCTACTCCGACGCCACCGACGACAAGCTCACCAGCTTCGACCACCAGCACGCCGTCGAGATCCGGGTCGATGAGACGGACACAACCACCTCCCACGAGAACTCGGGCATCGTGAGCCCCCCGGCCGTGACGCAGACCACCGCGAACCTTCCGTCCTACTTCGGGCTCGTGAAGATCATGCGCATCCGGTGAGGAACGAGGGCACGCCATGACGACGAAGCTGGAGAAGCCCCGCTACTTTCCGGGGGAGTTCCTGGCGGCGGGTGACTACTCGGCCGAACAGGACTACCTGGCGCGCCTGCGCCACACGCACGACGGGGTGCTGCACACGTGGGGCATCGCCACCGGCCTCGCCGTCTCGCTCAGCGCGAACCAGCTCCGGGTGACGGTGTCCCCCGGAATCGCCGTCGATCCTTCGGGCCAGCTCGTGAGCCTCACGGAGCCTCGGGACGCGGACCTCCCCGTGCCTTTCGTCGCCAGCCGACTCGTCCTCACCCGGACCGAGGAGGTCATCCCCCCGTTGCAACCCGATGGACTGCCGCGCCTGCGCGAGTCCGCGGAGCTGTCATGGGAGCCCCTGGGAGCCCCCGACCCGGAGCCGCGGCTGGTGCTCGCGAGCGTGTCGGCGGGGCCGACCCTGGACTTCACCCTGCGCCGCCATGCGGGCCTGGAAGTCGGCGCGCTGCGGTTCGTCAGCCCACGGCTCGCGCGCACGCGGGAGCCGTCGCTGCTGGGCTGGTCGGCGGCGGAGGACCATGGGGTGCGGATCAGCGCGAACGAGCTGCGCATCCAGCCCCTGCAAGCGCCACGGGAAGCCACGGTGTCGCTCCAGGGCGGCATGCTCGGCATCGGCACGACGCTCCCGACCAGCCCGCTCGACATCCGCGAACCCAACGCGCCGCTCGTGGGCCCCGGGCTCCTGTCCAGCGACGGAACGCTCGTCACCGGCACGGATCCGACGCTCGGAAGGCTGCTGGCGGTGGGCGACCGGATCCTCACCCGGGACCGTCAGGGGCAACAGGTCCAGAGCGCCATCGCCGCCGTCCTTCCGGATGGGCGCGTGGTCACCGCGTCCCCCCTGGAAGCCCAGGACGCGCTCTGGCAGTTCCGCCGCGAGTCCATTGCCCGGTTCGCTTCGCCTGACGGTCGTGCGCTCCTGACGTGCGACGCGACGGCCCAGGTCCGGATTGGCAGGGACCTGTCGGGAACGCCCGCGCGGCTCGCGGTCTCCGGAGGGGATGTCCTGCTGCGCGAGGGCGCGGTGGAGTTCCAGGCGGACGGCCGGATCCAGGATCTCACCGGAGCCCAGGAGATCCGCTTCAATCAACGCGAGGGCTTCCTGGGACTTCGCACCGCGGGCGACCTCCACCTGCGCGCCAGCACGGCCCTGTCTCCCCTGCCCTTCGGCCTTTTCCTCGCGGCGAGCGGCAACGTGGGACTCGGCACGGACGCACCGGGGGATGCGCTCGTCGTCGAAGGCGCCCTGCGCTCCGTCGGCGACGAGGCGCGGGGGATCACGGGTGGCTTCGTGTTCCCCGACGGCACGGTGCAGGAGACCGCGGAGATCGCCCTCCCCATTGGGGGCATCATCGACTGGTGGCGGCCCAACGCCCAGGTGCAGATCCCCGACGAATACCGGATCTGCGACGGCAGCACCGTCGACGACGAGGACAGCCCCTTCTACGGCAAGCAGCTTCCATCCCTCACCTCGCGCTTCATCCGGGGCGTCGGCTCGGTGAACGACGTGGGGCCTGGCGGCAGCGACACCCACGTGCACGTCTACACGGTGCCCGCGCACAACCATCCGTTCCAGCACACCCACCCCGACTACGCCGGGCTGAGTGGACAGGCGAACGGCAACGACGGCCCCGCCGACCGGCTCGCGAGCCAGTTCTGCGACCGGGGCCACGTCCACAACTTCCGGGCGCAGATCTTCTCGTCCGCCACGACGAACACCCGGGACAACGGCGACGCGGGGACCCAGGCCCCTTCCGGGCCGGCCTCCCTGCTTCCGCCCTTCTACGGGCTGCTGAAGCTCATCCGGATCAAGTGAGGACACGATGAGTCCCGGGAACCAGAGACCGCTGTTCCTGCCGGGAGCGCTCCTCCAGGCGGAGGACCTGTCGCTCCAGCAGGAATACCAGCTCGCGCAGGACCGGACGGCGAACCAGGGCCTTCACACCTGGGGCATCACGGAAGGACTGGAGCTGCGCGCGTCCGGCACGAACCTCGTCTCCGTGAACGCGGGCATGGCGCTCGATTCGCTCGGTCGCCAGTTGGTGCTGTCCGCGCCCGTCACCGTGGACCTCCAGGCCCTCGCCGAATCGGAGCTCTACATCACCGTGCGCTACGACGAGGCTCCGGTATCACAGGTCGGAGACGCCCAGGGGACCTGGTTCCTGCGGACCCGCGTCGCCCCGCGCGTCCGCGCGCTCGCGGCCCCTCCCGATGACGCCTCGGTGGAGCTCGTCCTCGGGAGCGTGACGCTGTCGGTGTACCGGGAGGTCGTCGCCATCGACGTCGACGCGCGTCGCTACAGCAGCCTCGTCGTGGGCACGCTGGCCTTCACGAACCCCACGACCAGCCCCGCGCGGCTCTGGGCGGGCCCCGAGGCGGGAGCGCTCCACGTGGAGGCACCGAAGATCAACCTCCTGGGTTCCGCCGCCATCCAGGGCGCCCTGGGCGTGGGCGTGGGGATCCCCACGGCCGGGCTCGATGTCGTCGGCGCCGGTCAGTCGGTGGGCCGGGGAAGCCTCGTGCTCACCGAAGCGCCCTCGGCCGGCCGGGGTCTCCAGGGCGGCCGGCTCACGGCGTACGGCAACGGGACCGCGTTCTCCACGGAGCTGCGCGTGGGCGACGTGCTCCGGGCCGGGGCCGTGCAGGCCATCATCGAGGAGATCCACGGCGCGAACGTGCTCACCCTGGGACGGCTGGGTGACGACGCCGCGCCCGGCGGAGAAACGCCCTTTCAAATCCAGACGCGGCTGCTCGCGCGCATCGCCCAGGGCAATGGCCAACCGGTGCTCGCGGTCACCGCGGAGGGGCGCGTGGGCATCGGCACCGAGACACCCGAGGCGTCCGTGCACGTCGCCCACGGTGACGTGCGGCTCGACGGAGGCACGGCCGTCCGCTTCCTGGGAGGCGGCCAGATCTGGAGCGGCGATCCCTCCGCCCACGCCATCACCTTCCTGCCCACGGGTGGGCTGACGCTGCGGGACACAGGCGACCTGCTGCTCACGGCGGGGGCCCCGGACGCGACGCATGCGCCAACGCTGACCGTCTCCGGTGGAAGGGGCTTCGTCGGCATCGGTACGCGGGTCCCGGTCGACGCGCTCACCGTCAACGGCATCATCGATGCGACGGGCGGCCTCATCTTCCCCGACGGCTCGGAGCAGACGGTGGCGGTGGTGCCCATCCCCATCGGCACCATCGTGGACGCGTGGCGGCCCCCTGACTCCTCGCAAGTCATCCTCGAGGGCTTCCAGATCTGCGACGGCAGCACGGTGACCCATCCGGACAGTCCGCTGGTGGGCCAGCGGCTGCCCGACCTGCGCGACCTGTTCGTGCGCTCGGTGTCGAGCTACGAGGAGATTGGAACCACCGGCGGGGAGGAGGAGCACACGCACGACGTGGTGCTCCAGGTCCACACACACTCCATCCACCACCAGCACGACATCCAGGCCCAGTTCGACCCCACGCCCCAGAACTCGGGCACCATCCTGTCCCAGAAGAAGCTGGCGCTGGCGGAGCACATCCACAAGCTGGACAACGCGCTGACGCTCCCGCCCACCCCCACGGAGTCCTCGGAATACGTCGGAGGCGAAGCGGTGCAGACGCAGAAGGCCAGCGCCGTGCCTCCGTTCATGTCGCTGCTCAAGCTGATGCGCATCATCTGAGGCCCCCATGCTGAACGTGTGCATCGTCGCGGACGAAGCGGAGCCCCTGGCCAGCGAGGCCGCGCTGCGCCTGCGCGCCGAGGGCCATGACTACCAGCGGGTGGATCCGCGCCATGTGAGCGGACTCGCGCTCGCCACCGCCATCGATCAGTCCCAGGCGGTGCTCGTCGTCCGTCCCCGGCAGAACGAGTCCTTCCTCGCCACGGGGCTGGCGCTCGGCAGGAACAAGCCCCTGCTGGTGCTGGACGGAGGCACCACCATCGCGCCGGGCCCGGGCGTGCAGCAGCTCTCCAGCCTGGAGGACATGGCCAACGCCCTGCGCGTGCTCCCGGAAGCCTCCGCCTTCGTCCACGCGGATCACTTTCGGGCCCAGGGCGCGTGCGACGAGGCCGTGAGCTGGTTCTCCAGTTGCTACCCAGAGGGCGGCAACACCCGGGACTGGACGCAGGAGGAGCAGGTCCGCGCCCTCAGGAAAGGGGGAGCGCCCTGGCTCCTGCTCGCGCAGAAGCGGCACCTGGCGCGCATCTGGCCCATGGACGGCGTGGATCTGCGCAAGGCCGACCTGCGCCATGCGGACTTCCGGCGGCTCGTCTTCACGGGCGCGTGGCTGGAGGACGCGGACCTGAGCCACGCGGATCTGCTCGGCACGGGCCTGCGCGGTGCGCACCTGGCCCGCGCGCGCCTGGACCAGTCCCGCCTGAAGGACGCGGACCTCTGGGACGCCGACCTGACGGAGGCCTCCCTCGTGGGCGCACGGCTGATCCAGGCACGGATGGTCCGCAGCCGGCTTTGCCGCGCCAACCTGACGGAAGCGGACCTGAGCCATGCGGATCTGACCGACGCCGACCTCCAGGGCGCCATGCTGCGCGGAGCCAACCTGACAGGTACGAAGGCCAACGGCGCGAACCTGGAGGGCTGCGACCTGTCCAGCGCCCACCTCATGCGGGCGAACCTGCGCGGCGCGCGACTGGCGGGGGCCCGGCTCACGGGTTCGAACCTGCACCAGGCCGACCTCACCGGCGCGGACCTGCGGGACACGGAGTTTTCGGGCGCCTATCTCGTCAACACCATGGGAGTGGTGGGAACGCGGCGGGAGTAGGCTAGCATTCGCCGGACGGAGTCTGGCCGAGGACGGAATGCCCATCGCGTATCGCAGCGTCCGCGTGGTGCTGCAGAACAGCACGGATGACGTGATGACCGTGGAGGGCACGGAGGTGCTCCTGGGCGCGTGGAGCTCCGGCCTCGGTCTGAAGAATGGCGACACGCTCGAGCGGCAGAGCGCGCGCGCCTTCGCCACGGAGTCCGTCGTGCTCCAGCGGGGAACCCAGGCCTACGCGCGGCTGGGGTCGCAGAACGGCTACCTGAACGTCCAGTGGCACCTGCCCTGGATTGGCGACTTCACCTGTGACGTGACGTTCGCCTCCCCCCTCCGCCATGTCGCCATCCGCGTGAATGACGACGAGCCGGCCTCCATCGCGGTGCTGGTCACCGTGACGCAGGATCGCGTGGCCTCCAGCGCTGTTCCTCCAGGGAGCTGACCGTGCAGATGGTCTTGAGGAGCATGGACGTCGTGCTCCAGAACAACACCAATGAGCTGCTCACGCTCGAAAGCGCGGAGGTGATGCGCGGCGAGTGGGGCCCGCCCGCCGCGCCGCGCCGCGGCGACGTGGTGGAGAAGCAGAGTTCAGCGAAGTGGCTGAACCAGTCCACGGTGGATGGCGTGGGCGTCATGGGCTTCCTGCGCCTGGGCTGCACCAAGGGCTACATCGACATCTCCTGGAACATGCCCTACTTCGACGTGGGCCAGCGGACTCAAGAGGTCAAGGTCCCCCCGCCCCTCGACTACCTCATCGACTTCAACACCGAGAACTTCGACCAGGTCGTGATGATGGTCACCCTGGTACGAAGAAGGAACGAGCCATGACGGTCTACCGAAGTGTCAAGGTGGTCTTCCAGAACAGCACGAACCAGGTGCTCACCGTGCAGGGTGTGGCCACCCTGAAAGGGCAATGGACGGACAAGCTGGCGCCGAAGCAGGGGGACGAAGTCCCGCCGCAGTCCGCGGTGACGTGGATGAGCGAGTCGACGGTGATTGGTTCGGGAACCAGCGCCTTCGTGCGGATGGGATCGGTCCACGGCTACATCCGGTTGTCATGGACCCTGCCGTGGGTGGGCCGGTTCGACTTCACGCCGGAGGGTATTCCGGACGGGTGCCGCAAGGACGTGAACATCGACGACCGGCAGCCCGACGCCGTCGTGGTGTCCATCACCCTGCACGACCCCCGCCGCGGCAACAACGACCGCGACGACTGACGCGAACGGGGAGCCTGCGCACCGGCGCTTCCCCGCGTCCTGGAAACACAACGGCCGCCCGGTGTGAACCGGGCGGCCGCTGGCAGGGACGACAGCGCCCCGCGAAGGACTACTTGTCCTTCTTGTGGGCAGCCAGGATGCCGGCGATGCCACCCGCGCCGCGCAGCGCCAGGGCCTGCGTGTGGGCGATGGTCTGGGCCGGCAGCAGCTCCACCTGGAAGATGGTGTGGTTGGGGTCCGACGTCTGGAGCTGACCGACGCTGGTGCGGATCTTGTCGTTGCCCGTCGCGTTGACCGTGCTGGTGCCGAACTGATCGTTGCGGAAGTCGATCGCGACGGGAACGGTTCCGAAACCGCTCAGGTGCACGGTGGCGCCCGCGGTCGCGGCGGGGTTGTCCGTGGACACGCCCCAGAGCGCGCCGGCGTACTGCTCGATGGGCTCGCCCACCGTGGCCTGCTCCCCGTCGATCCATCCCGTGTCGACGCCGGTGATGGTCGCGGTGCGCACGTTCAGCGTGGCCTGCGTGTTGTTGATGACGGAAACCTCGATGCTTCGATAGCCTGCGTCTGCCATGATGTTGTCCCCTTGCGGCCGTGAAGCTCCGGATGCGAGCGTCCGGCATGAGACCCAGGGACATGGAGTGTGTCAACCATTGAAGGCTTTCGTCACGCCCCCCTGACAAGGTGATGCGACGTCAGGGGTTGCCCTCGGATCAGCGCTCCGGGGACTCGGTGAGCAGTTCGGCGTACTCCTGGAAGTCACCCGGCAGGAAGGCCCGGCCCAGCTTCCCGTACTCGCGCCGCGCGGCGGAGAGCAGCGCCCGCATGTCGATGGACGTCCCCCGGTCCACCGCCTGGAACGCCGCGTCGAGGACGACATTGCGCAGGCTGCCACCGGAAAGCTCGAGCTTCTCTGCCAGGTAGTGCCAGTCCACACCGCCATCGACGGGCGCCGCACGGGGCACGAACTTGTCAAGAAGCTGTCGGCGGCGACCCACGTCTGGAAACGGGAAGTCGATGATGAACGACAGCCTTCGCGCGAACGCCGCGTCCAGGTTGTCGCGCATGTTGCTGGCCAGCAGGGTGATGCCCTCGTGCTGCTCCATCCGTTGCAGCAGGTAGCCGGTCTCCAGGTTCGCGTACCGATCGTGAGAGCCCTTCACCTCGGTGCGCTTGGCGAAGAGCGCATCGGCCTCATCGAAGAAGAGGATGGCGTTCGAGCGCGCGGCCTCGTCGAACACCTGGCCCAGGCTCTTCTCCGTCTCACCGATGTACTTGCTCACGACCGAAGCGAGATCCACCGCGAAGAGGGGCAGGCCCAGCGCCCCGGCGATGATGCGCGCGGCCATCGTCTTGCCGGTGCCGGGAGGACCGCTGAACAGCGCATGCGTCCCGCCACCGTAGAGCACCTTCTCACCGAAGCCCCACTGCTCCAGGACGTGGCGGCGCTGCTGCCGGTGGACGCAGAGCAGCCGCAGTTGCCGGACCGACGACTCCGGCAGCACGAGATCCTCCCAGGTGGAGCCAGGCTCGATCCGCCGCGCGAGCTGTCCCAGGCGGTGCTCCGTCTGCGCGAAGGCGCCCGCGACCAGATCCTGCCGGGAGATCCTCCCACCGCCTCGCGGCCGCGTCCGGGCGCGCTCGTGCGCCGCGAGGACGGCGTCGCGCAACTGCATGCCCGTGAGGTTGAAGGCGTCCGCCAGGGCCGCGGGGTCCAGGTCCGGATCCACGGGCACGGCGAGCGCGCCCAGCGTCTGCGTGAGCGCCTGCGCCCGCTCCTCCGGACCGGGCAGGCCCAGCTCGACTTCGAGGCTCCGGAGCGCCTCGGGGAGCGTGCGGCGTCTGCCCGCGGACAGCGGCTTTTCGAGCAGCAGGTACACGAACGGCAGCTCACCGAGCACTTCCGCGAAGACGCGGCGCGCCCCGGCTGGCGCGTCCTCCGCGAAGCACCGGTCCGCGCCCCGAAGCACCAGGGCGCCACGCTCCAGGGCCAGCGTCCGGGTGATGCGACGCGCTCGCCGCTCCGGTGGGGTGGTCCCCTCCAGCAGCCGGCCTGCTTCCAGGGAGAAGAGCTGGAGCCCCAGCGTCCCGGTCGCCGCCGCCAGCCACGGCAGGGCCTCGCCCACCGCGGGGCCATGCACCTCGACGGCGAAGCGGAAGCCCTGGGGGACGCCCTCCTTCAGGCGCTCGCACAAGGTGCCGAGCGCGCGCACCGCGGCCGAGCCCAGCCGGTAGTCCTCCGGCACCTCCGGAGCAACGAGTGCGAGTCCCTCCGCGAACGGGCCCGGGTGATCCGACGCCATGATGAAGTGCAGGATCTCCAGGTCGATGAAGAAGGGCCGGAGGTACAGGTCGCTGGAGACCGTGTCCCGGACGCCTTCCATCGCGAGCAGCTCCCAGCGCAGCAGGGGCGCCTCCGGGTGGAAGGCCTCGATGAGGTCGCCCGCATCGCCGAGCACCGGGGCGAGCAACGTCCTCGCGGAATCGACGGTGGGATAGGTCCGGCGGGGATCTCCCAGCAGGCTCGCGTAGGTTTCGCCGAAGCTTGGATCCAGGAGCGGCGCGAGCGCGAGCAGGAGGAGATCCAGGTCCAGACGCGACAGGTGGAACGTCCGCGCGAGCTGGACGAGAGGCAGGCGAAGTCCCGCCGAGTCCGCGGCGTCCACCTGCTGGCGGATGGCGTCCTGGAGCGCCGTGAGGTCCAGCGGCCCACGCTCCGCCTCCCCTGAGTCCTCCGCCGTCGCGCGGCGCACGATGGCGCGCAACCGCGCCAGCTCCGCGTCCAGGTGGGCGCGGGCAGGGCCAGGCGCGGAGGGCATTTCGTCGAGCCGCGGACTGGCTTCGGGCGCATTCATGGATGGGGACTCCTGGAGGGGCGACCGTCGAGGTAACAGGACGCGGGCGAACGCGTCAACGCGGTGTCCCCAACGGAGCACCGTGCTCGCGCGTGATAGCGTCAGGCGCTGGAGTGGTGACGGCAGCGAGGTGGACGATGGGCGCGAAGATGGCGAAGACCCCCGTGCCATCCGGGCCGAGCCTGTCCGAGCGACGGGGCGAGCCCTTGTCGGAGCCCGTGCGCACCCGCATGGAGGATGCCTTCGGGGCCGACTTCCGGTCCGTCCGGATCGACCAGAGCCGTGATGCGCTGCCCTTCGACGCGCAGGCGTACACCCGAGGCGACACCATCCGCTTCGCGCGGGGCCACTATGATCCTTCCAGCACTCGCGGCCTGGAGCTGATCGGCCACGAGCTCGCGCACGTGGTGCGTCAGCGCCAGGACCGCGTGGGGGGCGGCTTCTCGCTGGGCGGGGCGAAGGTGAACGCGGACGCGGGGCTGGAGCGCGAAGCGGACGCCCTGGGGCGCGCGGCGGTCAGCGGCCGGTCCGTCTCCGTCGGGCACGTCCCGGATGCGGCGTCTTCCCAGGCCAGCGCCGACGTCATCCAGATGAAGAGCCCCCACATCGTCGGCACCCCGAACTCCACGTCCGTCAAGCACCCCATCTCCGTCCTCAACGACAACCTCAAGACGCAGTTGGGCGACTACCCCTACCCCATCCAGAACGGAGCGCAGGTCCGGCCCAGCGAGTTCATCAAGAGCTCGAAGAAGATCTACGACGCCGTGGACCGGCCCAACTCCATCCACGTGGTGGTGGAGGGGACGCGCCGCACGCCGAGTTCACGCCAGGCCGCGGCGCCGCAGACGGAGATCGGCAACATCGGTGAGCACGAGCGGGCGATGTTCGACCGCCCCATCACCGCCAAGTTCAACTATGCGGGCGGCCACCTGGTGAGCGACAAGATCCTGGGCCAGGACAGCTACCGCGCGGACAACCTGGCGCCGCAGCTTCGTGACTTCAATTCGCCGGCCTGGCGCGTGATGGAAATCATGGCGGAGAAGGGACCCTACGACACCGTCAACAAGCGCTTCGACACCAGCGTGCCCATCGACATGAAGGTGGCCGTCGAGTACGCCGACCAGGACTACACGGTGAAGGTCGCGGACCTGGCGGCCTGGAGCGTGATTCCGTCCACGGTGACGCAGACGGACGGTGGCGCCAAGACGATGACGATTCCCCGGCGCGTGCCCCACGTCTGGAAGGCAGAGCTGGCGGTCGACAGCACGAAATTTCCGAACCACGTCCTGAAGGAGGACGCCGTCCCGCCGGTGCCCTTGAAGCACTTCGTCGGCGTGGACACCGCCGTCCTGGATCCCACCGCGAATCCCGCGTTGAAGTCCCAACCCGAAGAGGGATTCGTCTTCGGCCAATCGAGCGCGACCAGCTTTGGCAAAGGGTTCCGGGTCGGTGGAAAGGCCACGGAAAAGGTGGTCGCGGTCCAGGCCTATCCGCAGGACAAGGCCTCCCAGCCCACGGTGGGAGGGGGCTCGGTGATCAAACCCAGCGCGCCCCCCGTCAATCCGACGTTCCTGAGCCTGCCCATTGACATCTCGGACTTCTGGATTCCCCCAAAGGCAAGCGCCGGCAAGAAACGGTCGCGGGAGGACGCCTTCGACGAGCTGGAAAGCAAAACAGACAAGCGCTTCCGCCAGACGTTCGAGAGTGCCGTGCAATACTATACCGTGCCGAAAACCCGCGCGGAGTTCGGCACGTTCCTGAGGTCGAAGCGGGTGGCGAAGCGGAAGAAGGACGCCCAGATCGCCAAGCAGCTCCAGATCGACACCAACATCCTGAACCTCACCTGACGTGCCGCCGCACCCGCGCTCAGAACCAGCTGTAGTCCAGTGGGAAGGGCAGCTTCTCCTTCACCTTCTCGGAGCCCGCCCCCAGCTCGCCCGGACTCCGGGGGATGAGCCGCACCTGATTGTGCGCGCTCCGCGCATCGTCGCGGAGCGCCGCGGGCACCTCCTTGATGGAGTGCACGTTGTAATGCGGAAAGAGCTTCCGTTTCACTTCGATCGCGAACTCGTCGCTCTGGATGTGGAGGCTCATCTCCCCGTCGTACTGCATGCTGCGATGGCCGAAGTTCGCGCTGCCCACGATGACGTGTCGCGAGTCGATGAGCATCAGCTTCGAGTGCACATAGATCTTCGTGCTGTCCGCGTACTGGTCGCTGTCCGCCGGGAAGCGCACCGGGCAGTAGAACTGAACGCGGGGCGTGGTGCCCTCCGCCAGGTCCAGTCCATCAATCGCCTCCAGCGCCACCGCCACCGGCTTGCTCACGGTCTTCTGGCCCTTGAGTTCGGGAGGGCGCATCTGGAGCCTCGTGCCCTCCATCCAGCCCTTCGGCTTCTTCGCGTCGAGGACCTTGTAATACACCCCTTGCTCGTTGTTCACCGGGTCCGTGACGTCGTGGATCCGCAGGCTGAGCAGGGCTTCGTCCAGCTTGCCCTTGGTCCCGCCCTTCTCCTTGAAGCTCGCCAGCAACATCCGGGTGTACGCGATGCGTGACAACTGGGTGTTCGCCTGCGTCGGATCACAGATGGGATCCGGGATCACCACGCAGACCTGGAATTGCTTCTGCGTCTTCAGCTTCCGGCAGATCTCCGTGATGATCTCTGGCTCAAAGAACTGGTAGTTCTCCGCATAGACATACGCGTTGGCACCCTGGAGGAGCGTCTTGATTTCATCCCGGATGCTGTGTTCGGTGCTCGTGGCGGAGACACCCGTCGTCAGCACGGAGATCCGCAGCCCGCCGTCCTGGGGCTGATCCGTGGCGAGCGCCCGGACGGCGCCCCGGACCTTGTATGGCGGCGTCTCCCAGAGTTGGAACGACACCTGCCGCATCCACCGACGCAGCCATTCCTCCTCGATGTGACACGTCACCGGCCCTTCCACCAACACCGCCGTGTCATGGAGGGTGTGCCCGTGCTTCGTGATGGGGTGTTGGCCGTGGTGGTAGGCCGTGTCCCAGTACTCCTCCTCCATGTTGAAGCCGCCCACCAGCGCCTTGAGCCGTCCTCCGACGGAGAAGAGGGCCATCTTCTGGTGCAGCCCCAGGCCCACGCCCCCCAGCGCCGGGTGACTCTCCAGGTAGACGAGGATCTTCTTCTTGTAGCCGCCCAGGGCCTTCTCCACCGCCTGGTTCCCGCGGGCCACCTTCTTCGCGAAGTTCTCGTCGCCGCCGGCGTTGGCCGACAGGGCGTCCGGATCCCACAGGATGATCTCCACGTGGATGCCCAGGTCCGCCAACTGCTTCAGCGCCACCTCCAGCGTGAAGTCGGGCGTGTCCTTGCTCAGGGGCAGGTGCGGCTCCATGGCCCAGTAGGCCAGCCGCACGTAGGTGTTCGCGGGCACGGGAGCCTGCTGCTGCGACAACGAAACGGTCCCGTCGGAGACACTGCGCCGCACCTCGTCCAGACACGCGACGAAGGCAGCGAAGAAGTCCTCCCCATCCATGAGGAACGTCGCGCCGTTGTTGTCACTGGTCCGCTTACTCATGGGCGGAGACTACAAGAGCGACCGGGATTTTCGACCACACTGTAGCGTCGCCGGACTCAAGCCCCAGACTCCGTAGCGAAGCGACGATGCGCCGGTGCGGGCCAGCACCCCTGCACTGAGTGGATGCGAAACCGCGCGCGCCGGGAGACACCGGCGCGGGTGCTCCAGTCGAGTCAGAGAGGAGCGAACTGGGTGTCCTTCGCGTCGCGCAGGAGCTCTCGGATGAGAACCTGCACCTCAAGTGGCAGCGGAGCTCTCGGATCATCTCGTCTAGGAATGTAGCTCATATCCTCCAGTGCATTGGGCGGGGCCACCCCCGACAGGTTCTGCTGGGTCAGCTCCCGCAGGAACATCTCCCGGTTCTTCCCGATCGACCAGTCGAAGTGCTGCTGTCCGGCTGCCGCGGTGTGTTGCAGACCTTGCCTCTCGTGGGGTCGTGAAGCGTTGCCCCGACGCAAGTTGTAGAAGTCAGGCACTCGGACTCTGTGCTGCTCGAAGCCGGGGATGCGCTGGTAGAGATTGATCAGGTTCGGGGCGCCTCCCCGCCTCTGCCGCGGGATGGTGGCAAGGTCTATCCGGAGCTTCTGTGTGTCCGCGTTGGTTGGATCCGCGAATCCTCGGGCCTCGTTCGAGAGCAGCGGCGTGGGCGAACTGGCGATGCTCACGCCTCGCTGACGATCCGAGGATCCGAACTCCTGGTGAACGAAGACCATGTCGTTCTCGCTCAGCAGGGCGTCCGGATCGATGGTCCCCGGAAATGATCCGAGCTGCACCTGATCATAGCCAGTTGCTGTCATGACATTGGCATATCCGGCCTTGGAAATGAACCTGCCCCTCAGCGTGTCATTGCGCCGGAGAATGCCCACCTGATCTCCATCCTTGACGGAATAGGCGTAACGGCGCGTGGGCACGCCCCGGTCGTCGAGGACGTATTCTTTGCCGGCTTGAGCGCCATGCTTGGAGAAGAGCGTCCGACGCAAGGGTGCCTCAGTCGTGGCTCGCGGCTTGGGGTAGAAGGCAGACGCTCCGCCCTGCAGTGTGTAGATGTGCCTGCCTTTGTAACGGATGAGCGTCTCGTGGTTTTTGGCGACACCCGAGAACGTCAGATCCTGGGCCAGTTCGGGATTGAGCTGGAGGTACTCCTGCAGTTTCTGGGGCGTGATGTTCGTCGCGAGCAGGTCGCGGACGTAGGTCCCGGTATCCCCGAAACGATCTTGCAGGAACTCGGATCCGCCTTGCAATTTGCTCAATTGCGGTCTCGTGAGCGTCCCGTCGAAAGATGCGCGCTCTTCGTAGATCCCTGCCGCGAGCTCTACCTTCTGAGCCCTGCGCGCCGTCTTCAGCTCGGCCAATGCCGCTTGCAGTTGAGTGACGACCCCCTGGTAGGCCTGGGGAACCCTCTTGACCGGGCGGTGTCCGTAGATCCGCTTCTCCAGAACCAAAGGGCCCTCGGTCCGCTGCGTCTCCCGGGCCTCCTTCTTCTGTTGCTTCCGGGCTTCCTGCTGCCGTTCCTCCTCGATGAGCCGCTGGTGCGCCTCGCGTGCCTTCCTGCGTCGGAGCACCTTCTTCTTGCCGCCCTGCACGGGCCCTGGGGCCAGCGCCCCTCCGTCCACGGGATGGGCCGAGGAGCCCGCGCCCATGAGTGACACGGGCTGCCCCAGCGCGGCGCGCTCACCCATCGCGTCGGCCTCGGATTCCATGCCGGGATGCGAGAGCCGCCCCGGTCCGTACGGCATCCCCTGGCGCTGGCGCACCACGTGCGTCAGCTCATGACCGAGCAGTGCCCGGTCCTCGTGCGTGTCGAAACGGGGCAGGCCCTGGCGGAAGAAGATGTGCTCGCCCCGCGTGGCCGCGTCATCCCCGGTGCGACCCACCCAGGAGCCCGTGTGCAGCCGCACGTGCGAGAAGTCCGTGTGGAAGGAGCGCTCCATGCCGGCGCGAACCTCCCAGGGCAGTGACACCGCAGGACCCGAGGCGCCCTCCCATTCCGGCCGTGCTTCCCGAAGGGGATTCGCCTCCGGGCCCCGTCCGGCCTGGGTGCTCCGCTGGATGTGGGACTTCATCGAGCCATCCTCCAGTTCGCCAGGGAGCCCATGCGCCGATGCAGGCACTCCAGTCTACACCGGCGTTCGAGTAGCGACTGGCTACAGGCGGACCCGCTCCACGTCATCCATGTGGATGAAGCTGGAGCCGTTGTGGGTGGGCGCCTTGCTGTGCAGGCCGAACTCCAGGTAGCCGTTGGCCGGCACGGTGACGGCGGGCGTCTCCACCAGCGTGTAGCCGCTGTAGGTGCCCAGGTCGCTGACGGAGGCCGCGCACGAGCCGCAGGTCTTCACCTGGAAGCGCGCGAAGTCGAACGTGCCGCCCTTGCGGAACCACGCGCGCAGCTTGTACGTGCCCGCCTGGAGGCCCGACTTCGTCTGGTACGTCCAGGCCTCGAAGGGAGAGCCCGACGTCCAGTGCGTCAGGTGGAAGCTGCCCGAGTGTCCGCCGTTGTAGGTCTCGGAGATGGCGGCGGAGCCGGTGCCGTTCGGGCTCCAGGTGTCCCAGCCCGTCAGGCCCTGCTCGAAGCCGGCGTTGGTGAGCCCCAGCGACTGCGCGCCGCCCGGCTGGTACCAGCACACCGACTCAACCTCCATGGTCTTCTTCGCGCCCCACGGCAGGTCGATGGCGTCCGGCGACGGGTGGCCGCACCAGTTGCCGCCTATCGCGAGGTTCAGGATGAGGTGGTGCGGCTGCTGGAACTCCGTCTCGTTGTGGCCGAAGGTCGCCGTGGAGACGAAGTCCTTGTCCAACCGGAACACGATGCTGTTGGCGTACGCATAGTGCGAAGAGAAGGCCAGTTGAGGGTGGCTGCCTCCACTCCTGCCGCAGGCGAACACGTCCAGCAAGAAACTCCTGCGCAGCAACCCCGCCCCATCCAGCCGCGGCGTGCGCTCCTGCGTCGGCTCCTGTCTCGTCGCTGCTAAAGGCAGCTCGCTTGCCTCTTCCGGCTTCGCCTCTGCCTCCGCTTGAGGGAGCGACGTTCTGGACGCTCGGAACCAAGCCGGCGGCCAACGTCGTCGAGGTGCTCACGCCGCTCGAGTTCATCGTCGCGACGAAGAAGACGCAGCAGGCTCGCGTCCCGGGGGAGCCGTCCCAGGCGATGCGCTGACGCGCCAGGAGCAGACTGCCGCCAGGCCGCCGGACGGAGTCCGCTGAGGCAAGCGAAACGCGTTACGTCGCACGCGGCGGCCCGAACCATCGGGTCAGGACCTCACGCAGACCCGAGTCCGTGCCCTCCCCGACCCACGCGACGTGTCCGTCCGGTCGAATCAGCACCGCAACGGGCGCCGTGACCGCGCCGAGCACCGGGAGCTCCCACGCCCCCGTGTAGCGAGCAGCGACCCTCCGAACCCGGTCCGCCCAGGGCGTGATGTCGAGAGTGCCGGGCTCGCCCAGGTCGAGCAGCACCGGCCGCGCGTCGTGCAACAGGTGGAACACGCGCCGGGGGCCGTCGGCGGTGACCAGGTCGAGGTCCGGCATGCGGCGCCCGAGCAGCGGGTGTCCGTTGCCCAGGTCGTAGTGGACGTCCAGCCCCGACATCATCGCCGCGTACTGCTTGCGGGGCCCGTCCATCCGCAGCAACTCCGCCAGCGTCTCGCGCACGGCGTCCATCCGCGCGTCACCACGGCTCAGCGCGGTCTGAGCCATCGTCTTCCGCAGCGCACGGGCCGCGACGGGGTGCCGCTCGGCCTGGTACGTGTAGAGCAGGTTCTCCGGCGAGACGCCGCGCACGACCTGGGCCAGCTTCCACCCCAGGTTCACGGCATCCTGCACGCCAAGGTTGAGCCCCTGTCCGCCCATCGGCGAGTGCACATGGGCCGCGTCGCCGGCCAGGAGCACCCGCAGATTGCGGTAGGACGCCGCCTGCCGCGTCATGTCGGTGAACCTCGAGAGGTACGTGGCGCTGCACAGGCCGTAGTCCGTCCCGTAGAGCGCGACGAGTCCCTCGCGCAGGCCCTCGAGGGTCGGCGCGTCGCCCGTGCCGACCTGCTCCTCTCTGAGCACGACGCCCACGCGTCCGTCCTCCAGCTTGCCCATGGCGTAGGTGCCCTTCTCGTCCCGGCGGATGCCGAACGCTGGCGCTCCGGTCATCTCGACCTCGGCGATGAGGTAGCTGATCGACGCGTCCCACCCCGGGAACTCGATGCCTGCCGCCTTGCGGACGAGGCTGCGGCCCCCGTCGCACCCGACGAGGTACTTCGCCCGCAGCGCACGGCCGTCGGACAGCTCGACGTCGACGCCGGTGTCGTCCTGCGCGAAGCCCGTCACCTCGCACCCACGGTAGAGGGGCACCGCCAGCTCGCCCACCCACTCCGCCAGGATGCGCTCGAAGCGCTCCTGCAAGAGCGCGAGCCCATGGTTGTGACGCGTCGGGAAGTCGCTGAGGTCCAGAGGCGCCTGCCCGAATGAGACGTTCTGGACCGCTTGCCCTTGCGTGACGAAGCGCTCGACGACTCCGCGCTGATCGAGCACCTCCAGGCTGCGCGCGTGCAGGCCGCGCGCGCGAGCCGGCGACCTCCTGACTGGCGCGCCGCTCGACGATGGCCACGTCCACCTGCGCCAACGCCAGCTCCGCCGCCAGCATCAGCCCGGTCGGGCCCCCTCCAGCAATCACCACCGCGTGCTGCGTCACCATGTCCGTGCGCATCTCTCAGCCCTCCTGCTCCTGGCTCGAAACGGGCGATGGTGGAGCACGACCGGGGGGGCTTGCGGCAACACCCGGGGTCTGGCATTTGCTGGCAGTGGAGAGAACGGAGAGGGCTGCCGTGGCGCCTCCAGCGGCCCGTCGCGGACGGAGTCTTCGCCCCCAGAGAGGCGAGCGACGGTCCCGGCTCACCTCCTCTTCCTGCCGCCCTACAGCCCCGACCCCAATCCCATCGAATCCTGCTGGCTGAAGGTAAAGACGCGCCTGCGGGCCATCGGCGCACGAACCCATGCCGCTCTCATCCAGGCCCTGCGCAAGGCGTCGCTCGCGTGCATCGAAATGGATGCCAACAGTCTTGCCGACAAGGAGGCAGCAGTGACGTGGGACTCGTCCTGTGCCGCCCGAGTGCTCCATGCCCCTGACTCCGTCCTGGCACTCCCGAGGTTGTTCGCCATGAGCGAGGCCCTCCAGGTGCAGCGCCAAGGCATCCTAGAGCGCCGATCAGGTTTCCGCCCGAGGAAAGTCGAATACTTGCGCGAGCGATCGACGCGGGCTGTCACCGCGTGCATAGGTCGCCACCTCACGGAGGTGGCGCATGGAACGCTGGAAGCCGGCT
>NZ_RAWB01000145.1 GCF_003612055.1 Corallococcus llansteffanensis
CGTGGCACCCGGTCGAGGACCCCCACCGTCACCCGGGCCCCACGCACACCGCGTTCCTATGATGGACACACCATGCGCGCGCCACCTCGAACGACACCCGGACCGCAGCACCCGGAAGCCACCGCCCCACGGGGCCCTTCGGACCCACGGTGGGCCCTCATCCTCGGCGCCTCTTCCGGCACGGGCGCGGCCATCGCGGAGGCCGTCGCGCGCACGCCGGGGTTGAATGTCTTTGGCGTGCACCGGGGCCGCTACGCGGAGGCCGCGAGCCGGATGGAGGCGAGCGTGCGCGAGGCGGGCCGGGACGTGCTGCTGCGCCAGGCGGACGCCTCCACCCCCGAGTCCGCCGAGGCGGGCGCGGACGCCCTGCTCACGCACGCGGGCCCCCGGAGCGTGAAGCTCTTCGTCCACGCCATCGCGGGCGCGGCCGTGGGGCGCTTCCTGTCGGAGGGGCCGGACCGGTTGCACCCGCGCCGCGTGCAGCGCACCTTCGACTGCATGGCCCACTCGTTCGTGTACTGGACACAGGCCATGGTCCAGCGCGACCTGCTGGCCCCGGACGCACGGCTGCTGGGCCTGCAGAACCCGCTGGACGAAACGCACCTGGGCAACACCGGCCTCATCAGCGCCTCCAAGGCCGCGCTGGAGATGTA
Organism: Corallococcus llansteffanensis; assembly: GCF_003612055.1. Classification (GTDB taxonomy): domain Bacteria; phylum Myxococcota; class Myxococcia; order Myxococcales; family Myxococcaceae; genus Corallococcus; species Corallococcus llansteffanensis. The sequence continues at coordinate 654 of NZ_RAWB01000145.1, forward strand.
CGTGCGTCACCTGGCGATGGAGCTGGGCCCCAGGGGCCACCGGGTCAACCTGCTCAAGTTCGGCACGGTGATGACGCCCGCCCTGAGCCACGTCTACTCGCCGGAGGCCCTGGCCCAACTGGAGCAGCGCCACGCGGCCATGACCCCCGCGGGGCGCATGTGCACGGTGGAGGAGGTGGCGCGCTTCGTCACCGTGCTCACCGGCGACGACGCGGGCTGGTTCAACGGCGCCACCATCGACTTCACCGGCGGCATGACGCTCCGGCTGATGGACCTGGTGCTCAACCCGTGACGGCCGGCGCCTGCTCCGGAACGCGGAACGTGAGGCAGTAGTAGAACGGTGACACCTGTTCCTCGATGACGCCTTCGGCGTTGCGGGGCAGCAGCGCGCGCGGGCTCCGGGCGTCGCGCGTGTAGAACGTGAGGGCGCGGAAGGCGGCGCGCTGGAACAGCGACGGCCGGAAGCTCGCGTCCAGTTGCTCGTCCACCACCACCAGCGGCGTGCCGGGGCGGGCCACGCGCGACATCTCCAGCAGCGCCACCGCGGGCTGGCGATAGCCGCCGATGCCTCCCACGTGGAAGACCCGGTCGAACGTCGCGTCCCGGAAGGGCAGCGCGTGCGCGTCCGCCAGGAGCAGCCGGGTGTCCCGCATGCCGTTGCCAATGTGCTTGCGCAGCCGCTTCTCGCACTGCGCCAGCATGCCGGTGCTCAGGTCCAGGCCCCACACCTCCACGTCCAGGCCGGGCGGCAGCGCGCCCCGGATGCGCGGCAGGTTCGCGCCCGCGCCCACGCCCACCTCCAGCACCCGCACCGGCTGCCCGTCCTCGCGCGGCCTGAGGGCGCCCAGCTCCAGCCGCCGCATGTACCCGTCGCGCATCCGCGACTCGGAGACGGACTGGAACAGCGGCGTCAGCACCGCCGTCAGCGGGTCGTGCAGCGCGGGCAGCCCGTCATAGATGTGGCGCATCAGCCGGTCCGTGCCCTGCACGCGGTCCTCGCGGTACAGCCGCGCGGTTCCCCCGTCCACGTCCCACGTCTCGCCGCAGCCGCCGCAGCGCAGGCGGCCCTCGGTGAGCCGGTCGTCCTCGTTCAGCCCGTGCCACACCAACTGGCCCCGGCAGTCCGGACACGCCAGGATCGCCACGTCGCCCACTCGCATCATCGCGTCGTCACTCCGCCCTGCCTTCCGCCGTCGTTCCCAGGCCCTGCTCGGCCATGGCGCAGGCCAGGTCCTCGCGCGCGTCCAGCCGGGTGAAGTCCTCCACTGCCCGCCGCAGCAGCTCCGCGCGCTCGGGGGCATTCGCGGGCAGGTGCCGCGCCCACTCCAGCCGCGCGCGCGCCGCCTCGTAGGGCATCCGCCGCTTCGTCGCTTCGGTGATGCACCGCTGCCACGCGCGGAACGCCTTGCGCGGCCGGCCCGAAAGCCACGCCTCGCAGCCGCGCCACAGCCACGCCGAGGGCTCGCCGAAGGGGAACACCCGCGCGAAGTCCTCCAGCGCCTTCAGCGCGACGCGGGCGCTGTGCGACAGCGCCTGCAGCCCCGGCCCCGGCGTCTCGCGCGCCCACAGCGTGAGCAGCACCTCCGCGACCGCCGTGGCCCCGAAGTAGACGAAGTGCGCCACCGGCTTGCCGGCCGACAGCCGCACCAGCGCCTTCTCCGCCGCCGCGCGCGCGCCCGCCGCGTCACCTTCGCGCAGGCACAGGAGCGCCAGCGTGCCGTCCACGATGATGCGGTCGGTGGCCCCGCCGTGCGCCTCCGTCCACGCCAGCGCCGGCTCCAGCGCCACGCGGGCCCGCGCGTGCTCGCCCAGCCGCAGCAGGATGTGCGCGCGGTAGTGCATGGCCCAGTGCTGCGTCTGCACCGCGCCCCGGCGCACCGCGGACGCCTCCAGCCAGTCCATCAGCGGCAGCCCCCGCGCGAACTGGCCCTGGTAGCAGAGCGCCACGGTGAGCAGCGCGCGGCACTCCTCCGCCAGCCGCAGGTCGCCCACCGAGTCCACGATGGACGTCGCGCGCTGGAGCCACGCCTCCACGTCCTCCCAGTGGGCCTGGTACACCGCGCACACCGCGTTGCGGTTGAGCACGTAGGCCAGGTCCACCGGGCGGCCCACGCTCTCCGCCACCTCCCGCGCCCGCCTCACCCACGCGTCCGCCACCCGGCGCACCGGCACCGTGCCCGCCACCACCGCCATCACCGTGTAGCCGCGCGCCAGCTCCGGCGAGGGCCCCGCGGGCTCGCACAGGTTGAGCATGCGCAGGCCGCTCCAGAGCACCGGCATCGCCTCCTGCGCGTAGATGAACGCGTCCGTGAGGCGCATGAGCAGCCGGCCCGCCACCCGCCGCACCTCGCGGCGCCGGGCCGAGTCGTCCACGTGCGCGTCGGGCCGCGCGCTCTGCGCCAGCCGCGACAGCGCCTGCCAGAGCGTGCCCAGCACCCACGCCACGCGCGTCTTCGGCATGGGCCAGCCGAAGTGCGCGAGCGCCGCCTCCGCGTGGCCGCGGAAGGCCTCCAGGTCTCCCAGCTGGAAGCGCGCCTCCGCCAGCAGCGCCTCCACGCGGCCCTTCTCCAGCGCCGTCGCGCCCGGGGTGCTCGCCAGCGCCCGCGCGAGCAGGGGCAGCGCCTCGCGGCACGCGCCCACCTCCAGCGCCTCCTCGCCCGCGCGCCGCGCGTGGAGCGCCTCGCGGGCCGCGTCCTGGGCCTGCCCCCAGTGGTACGACAGCGCGGCGGCGTGGCCCCGCGGATGGGCCGCCTCCAGCGCCTCCGCCGCGCGCCGGTGGAGCGCGGGCCGGGACTCGGGCGGCAGGTCCTCCAGGAGCCGCTCCCGCAGCTTGTCGTGCGCGAAGCGCCAGCGGTCGTCCACCACGTCGAGCACCGCCGCCGCCGCGCAGTCGGTGAGCCACGCCTCCACGTCCACGCCCGGCGCCGCCCGCTGGAGCACCGCCACGTCCAGCTCCCGGCCGAGCAGCGCCGCCACGTCCAGCAGGCCCCGCGCGCCCCGGGGCACCTTCTCCAGCCGGCGCTGCACCAGGGCGCGCATGCCGCCCGCCCACACGCGCTCCGGCAGCGCGCGTCCCCCCAGCCGGTCGCCGAGCTGGTCGAGGCCGCCCGCGTCCTCCGCCAGCGCGCGCACCACCTCCACGAGGAAGAAGGGGTTGCCCTCCGTCTCGCGGCGCAGCAGCTCCAGCACGTCGGGTCGCCGGCCCACGGGGCCCAGCATGGACTCGCCCAGGAGGGCGATCTCCTCCGCGTCCAGCCGGGGCAGCCGCAGCGTCCGGGTGCCGGGCACCCACTCCGGCAGGAGCGGGGCCTCGTCGTCGCGGAAGCTCGCGAGCAGGAGCAGCGGCAGCCCGGAGGCCCGCGCCGCGAGCCGCGCGAGCAGCTGGAGCGATTCGCTGTGCGCCTGGTGCACGTCCTCCAGGATGACGACGGTGGGCTGGGGCAGCCGGCCGAAGACGTCCTCCACCGTCTGGTGCAGCCGCAGCTGCGCCATCTCCGCGTCCAGCTCCGGGGCGATGGGCACCGCGCGGCCCAGCAGCGCCTCCATGTCCGGCACCAGGGGCTTGAGGATGCGCGCCTCGCGGTCGGACAGCTCCGTGAGCATGGGCAGCCAGCGCAGCACCGCGCGCCACTCCTGGTACGGCACGCCGCCGGTGTCCACCGCCTGCCCGCGCACCACCACCGCGCCGCGCACCAGGGCCTGCGCGCGCATCTCCTCCAGCAGGCGCGACTTGCCCACGCCGCTCTCCCCGCCGATGAGCCACGCGCTGCCCTGGCCCGCGAGCGCGCGGTCGAGCACGTCCATCAGGTGCTCGCGCTCGCGCACGCGGCCCACGAAGCGCGCGGACTGCAGGAAGCTGTCGCGCGTGGCGGCGGACTCGGCGGGCAGGGGCTGGCCGGTGGCGGCGCACAGCGCGGCGATGGCGGCCTGCGCGTCGCGAGGACGGCGGTGGGCCTCCGGCGCCACCAGCTGCTCCAGCAGGGCCTTGAGCGCGGGGGGGAAGCCCGGCGTCGCGAACACCTGGCCGCCGTGGGGCAGCCGCCCGAAGAACATCTGGCACGCCATGGCGCCGAAGCCGAAGAGGTCGGTCTGCTCCGACGGGGGCTGGTCCTCGAAGAGCTCCGGGGCCAGGTAGCCCGGGGTGCCCGCCGGCTGCGCGCGCCGGCCCTGGTCGCGGCCCACCGCGAGGCCGAAGTCCAGCACCTTCACCTGCCCGCGCACCACCAGCACGTTCCCGGGCTTCAGGTCGCGGTGGATGATGCCGCGCCGGTGCAGGTACGCGAGCGCCTGGAGCGTCTGCACCAGCAGCGCCACCTGGGTCGTCAGCGGCGCGTCCGAGCCCGCCTCCACCAGCGTGCGCGCGTCCTCCAGCAGGTCCATGGCCAGGTAGGGCCGGCCCTCGTCGTCGAAGCCGTAGTCCAGCACGCGGATGACGTGCGCGTGGCGCAGCGACACCAGCGTCTGGAACTCGTGCGCCAGCGACAGCGCCATGCCCTGCGTGGCGAACGCGGAGGGCGTACCCTTCCCGGGGCGCCGCGCCAGGTCCGCCACCGTCTTGTGCAGCCGCTTGAGGGCCACCGGCCCGGACAGCCCGTCCTGCGCGCGCCACACGGTGCCAGCGCCGCCCCGACCCAGCAGGTCCAGGATGCGGTAGCGACGGCCCACCACCTCCGGGTCCACCCCTGGAGACGGCTCTGGCTCCGGAAGCTCCGTCCGGATGGATGACTGGGAGGTGGGGTGAGACATGAGGGGAGGCCGCCCTCCGGTCACGATATCCCCCCTTCCCGTGCGGGAGGGGGATTGAATGCAGCAAGGGAACGGGCGAGTCGGGTGGCGCCCGTGACCCTGGGGAGCAACCCGGCGGGCAGCGCTCGGTGGGCTGCCTTCCCGGGGGCGGCGCGGCACCCCATCTCTTGGGCTTGGGACACAGGGAGGACGTCGATGGCGGGCTACGACTTCGATTTGTTCACGTTGGGCGCGGGATCGGGCGGCGTGGCGGCCAGCCGGCGCGCGGGGGCCTCCGGAGCGCGGGTGGCCATCTGCGAGGAGGGGCGCGTGGGCGGCACGTGCGTGCTGCGAGGGTGCGTGCCCAAGAAGCTGCTCGTGTACGCCGCGCACTACCGCTACGACCTGGAGGACGCGGCGGGCTACGGCTGGACGGTGAGCGGGTCCGCGCTGGAGTGGAAGCGGCTCCAGGCGGCGAAGGCGAAGGAGCTGGAGCGGCTGACGAACATCTACGGGCGGCTCTTGCGCGACGCGGGTGTGACGCTGGTGGAGGGCCGGGGCCGCGTGGTGGATGCGCACACGGTGGAGGTGGCGGGCAAGCGCTACACGGCGGAGCGCATCCTCGTGGCCACGGGCGGCAGGCCCTGGCTGCCGCAGGTGCGGGGCATCGAGCACGCCATCACGTCGGAAGAGGCGCTGGAGTTGCCCACGCTGCCGAAGCGGGTGGCGGTGGTGGGGGGCGGCTACATCGGCGTGGAGTTCGCGGGCATCTTCGCGGCGCTGGGCGTGAAGGTGACGATGTTGATTCGCGGCGACACGGTGCTGCGCGGCTTCGACAACGACGTGCGCGCGGCGCTGACGCAGGAGATGCGCAAGAAGGGCGTGGACATCCGGCCGGAGACCTTCATTGAAGACATCGAGAAGCGCGGGGACGGCACGCTCAGCCTGATGACGCGCGTGGGGGAGACGCTGGAGGTGGACGCGGTGCTGTACTCCACGGGCCGCGTGGCGAACACGCAGGGGCTGGGGCTGGAGGAGGTGGGGGTGAAGCTGGACGCGCGGGGCGCGGTGGTGGTGGACGCGCAGTCGCGCTCGTCGGTGGAGAGCATCTACGCGGTGGGGGACGTCACGGACCGCATCAACCTCACGCCGGTGGCCATCGCGGAGGGCCGGGCGATGGTGGAGACGCTGTATCGGAACAACCCGGTGACGATGGACCATGAGAACGTCCCGTCCGCGGTGTTCAGCCAGCCGCCGGTGGGCACGGTGGGGCTCACGGAGCGAGAGGCCATCGAGCGGCACGGCGTGGTGGACGTCTACGTCTCCAGCTTCCGGCCCATGAAGCACACGCTGTCCGGCCGCGACGAGCGAGCGATGATGAAGGTGGTGGTGGAGCGAGGCACCGAACGCGTGCTGGGCTTCCACATGGTGGGCGCGGACGCGCCCGAAATCATCCAGGGGCTCGCGGTGGCGCTGAAGTGCGGCGTGACGAAGAAGCAGCTCGACGCGACGGTGGGCATCCACCCCACCGCCGCGGAGGAGTTCGTCACGATGCGCGACAAGCGGCCCGACCCGTCGGAGAGCGCGGCGGCCCTGGAGTTGGGGCGCGATGCGGCGGTGCCGCCCATCACGCGGCCCTCCTGACGGTCAGGGCGTGACAGGCTGCATGAGTCCGGCCCTTGCCAGCAGCTCGCGCACGCGCTTTCCCCGTTCGACATGCTCGGGGTTCCTCGCGGTCAACCGCTCCGGGGCCAGGACAATGAGCGCCCCCCGGTTCTCGACTGGCTCGATGTGGACGGGCGCTGGCAACGGGGGCACCGTCCCCCGGCGGCGCGGCAGGTACGTGACCCAACCCACGAACCCGCCAGCCCTGGGCGTATCGTCCATCGCCGCACGGTGGTCCCACGATGTGGCCAAGGCCCAATCAGGGTCCCAGGCCTGAGCCATGCTGCGTACCACGCCTGATAGCACCGGGGCGGTGCTGAGCCGCTCCGCATTCGCCCCTCTGCTCGGCAGAGTCATCACGCAGGAGTTGGGGGTGGCACCACCATGGTCACCACAGGTGATGCGCAGATCCACGTCTTCCCCCCTGGCGCCTTCGTTGCCGAACCAGAACGTGAATCCGAGCTGCTCGATGGCCGGCCCCCCTTTCTCGCGGTTGACGCCACGCCGGAACGACTCGGTGAGCGTGGCCGGATCCGGTGGCATCAGAGGGTACTTCCGGGCTTCCTGGCGTGTTCGAGCGGGCTTGTACCACTGGGCAAGGAGCGGATCACATGAGGCCAATAGAGTGAGAAATTCAGCGGTGCGACGCGCGCAGTCCGCAGGGGACTCCTTACGAGGCCCCCAGTAGGCACCCACGTAGTAATCCTCTGCTTCAGGCTGCTCAGCCACGATGGCCTCCTCTCAATGTGCCGGGGTGTGGACAACCTTGATGCCTCCAACGTCCGCTCCATCCAAAAGCCGGCGGATTGGATTCACTGCATCCGCTTCGGCCACATGCCACTCAATCCGTATATCTGTCCCCATGACCTTCTGGGTCTGCCTCCGAGCTTGTTCAACGAGGTCCACAGCCCCCGAGTGGCGGAACCATTCCTTGGGCTTCAGTCCCTCGAAGAACTTCGCGTAGCCAGGCCCCTTCGCCTCCAGTAGCACGTCATCCCTGAACCCATCGAACTTGATCCCCCCAGCCTTCGTGCTCGTGCCGCCGACCCAATACGCATCATCGGCCGAGTGCCCCGTGATCTGCTCTTGATAGCGCCGGGCACGCGCGGACATTGACTCCTTCGCGGGCCCCCACTGCCCAGGCCCCCTGGAAGGCGATGCACTCTTTGATGCCGTATTGGCACGCTGGAGAAAGATGGCCGCCCCAGGCCCGCCCCCCAACACGGACGCGGCTCGCCCTACGGGCACCGCGACACGTTCCAGGGTGAGTGCTCCTTGCGCGGACAGGGACAGCACCGGCACCGTGGCTTCCGCGCCCGCCAGCGCGCCTGTCACGGTGCGCGTCGCGGAGGTCACGGTGCCCTTCGTCACGAGGAGGCCCGTCGCCAGCTCGGCCACGGCCTGCACCTGCTCGCCGCGCGTCATGTATCGGAAGCGCTCGAAGTACTCGGGCGATGACGCGATGAGCGCCGACACTCCCGCGGGCAGGTCCTTCAACGCGGCGAGGCTGTCCAGCGGGGAGGTGAAGAAGCGTCCCAGCGCGAGCGCCAGCTTCACGAACGCCGATTCGGCTCCGTCCAACGTGCGGCTGATGAGGTCCGCGTCGTCGTACACCTCGACGAACACCGGGCCGTGCACGGGCGCCAACCGGTCATCCGCGAGTTCGAGAACGAAGCCATTGCTCACGTAGAAGCGGCCCAGCTCGAAAGGGCCCGCTCGGAACGTGCCGTCCCTCCATGCCACGGCGCCGGCCTTCTGCTGCGTGCGTCCGGTCCAGACCCAGGCCAGGTGGCCGTCCGGCCGCAGCACCGCCACCCAGCGGAAGCGCTCCACCCGGAGCAGCAGCGTGTCCCGGGACACCTCGCCTGCCTCCAGCACTTCGCGCAGCAGGTGGCCCACGGCCATGCGCGCGGGGAAGGTGCCGAGCGTCACCGGCTTGCCCAGCAGCACCTTCAGGAGCCGTGCTGCTTGCGTGGGCGTGAGGGCACCTGCTGGCAGCGGCCGCTCATCCCGCTCCTCCAGCCCCGCGTCCGTCAGCAACTTCTCCCAGGCATCCGCCTGTGTGCCGGGACTTGCGACGCTCGCCAGAGCCACCGTCGTGCGGACGGGACTCGCGCCCGTCACCACCTCGCGGACGCCCTTGCGACGATGCAGCCGTCCGGGCTCCTCGGGGGCCGTGACGAACCGTGGCGAAGAGAGGGACTCATCGCTCGGCGGTGGCGCGGGAGCAGGGCCCGTGGCCTCGCGAGGCGTGTAGCTCAGGCTTCGTGCCCGGCCCGGCGCAGGTGTGAGCGACGCGCAGCCGGTGAGGGCCACCGCCATGCACAGCAGCAGGGCCTCAACGCGCACTGTCCACCCCCAGCCCCACCGACGCGAAGGCTCCCGGTCGCAGCGTCCCGTCCGCTTCCGGGAACAGCAGCGTGCCGCTCGTGCCCATCACGTAGAGCTTCCCCGCGAGGACTCGCCAGCGTGCTTCCGCGGCGCCCAGGTAGCGCGCCCCAGGCTGCCCCAGGCCCACGCCCAGCCCCTTCACCGCCACTTCCAAGCTGCGACTGAAGAGCTGCACCGCTCGCGCCTCCTGGATGCGCTCCTGTGCGGAGAGCAGAACCAGGTCATAGCCCCCGGGTCCGGCACAGCGGCCGAACCCGGAGCGCCTACGCACCCCAGGGCATGTAGGAAGGCGAGAACCGGAGCGTCAGACTGTTGGCTGCCGTCACCGCTTCAGGGCACGGAGTAGAGCCCGACGATGTTCGGATCCAACGTGGAGCTGGAGATCCGCAGGCCCGTGGCGCCGCTGACGCTCGTGACGTCCGTGACGCCCAGGTCCGCGAGCGAGAACGAGACACCTCCCAGCTTCGACTTCAGCGACCCCGCGGGGCTGCCGGTGACGCTCGCCACGCCACCCGTGTAGTTGAGCGTCGCCAGCGAAGCGGACGTGTTGCCCGCGGCCGTCGCGGTGAAATCCCCCTCGGCCAGCGTCAGCGAGTAGGTGCCCACCCGCTGGTTGGACGCGTTGATCAGCGTGACGGTGGTGGGGTCGCCCACCGCCGCGGAGGCCAGCGTGGTCTCCACGATGAAGAAGCGCGTCTTCGTCGTGAAGGCCGTGCCGAACTGAAAGTTCCCCCCGCCCACGTTGTTCGCGCCGTCATGAGCACCAAGCCCCGTAGCAGCCGCGTTGGCGGTGGCGGGCACCGGCCCCAGCGAGCTGGGCATGTTCGTCCCCGTGATGCCATTGGCCGTCGCGGCCACGAGGTTGCTGAAGGTGCCCTCCGTCGTGGTGAGCGAGGCCAGCTGCGCACTGCCGGTGATGCTGACCGGCGTACCCGCCGTCACCGCGCCCGTGAAGGTCGCGCGAGTGACGGGCAGGAGCGTGCGAGCCACGGCCGGGTCGGCCAGCGTGGCGATCTCATGGGCGATGCGGTGGAGGTTGCCGGCATCGGTCGCGCTGATGCCCAGGTCGGCCGCCGCGCTGCCCGTACCCGTCGCCAGCCCCCGCGGATCCACCTGGGTGATCTTCGCGAACAGCACCGCCGCCGACAGGTAGCTGCCATGGCGGCTCGAGTGGCGGCTGTCCTGGGCGCTCCACAGGTTGAACATCCCCGCGGAGATTCCATCGGCGGGATTCGGGTCGGCCAGGCCCTGGTCGACCGCGCGCAGGAAGCCATCCCCGACGCGCACCACGCCCGTGAACCCCAGCTCCCGGGAGGCCGTGAAGTAGGCCTCGCGAAGGTCGGTCTGCATCGCCTGGAGCCCCGGAGTGCCACTCGGGTAGCCCTGCGTACCGACGGAGGCAGGCGAAGCCCACGTCTCATACAGGAACAGGTTCGCGAAAGGGTTCTTGGAGAGCACCAGGGCGCGCAGGTCGCGGGCCGCGTTCGTGAAGCTCGTGGGCGAACCACCGCGCGCGGTGGGCAGCGGCGTCGTGCTCTGCTCCTGCAACACGACGGTGTTCCAGGTGGCCTGCCCGATGATCGCCGACCGGTTGGTGGAGTGCCACCCCAGCGTCTGGCCGCTGGCCGTCTCCAGGCTGACGTTGAACGCGAGTCCCGCCTGCACGGTCAGCTTCTTGAAGATGCCCGGGATGCCGCCGATGCCGGAGCCATTCGTGTCGGTGACCGAGGCCTTGTTGTACGAATAGGCCGGCTCCTCGTTGCCGTGGGTGAAGCTGTTGCCCACGAAGAGGATGTTGCCGCCGGAGACCGCGGAGGCGGTGCTGCCCAGGTCCTCCGGCTCGGACTCCGGAAGCGGTGCGCAGCTCGCGTTGAACGCGATGAGGCCCCAGGCCATCAGGCCCACCAGTCGGGCGTGAACCGCGGGCAACGGCGCATGGATTCGGACGGGGTGCATGACAGGTCCCTGGGGGGCGGATTCGGGTGGCGGCGGCCTGGAGCGAACTCCAGGATTCACCATCAAACCAGAATCCAGTGCCAGAACGGCTCACCCACAGGCCCGGGCCCGCGCGAGCAGGTACTCGCGCTGCGGCGGGGTCCTCGCCAGCGCGGCGGCCTGCCGGAAGCAATCCGCGGCCCGGCCCCGCTCCCCCAGTTGCTCCAGCAGCATGCCCTCCACGGCGAACCGGTACGGGTAGCGCTGGAGCACGCCATCCGAGCGCAGCGGCCCCAACGCCTCCAGCGCCGCCGCCGGTCCCCGCACCCGTCCCAGCGCCACCACGCGCCCCAGCGCGACGATGGGCGAGGGCTTGAGCACCAGGAGCGCGTCGTACAACGCCAGCAGCCGCGCGCTGTCCTCCGCGCCCGGCACGGCGCTCTTCGCATGCACCAGGGCGATCTCCGCCTCCAGGTGCAGCGGCGTCAGCACCGGCCCCATGGAGGCGTGCAGGTGGCGCAGCCCCCTTCCAAGCAGCAGCGGCGACGCCTCCGTCCCCTCGCGCGCCTCCTGCGGCACGAACGCGCCCCTCGCATCCACGCGGCCCGGCAGCCGTGCGGCGCGGAAGCAGAACAGCGCGGCCAGCGCATGGCCCTCCGGGGTCGCGGTGCCCGGGTGCGCGAGCAGCACCTCCGCCAGCCGCAGCGCCTCCGCGCACAGCTCCGCGCGGGACAGGTCGTGCCCCTCGGAGGCCTCATAGCCCTCGTTGAAGAGCAGGTAGAGCGCGGGATGCACCGCGCCCAGCCGCTCCGGCAGCGCCTCCGGCGACGGCACCTCCAGCGTGGCGCGACAGGCGCGCAGCGTGCGCTTCGCGCGCACCAGCCGCTGCGCCACGGTGGGCTCGTCGGCGAGCAGCGCGGCGGCGACCTCGCGCACGGAGAAGCCACACGCCACCTTCAACGTGAGCGTCACCTGCATCTCGCGCGAGAGCGCCGGGTGACAGCACGCGAAGAGCAACCGCAGCGCGTCGTCCGGAAGCTCGGCCGCGTAGCGCGGGGGCGCCTCCGAGAGCGCGTCCGGCGCCACGGGCTCTTCGTCCGGCACGTCCGGGACCTCGGGCGCGCGCAGGCGCACGAGGTCCGTCAGCCGGTTCGCGGCCACGCGCAGCAACCACGCGCGCGGCTGCTCCGGAATGCCGTGGAAGCCCCACGTGCGGGCCGCCTGGAGCATGGCGAACTGGACCGCATCCTCGGCCAGGTCCAGCCGCCCCAACCCCACGCGCCGGGCCAGCGCCGCGACGAGGCCCGCGGACCACTGGCGGAAGGCCAGGTCCAGGACGGCCCGGGCCCCGGTCGCGGCGGCGGAGGGCGGCGGCGTGTCAGGCATCGTCGATGGCGCGCAGCTCGACTTCACCGTGGCGCAGGTGCGGGCAGGTCCGGGCCAGGGCCACCGCGGCGTCGTACGACTCCGCGGACAGGATGAAGAGGCCGCCCACCACGTCCTTCACCTCCGCGTAGGGGCCGTCCGACACCAACAGCTTCCCGCCTTCGGTCTTCAGGCGCCGGCCGCCCTCGTCGCACAGCTTCTCTCCCTGGAGCAGGCGGCCCTCCTTCCGCAGCCGGTCGCTCCACTGCATGTACTCCTCCACGATGGCCTGCAGCTCGGCGGGCGACTTCGCGGCGAAGTGGGCGGGGGTCTCGTGCAGCAGCATCAGGTAGCGGGACATGGGGTGGACCTCTCGTGCAACGGGTTCATCCGAAAAGACGGCCCGGGTCACAAATTATCGACATGGCCTCGGGACCTACCTCGCCACCTCCTGCGCACAGACACCCAGGCAGCCAGAGAACAGTCTTCTCGTACGCGCGGATGACAGGGCTGCCATGCGTGCCCACCCATGGGTGCAGGAGGCAGCGGGCACCGACGTGGACAAGGACTGGCGATGGGTGGGGGTGTTGGGGGCGATGCTGCTCGCGGGATGTCCGTCCGCGTGCACCACGCAGGAGTCGTCACGTCCATTCCATCTCACGGGACAGGTGGGGTCGCACGGAGCGGACTTCGCAACGGCGCTGTACCAGACGACGGGCGTGCGGATGGAACCGCGCAACCGCATCCGGTGGGCGAACAACGGCGCCGTGTTCGACGTGATGGTGGAAGAGATCGGCCGGGCCCGCGCCTCCATCAACATCGTGATGTTCATCTGGCGGCCAGGACAGGCGTCGGAGCGGATGCTGGAAGCCCTGGCCGAGCGCACCCGCGCGGGCGTCACCTGCCGCGTGCTGGTGGACCCGCTGGGCAGCGGCCCCTTCGAGAAGGAGATCAAACCGCGGCTGGAGGCGATGGGCTGTGAGGCGCACCTGTTCCGCCCGCTGCCGGCGGACGAGAACCTGGCGCGCAACCACCGCAAGATTGTCGTCGTGGACGGGAAGGTCGCCATCACCGGCGGGCTCGCCATCCAGGACGAGTGGCTGGGCGAGGCCCGCAACGAGAAGGAGTGGCGGGACACCAACGTGCGCGTCCAGGGCCCGGTGGTGTCGCAGCTCCAGCAGGCCTTCGCGGAGAACTGGCAGGAGACGACGGGCACGCTGCTCCCCGCGTCGGACTTCCCCACGCTGGAGCAGGCGCAGCCCGGCCTGGACGACGCGGGCGAGGGCTGGGCGGGCTTCGTCAGCAGCACGGCGAACCCGGAGGTGACGCGCGCGGAGCGCCTCACGCAGCTGATGGTGAAGGCCGCGAAGAAGCGACTCTGGATCTCGCAGGCGTACTTCACGCCCAACGACGCGCTCATGCAGCTCCTGGTGGAGCGGGCGAAGGCGGGCGTGGACGTGCGGGTGCTGGCCCCGGGCGACAAGAACGACCAGCGGGCCATCACGCTGCTCCAGCGCAACACCTACGACACGCTGCTCGCGGCGGGCGTGCGCGTCTGGGAGTTCCAGCCGTCCATGATGCACGCCAAGACGATGCTGGTGGATGACCGGCTGGTGCTGGTGGGGTCCATCAACTACGACGCGCTGTCCTTCAACCTGCTGGAAGAGGGCTCGCTGGTGCTGGAGGACGTCGAAGCGGCCCGCCAGTTGGAGGCGTTCTTCCTGGAGGACGTGACCCACGCACGGGAGATCCGCGCCGAGCGCGCCGAGCGCTGAAGCCGGCCCGGGCGCTGTCCGGTTTCCAAGCGAGGGCGAGGGAAGCGCTGGGCAAGCAGCGCGGTCGTGTGCTCAAGAGGCTTCACCATGAGCACGACCTCCCCTCGTCACCTCTTCGTCGCGGGCGCCACGGGCGCGACCGGCCGCACGCTGATGCGCCAGGCGCTGGCGCGCGGCGTGTCCGTCCTCCCGCACGTGCGACCCAAGAGCGCGGGCACCGAACCCGCGAGCACTTGGCCCCGGAAGGCGGCGCTGGAGCTGGCGGACGCGCCCGCGCTGGTGGAGGCGATGCGCGGCAGCACCACGGTCCTCCAGCTCATCGGCACGATGCGCAAGCGCTTCGCCGCGGGGGACACCTACGAGACGAGCGACATCGGCACCACGCGGCAACTGGTGGATGCGGCGAAGGCGGCGGGCGTGGACCACTTCGTGTTGCTCACGTCCGTGGGCGCGGGCACCCCGGTGGGCGCGTACCTGAAGGCCAAGGCGGAGGCCGAGCGCATCGTGCGCGACAGCGGCCTTGCGTACACGATGGTGCGCCCGCCCGCGCTGGAGGGCGAGTACCACCGCCCGCCCGGCTTCATGCACACGGTGGCGAAGCTGCCGCTCCTGCACAACCTCAAGCCCATGCACCTGGAACAACTGGCCGCCGTGCTGCTGCGCGTCTCCGAACGCCGCGCGCCGCTCAACGCGGTGCTCGAAGGCAAGAGCCTCTGGGCGGAAGTGGAAGCCGCGGGGCGGTAGGTCAGACCACTGGAATAGAAGGCTCCGCTGCTGTTCGAGCAGGCGACAAGCCCTCATGGCGAGGGAGCGCAGGGCCTGCGAAGGAGCTAGACTGGTGTTGATGGCGACCGTCGACGAAGTGCTCACCGATGCCTTGCGACTCTCCAGGGAGGAGCGCGCCCGGATTGCGCATGAGCTGCTGCTCAGCCTGGATGAAAGCTCGGAAGCCCAGGATGCCGAAGCAGACTGGACCCGGGAATTGGCGCACCGGGCCCAGGAGGTCATCGACGGCACGGTAGAGCTCGTCAGTTTCGAGGAAGCACAAAAACGGCTGAAAGAACGGCTGGAGCGGATGCGGCGGCAGCGATAGGTCCACGCTACCCATGCCCATCCGACTGCATCCGGATGCCAGTTGGGAGCTGATTGAAGCCGGCGTTTGGTATGAGAACCGGAGATCCGGTCTCGGCGACGTCTTTGGCTCAGTCATCGCGCAAGCGGTAGTGCTGATCGAAGAGCATCCGGACCGCTGGCCCATCTGGCCTGGGCTCCGCCATACGCCGCCCATCCGCCGCTTCCTGCTCCAGGACCATCCCTTCGCCATCCCCTACATCATCCGGGATGAGAGTGTGGTGGTCCTCGCCATCGCGCACCTGCGTCGTCGGCCAGACTACTGGCTGCCTCGCGCTCGAAGCAGCCGCTAACCCGCTACTCCTTCACCGCCCCGGCCGTGAGCCCGGACACGATGCGCCGCTGGAACAGCACCGTGAGCACCACGAGCAGCAGCGTCGCGGCTCAGACGGCGCGGAACAGGCCCTTGTCCACGTGGACACCCACCCCGCTCATCGCCGCCACCACGTCCTCCGTCACATCCCGGCCACCGCCGAAGTTCGTGGCGAGGCACCCGGGGGTGTAGATGAGCCCCCAGGGGATGCCCCACCACCCGAACAGGAGCGTCACCAGCGTGTAGAAGAGGCTCTTGCCCGCGGTGCTCTCCCCGTGGCGGATGAAATGGACATCCGACGAGCGTCGGTATGTCACCACGACGAGCGAGACGCAGTACTCGAACACCACGAACCGGCCACCGCCGTGCAGCTCCTGCTGGAGCTGCTCCGCCGTCATGCCTTCCACTCCGACAATCGCCATGGTTCCCCCCCGGGTACGATTCCCAAAGCCTACCAAGGTTCGACGGCTTCAGGTCAACGCCCCCCACTACTCCTTCACCGCCCCGGCCGTGAGCCCGGACACGATGCGCCGCTGGAACAGCACCGTGAGCACCACGAGCGGCAGCGTCGCCACCACCGACGCGGCGGCGATCTCCCCCCATGGCTCCTTGTACTCGCTGGCGAAGAGGCTGATGGCCACCGGCACCGTGCGCTTCTCCGGCGTGGACAGGAACGTCAGCGCGTAGAGGAACTCGTTCCACGCGAAGATGAAGACAAGAATCGCCGTCGTCGCCAGCCCCGGCGCCGCCAGCGGCAGCAGCACCCGGCGGAACGCGCCGAACGGCGTGCACCCGTCCACCCTCGCCGCCCGGTACAGCTCGTCCGGGAGCTGTCGGAAGAACGACGTCAGCACCCACAGCGTCAGCGGCAGCGCGAACGTCGTGTACGGCAGCGCCAATCCCAACAGGCTGTCGCGCAACCCCACCGCGTTGAGGATGAGGTACAGCGGGCTCACCGTGGCGATGGGCGGGAACATCGACACGCCCAGCGCCGCGGACAGCAGCAGGCCCCGCCCCCGGAACTCCAGCTTCGCCAGCGCGAACGCCGCGGACGCGCCCACCGTCAGGCAGAACAGCGTCGTCAGCGTCGCCACCACCAGCGAGTTGAGCACCGCCCACAGGAACGGCCGCCCGAACAGCACGCTCTCGTAGTTCGCGCCCGTGAAATGCGAAGGCCACGGCCGAGTCAGCTCCCCATCCGGCCACAGGCTCGTCAACACCTGCCACAGGAACGGGCCCAGGAAGAACGTGAGGAACGCCACCACGGCCAGCGCCGTGCCCAGCCCCGGCCGCTTCATCGCCGCGCCTCCTCGCGCCCCAACCACCGCAGCCACACCGTGGCCAGCAGCACCACGCACAGGAACGTCGCCACCGACAGCGCGCTGCCATAGCCGAAGTCGCCGGAGCGCATCAGCGTCTTGTACGCGTAGATGCTCAGCGTCTCCGTCGTGTTCGCCGGCCCGCCCTCCGTCAGCACATAGATGGCGTCGAACACGCGGAACGCATCCAGCGACCGGAACAGCACCGCCAGGAGCAGCGCGGGCCGGAGCAGCGGCACGGTGATGGCGCGGAACTGCCGCCACGTCGACGCGCCATCCACGCGCGCAGCCTTGTAGAGGTCCTCCGGAATGCCCTGCAACCCCGCGAGCACCAGCAACGCCACGAACGGCGTCGTCTTCCACACGTCCACCAGGATGGCGGCGTGCAGCGCGTACCCCGGCGCGCCCAGCCAGTTGATGTCCGCCCCGCCCAGCAGCCGGTTGATGAGCCCGTAGTCCGGGTTGAACATCCACGCCCACAGCCGCGCGCTCACCACGGTCGGAATGGCCCACGGCACCAGCACGGATGCGCGCAGCAGGCCCCGCCCCGGGAACGCGCGGTTGAGCAGCAGCGCCAGCGGCACCGCGAGCAGCAGCTCCACCGTCACCGCCACCGCCGTGAAGTACGCCGTGTTCCCCAGCGCGGCCCAGAAGCGCGCATCGCCCACGAGGTAGACGTAGTTCTCCAACCCGGTGAAGCGCCGCTCGCCGAAGACGAGGATGAAGCGGTGCAGGCTGAGCCACATCGCCGCCAGCACCGGGTACAGCGCCACCACGGCCAGCACCAGCACGGCGGGCATCACCAGCAGGTACGCCTGCCGTCGCTCCCGCGCCTGCGAGCCCCGCTCCACGCCGCTCACCGCTCCTCCTCCTTCTCCGACCCCGGAGTCTCACCGGTCAGGTGATCCACCTGCTTCTGCGCGCGCGTGAGCGACTCCTCGGGGGTGCGGATGCCGGCCACGGCGGCGGAGAACTCGCTCTGGAGCACGTCCGCGATGAGCAGGTAGTACGGCGTCACCGGCCGGGGCCGCGCCCTCACCAGCGCCTCCTTCAGGCTGGCGATGAACGGCTCGGCCGCGCGCAGCTCCGCGTCGTCATACAGCGCGAGCCTCGGCGGGTTGCGCGCGTAGTGCAGCGCCAGCACGCGGTTGGCCTCGGGGGACGTCAGGTGCGCGATGAGGCGCGCGGCGGCCTTCTTGCGCGCGGGGGACACG
>NZ_RAWB01000146.1 GCF_003612055.1 Corallococcus llansteffanensis
AGCCGGCTTCCAGCGTTCCATGCGCCACCTCCGTGAGGTGGCGACCTATGCACGCGGTGACAGCCCGCGTCGATCGCTCGCGCAAGTATTCGACTTTCCTCGGGCGGAAACCTGATCGGCGCTCTAGGGGTAGGAGTGGGCGGGCTTCAAGGTCGCGCGGTGCCCTTCGTGATTCCACCCCCGCTTCGCGGGCACCGGTGTTAGACGGCCACGTACGAGCGTCGCTCACCTACATAGCGCGCGTTGGGACGCTCTCCATGACGCCGCGACCGAATTCTGGGTAGGCACAGCTTGATGCCGACCCCTGTCCCTGGGTCTTCTCAGCAACCTGCTGGCGGCCTCCTACATTCGGTGGTAGGTATCGCACCCAGCGAACCTGCGGTTTCTTGAGGCATGGTACTCTCGCCCTTTCACCGCCAACCGAGCATGGCCCATCTGAACGACATCGTGCAGAGGCTGTGGAGCTTCTGCCACATCCTCAGGGACGACGGGATTACGTACCACCAGTACGTCAATGAACTGAGCTACTTGCTCTTCCTGAAAATGGCGCAAGAAACGGGCAAGGAGGAGGATCTGCCTGTTGGGTTCCGGTGGGCCGACCTCAAGGGGCGGAGCGGCGCGGACCAATTTGACTTCTACCGCTCCCAGCTAGTGCGGCTCGGGACACAAGGCTCACGCCGCATTCGCAACATTTTCGCCAATCCGACGTCGCTCATCCGAAAGTCGGGGAACCTCAACGCGCTCGTCTCAAAGATTGATGAAATCGATTGGTACAGCGCCAAAAAGGAGGGACTTGGAGATCTGTACGAGGGCTTGCTGCAGAAAAATGCGAGCGAGAAGAAGAGCGGCGCCGGCCAGTACTTCACACCCAGGCCGCTCATTGAGAGCGTGGTTCAGCTCCTCCAGCCGCGCTCTGGTGAGACAATCCAGGACCCAGCAGCTGGGACTGGCGGGTTCCTCGTTGTTGCGAACGAGGCTTGGCTTCAGACGAAGAGTAAGGGCCGCCCGCCTCAGTTCTGTGGCGTTGAGCTAGTTCAGGATACCTACCGCCTTCTTCTCATGAATGTCACCCTGCATGGGATGCAGGGTGAATTCTTGAATGGGGATTCCTTGTCGGCCGAGTTTAAAGAGCAACTGGCTCCGGCCGACTTGATTCTTACCAACCCGCCCTTTGGGACCAAGCGAGGAGGCGGCCTACCCACTCGGCTCGACCTGCCCTATCCGACCGCCAACAAGCAGTTCGCATTCCTGCAGCACGTCTACCTGGGCCTCAAGCCGGGAGGCCGAGCTGCCGTCGTGCTCCCCGACAACGTGCTTTTCGAGGGCAACACAGGCAAGCAGATCCGCGCCGACTTGATGGACAAGTGCAACCTGCACACTCTCCTCCGGTTGCCGACTGGCATTTTCTACGCGCAGGGCGTGAAGACGAATGTGCTCTTCTTCACCCGCTGCGAGCAGGACAAGGGCAACACCAAGGAGGTCTGGGTCTACGACCTGCGGTCGAACATGCCGCAGTTCGGGAAGCGCACGCCGCTCACCCGCGACCACTTTGCAGGTTTTGAGGCGGCGTTCGGCAAAGATCCGCTGGGCAGCCCGAAGAGCCTCGCCAAACGCAAGGATACCGGCGAGGAGGGCCGCTTCCGCAAGTTCACGCGCGAGTGGATCGCCGAGCGCGGCGAGAGCCTCGACATCGCCTGGCTCAAAGACGAAAGCGACGGCGCGAGCGACGAGCTTCCCGAACCCGCGGTGCTGGCACGCGAGGCGATGACAGAGCTCGAGGTCGCTTTCGACGAGCTGCGCGGGATACTGGCCGAGCTTGGTGAAGACATTGAGGAGGTGGAAGCGTGAGCGAGCTTCCTCCTGGGTGGACCGAGGCGCCCCTTGAGGCGCTCGTCGATATTCTCGACTCCGCTCGCGTTCCGCTCAACGCGAGCGAGCGCGAGAAGCGCATCGAGGGAAAGCCCGCACATACGCTGTTCCCGTACTACGGGGCGACCGGCCAAGTTGGGGAGATCGACGATTTCCTTTTCGATGAGCCATTGATCTTGCTCGGCGAGGATGGAGTTCCGTTCTTCGATCGCCTTCGCCACAAGGCCTATCTCGTGCTGGGCAAGTGCTGGGTCAACAACCACGCCCACGTTCTTCGCGCGATCGAGGCCGTTGCCGATCGCCGATACCTCGTGGGGTACCTCAACGTCTTCGACTACAACGGCTTTGTTACTGGCTCGACGCGGCTGAAGCTGACGCAAGCTGCAATGCGATCGATTCCAGTCGCGGTAGCTCCACTTCCCGAGCAGAAGCGCATCGCCGACAATCTCGACGCGTTGCTCGCGCGCGTGGACGCTTGTCGGGAGCGTCTTGACCGCGTCCCCAGCATTCTCAAACGCTTCCGCCAGTCCGTCCTCGCCGCTGCAACCAGCGGCGAGCTGACGCGCGAGTGGCGGGACGAGCGCGGGGTCGATGGCGATTGGCCGGTCATAGACCTCGAGAGCGTGGCTGCCGACTTCTCATATGGATCCGCGGCGAAGTCGGCGAAGGTCGGCAAGGTGCCCGTGCTGCGCATGGGCAATATCCAGGATGGGGTGCTCGATTGGGGAGATCTTGTCTTCACTTCTGATGCAGTGGAGATCGCCAAGTACAGACTTTCCGACGGCGACGTCCTGTTTAATCGGACCAACAGTCCGGAGCTTGTTGGCAAGACTGCTGTCTTCCGTGGCACGCGGGACGCGATATATGCCGGATATCTGATCCGCGTTCGGTGCAGTGATCGTCTGCTCCCAGATTACCTGAGCTACTGTCTCGGTAGCCCCGCAGGTCGCGAATACTGCTGGCAGGTTAAATCAGATGGCGTCAGTCAGTCCAACATCAACTCGAGCAAGCTAGCCGCGTTCACGTTTGGCCTGCCTAGTGTCGAAGAGCAACAGGAGATCGTCCGGCGTGTTGAGGAGTTGCTTGCGCTGAACGTGACGCTTGGAGCCAAGAGTCGGCGTGCGGGAGGACTGGTAGAGCGTCTCACTCCGTCGGTTCTGACCAAGGCCTTCCGCGGCGAACTCGTACCACAGGACCCGAATGACGAGCCCGCGTCTGAGCTCATGGCGAACCTGAAGACCAAGCAATTCAACGCCGCAGCCGAGCCGCCACGCAGGCGTCCCAAGATACCGGGGAAGGCACCGACCATGAGCAATAACGACAAGGACGCTATCAAGGCCGCGATTCTGAAACTGAAGAACGATCGCTTCTCCTTTGACGAGCTGCGGGCACAGGTGTCAGCGGATTACGAGTCCCTGAAGGCCGCGGTCTTCGATGTGTTGGAAGAGCCAAGCCCCGTCGTCCGTCAGGTCTTCGATAAGAAGGCAAAGGCGATGCAGTTCGTGCGAGTGGGGCCGTGAAGCTTACGCGTGTTCACATCATCAAGGCGGCGACCTGCGGCGGGCTGCTAGATGGGTTCGACGTCGGCTTGAGAGGAACGCCGAGCGGTCCCGAGCAGTTCGATCCGCTCTGTCTGGTAGGGCCCAATGGCGCCGGCAAGTCGCAGTTCCTTCAGGTGATCGCCGAGGCGTTTCAAACAGTCTTCCACGCATGCGTCGAGGACGAGGAGCGCGCGAAGGGTAACGAGGACCTTCAGTTCGAGATCGAGTACATCATCCGCCCTGCGCTCGCTCGCCAGCCTCTGCTCGTTCGCCTATCGCGCCGCAGCGAGGGCAATAGGCGTCCGGCACTCAGGGTCGAGCGCAAGGATGGGCTTGAGTGGGTTGAATGCCCGGTGGACAAGCCTGCGACCCGCGATCTCCTACCGTCGCGGATTATCGGCTACACGTCCGGCGACAATGAGACCCTGAGCCTGCCGTTCCTCGTCAGCCGCAGCGGGTATGCGGACGCTGTCGGCAAGCAGGCTTTGAACCGGGAGCCCAGCGCGAAAGCGAAGCCCATCCCAGACACCCGCCTCATGCTGGTGGACTACGGCACCCATCTCGAGGTGCTCGTCGCTAACCTCATTCTTGGGTCCGCGGAGGAACGAGAGGCGCTGCTTCGCGACGCTCGGCTCAGGGAGCTTCACTCCTTTAGATGCGTGATTCAGCTGGCACACCGCGCCGTCCCGAAGCTCTCGGCGCGTGAGACGTCGACCCGGAAACGTAAGGGCGTGCAACTTACTGACGAACTCGAGCGCTACATTGACCAACTTAGGCGGTGTTCGACCTGTCACTCCTACGACGAGAAGTCGGAGACCTACGTCTTTGACTTCCTGGTCACTGACGAAACCCGGGCTGCCTTTCGCTGCTTCTGGGCGACCACGATCGAGTTGTACTCGGCTATTCACAAGCTCGCGATGTTGAACGACCTCGCGATTCCCAAGGTGACCCGCGAGCGCTTGCGTCGCGACATCAAGACGAGGCGCTTCGCGTCGCGGCTGCCTGAGCCGCAGGATGAAGACCGAGTCTTCCGCTTCGAACAGGTTCGCTTCATGCCCAAAGCCGGTAAGGGCGTCGTCGACTACGTTTCGCTGTCGGATGGCGAGCACCAGCTCGCGCAGATTCTCGGAACGATGTGCATGGCGTCCTTCGCCAACGTGCTGTTCCTGCTGGACGAGCCGGAGTCGCACTTCAACCCGCAGTGGCGGGTCAAGTTCATCTCTCGGCTGATGGACCTGCCTACCGCGAGCGGCAAGCGCGGCGAGGCAGGCGGGGCAGCCGCCCAGCAGGACTGCTTGCTGACGACCCACTCGCCCTTTGTACCTTCGGACATGGCGCGCGAAAAGGTGCTCATCTTCAAGAAGACTGAGGCCGCAGTGGAGGCGCGACGGCCCAATGTTGAGACGTTCGGGACGACCTTCGACACCATTTTGGAGGAGTGCTTCGACATTCGCCCGCCAATGTCGGAGGTGCCGCGACGAGAGATCAAGGAACTCATGGAAAGCCAGGACCGTGATGCAATCGAGGCTGGCATTGCGAGACTAGGCGACTCGGTCGAGAAGGTTTTCTTGATGGACCACCTTCGCCAGCTCTCGAAGCAAGGGGGCGCTTAGTCGTGCTCTTCGGCTATCCCCTCTCGGCGACGCAGAACAACTGGCTGCATGATTGTTTGGTCGAGACGGTAAAGAAAATTCATGCCGCAGTGGACGCCAAGAAGCGGTATCCGGCATGGCCAAAGATCGTTCCCAGCAAACACCAAGGAACGCTGACGTCGCGAATTGGTCTGCGCGACCGATTGAAGGCATACAACACGGCAATACGGAAGCTCTCGAAGGGTGACAGAGACGCTGTTCTAGCGGCCGTAGAAGCGCAAAATCGCATCGGCGACCTTCTCTCAGGAACATGCAACTGCACGCCCCTTGACGGTCTGCCCCAATATGTGCGCGAGCCGGTCAAGGATCTCTTCGGTTTCGCGTTCGACCTGCTCACCGATCTAAAGGTTCGAGACCAGCAGTATTCGGCCATCTACGCCGCCACCGCCGAACACGTTTGCCCCTTCTGCGGGACGGAGTACTTCGACGCTCCAGGGGCTCCTCGCGAAGCGCTGGACCACTACCTTACGAAGAGTCGCTATCCGTTCGCCGCCGCTAACCTGCGGAACCTCGTTCCGATGGGGCACAAGTGCAACTCGAGCTACAAGCTCACGAGCGACCTGCTCTATTGTGCGGACGGCCTTACCCGTCGCGTTGCGATTGACCCGTACAGCCACACGACGATTAGTGTCGTGCTGGACGACAGCGATCCGTTCGATGGCACGACGGCGCACACGCCCAAGTGGGCGATCAAGTTCATTCCTGACTCTCCGGCCTTACAGACGTGGGACGATGTGTTCTCGATCCGTGAGCGTTACCGTCAGAGCCACCTTGACCGAGACTTTGCGAGCTGGCTCAAGGGCTTCCAGAGATGGGCGCGAACCGCGAAGCTGCAGGCCGACACTGATGACAAGCTTGTAGATGCACTGCGGCAGTACGAGGAGTATTTTGGCGCGAGCGGCATGCAAGATCGAGCTTTCCTCAAGGCTGCCGTGTTCCGAATGCTTCGTCGCCACTGCGAACTAGGTAATCAGCGCCTGAAGGATGAACTCCGAGATCTGGTTGCCCCGCTCGTGAAAACAGGCGGTACCCCTTCGGCTGTTGAGGTTGCGGCATGACCACGTTGCTCGCCACCCGCCAGTTGAGCTTGGCCCAGTTCCGTGGCTCTCCCGCACTTCGTGTGGTTCCCCTCTGGGGAGTAGGCAGACGCGGC
Source organism: Corallococcus llansteffanensis (assembly GCF_003612055.1). Lineage (GTDB taxonomy): Bacteria > Myxococcota > Myxococcia > Myxococcales > Myxococcaceae > Corallococcus > Corallococcus llansteffanensis. The sequence goes on from NZ_RAWB01000146.1 coordinate 6,216, forward strand.
AAGCTGCCAGCGGGACGAATACACCCTGGGAATGGAAACGCTGTACCTACTTCCTGGGTGTCGGGTGGACCGGGTGGCCCACGGTAGCGCGGTGGGTGTCATCCTCGGGGTGCGCATGGAGGGCACGGGAGCACGATGTCCCTCCTGCCAGGCGCCCAGTACCGCAGTGCATGGTAGCTACGTCCGACGCCCGGCGGACCTGCCGCCGCAGGGCGCGTCGTGCAACTCGAGCTGCGTGTGCGACGCTTCTGCTGCCGAAACCCGGAATGCTCCCGCCGCACGACGTGCATCATGGCCTAGCTGCCGAGCGCATCGCGACCCGAGCCGCCGTGCTTGCCGCCGCCTACGCCGCTCACCCCGAGCGCCTCCCACGCGGCCCTCCCAAGCCTCAGGCGCTGCCGAACGCCGTATGGATCAACGACCCCGCGCGGCTCTCCACGTCTCAGCAGAGCGCGCAGTAATCTCACGAATTCTCTGTCTCATCCGCGTTGACAGGTTCCGCAGTCTGAGGGCTGTCTCTGAGAGTCTGCGCCGCGACGAAATCGTGTGTACCCAGTAAAGCGCAGTCGCTTCTTCGCGCTCTCGGTTAACAGGTCGCGAAAACCTTAGCTCTGAAACAGAGAAGCGGCGTAACCCTGGAAGGTACGACCTCGAAAGCCCTGGATTGTCAGAATCGGTTGCCCATGGTGGTTAACAAAACTGTTAACCACTCTCGGCCTCTCTCTCTCCCCAAAACGGGTGAAAGGGCGCTCCAGAGAGCCCAATCGGCGGCGGAGGAGAGGGGGATCTCGCTCTGCGGGGTGGAGAGCCGAGAGGGCCCTCTTCAGCACCGCGAGCCAGAATCCCTTGGGATTCAGCGGCTTAAGCACGAAGGCCCCGCGATATTCATCGCGAGGCCCGTGTAAAACAAAAGGGCCCTACCGGCTGGTAGGACCCTTCGTTCAGCTCCCCGACGTGGACTCGAACCACGGACATGGTGATTAACAGTCACCCGCTCTACCAGCTGAGCTATCGGGGAATATGTCCCGTCGCGGCGGCGCTCTGCCGTGACGGACGCGATTTCTAGAGAACCGAGCCTGCCCTGTCAACTGTCCCGTTCAATCCGCTCTTCCGCCTCGCCGCCCAACCCTGGTCGGCGCTCGCCGGTCTTGGCCCCATCGTCTCGGACGCGCTTGCCCGGACCCTCTCGGGGGATCCCGCCGAGCGCGTCCTCGACCGGACCCTGCGAGCCCACCGCGATTTGTCCCGCGAGGGGCGCCAAGCGCTGAAGGAGGCCGTCTTCAACGTGGGCCTCTGGCGCCGCCGCTTGGCGTTCCTCCTGGGGTCGGAGGACGCGGCCCCTGCCCAGCTCCTCTTCGCGCTCCTGCACGGCCTGGCCGGCGTTCCTGCTCCGGAGGCCGCTGCCTGGGCCGGTTTGGATTCCCCCTTGCCACTGAACACCGGGGAGCCCCCTTCGCTGGCGCTCCGGGCCTCGCTGCCGGACTGGCTCGCGGACCACTTCCTCCGGGAACTCGGGCCCGAAGCCGAGGACTTCTGCGCCCACCTCAACGTCCCCGGCCCCATCACCCTCCGGGTGAACCCGGCCCGCCTGTCCCGGGAGGCCCTGGCCGCTCGCCTTGCCTCCGAGGGCGTCGCGACCCGTCCCGGCACCTGGAGCCCCCTGGCGCTCCACGTCGACGGACCTCGGCCGAACCTCTACGCCCTGGAGTCCCTGCGCGAGGGCCTGTTCGAGGTCCAGGACGAGGGCAGCCAGCTCCTGGGGCTCCTCGTGGAGGCCCGACCCGGGGAGACGGTGCTGGACCTGTGTGCCGGGGCAGGGGGCAAGACGCTCCAGTTGGGCGCCGCCATGGGGGACAAGGGTCGCCTGATGGCCTACGACCCGGATGCGGAGCGGCTGGACCGGCTCCAGCAGCGCTCCTCGCGCGCCGGCCTCACCCGCGTCCAGGTGCTCCGGACGCTTCCCTCGCCGGGCCTGGGGGCTGACCGCGTCCTCGCGGACGTTCCCTGTTCCGAGCTCGGGTCGCTCCGCCGGGGACCGGACCTTCGCTTCCGGCTCACCCCGGACGTGCTCTCCCGGTTCACCGCCATCCAGCGCGACCTCCTGGCCCGGGCCGGAGACGTCGTGCGCCCGGGCGGCCGGGTCGTCTACGCGACCTGCACCGTCAACCACGCGGAGAACCAGGACGTCGTCGCGGACTTCCTCCGCTCCCGGCCGGACTTCCACTCCGTCCGCCCGGGCGCCGGGTGGCTTCCGGACACCTGTGTCCAGGACGGCTTCCTCCTCGTCACGCCACACCGTCACGGCACGGATGGCTTCTTCGCCGCCGTGCTCGAACGCTCGGAGTCGGCGGGGTAGGGCGGTGCACCCTTTGGGAAGCAGCCAACCGAGCCCTCCACAGGGCCGCGTTCCTCCGTCCAGCGGTACTCAACGCTTCGGCGCGGGCCCACCCTGAATCACCGTGTGGCCTCCGGCCCCGGTGCTATGAAGCGCTGCGTGCGCTGGCTCAAGCCCCTTCCGCTCCGCCCCCGTGACACGGTGCATGTCGTCGCTCCCGCGGGCCCCTTTGAACAGGCCCCCTTCGAGGCCGGCCTCCGGCTCCTCTCCGAGCGCTACACGACAGTGCTCCGGCCCGACATCAGCGCCTCGCACCGCTACCTCGCCGGTGACGACGCTCGCCGCCAGGAGGAGCTGTCGCACGCGTTCCTCGACCGCTCCTCCCGCGCCATCTTCTGCGCCCGGGGCGGCTACGGCAGCTCGCGGCTCCTCCCCGAGCTGCCGCTCGACAAGGCCGGGCCCGTGGCCTTCACCGGCTTCTCCGACCTGACGTCCGTCCACTGCGCGCTCCAGGCGCTCGGCCGCGTCTCCCTTCACGCGCCCGTCCTCACGCAGCTCGGCCGGCAGTCGTCCCAGGTCCACGACTACTTCTTCCGCCTCCTCGAATCCCCGGAGGCCCCCCCGCCCCTCAATGGCAACGCCACCTACGTGCCCGGCACCGCCGAGGGCGTCCTCGTGGGCGGCAACCTGTCCGTGTTCTCCCGGCTCCTGGGCACGCCGTACATGCCGCAGCTCGACGGCGCCGTGCTCCTCCTGGAGGACGTCACCGAGCGCCCCTACCGCATCGACCGCATGTGGACCCACCTGCGCCTCGCCGGCGTCTTCGCCCGCGTGCGCGGCATCGTCCTGGGCGACTTCACCGCGTGCGAGGAGAAGGACGCCACCTACTCCAGCGCGGACGTGCTGCGCGAGCTGGCCCGGGACGCGAAGCTGCCTTGCGCCGCGGGCTTCCCCATCGGCCATGGCGCCATCAACTACCCCGTGGCGCTCGGGACGCGCGTGCGCCTGGACGCCGACGCCGCGCGCCTCACCTTCCTCGAAGGCGCGGTGAGCCCGGGATGAGCGCCCACCCCATCGCCAACCTCCAGGCGGTGCTCGATGACGGCGTGGAGCTGGGCATCTTCCCCGCCGCCCAGGCCGTGGTGCTCCACAAGGGCATGCAGGTGTTTGGCGGCGTCGCGGGCAAGGCCACCGGCGACACGCGCTTCGACCTCGCGTCCCTCACCAAGGTCGTCTCCACCACCGCGCTCTTCCTGCGCCTGTGGACCGAAGGGAAGGTGGGCCCGGACACGCTCGTGTCCCGCTACTTCCCCGGCTCGCCCGTGGGCGATGCGAACGTCACCGTCGCGGACCTGCTCTACCACCGCTCCGGCCTGCCCCCCTTCGTCCCGTTCTTCGCCGACGTCCTCAAGGCCCGGCCGGAGCTGCTCGACGCGGGCTGCCCCGTGAGCGTGCGCGCCCTGGCCCGCGAGGACGTGCTGCGCGCCGCCGCCGCCACGCCGCTCGAAGCCCCCGTGCGCACGAAGTCCGCGTACAGCGACGTGGGCTTCATCCTCCTGGGCGAGCTGCTCTCGCGCGCCGCAGGCGCCCCCCTGGACACGCTCTACTCACGCCACGTCGCCGAACCGCTGGGCCTCTCCGCCCGCTTCCACCGCCTCACCGACTTCCCTGTGGACGGCACCACCGCGCCCACCGGCGCCATGCGCCCCCGCGAACCCGCGCCCGGCCAGGAGTCGCTGTGGAGGGACGTGCCCTCGCGCCCGTCCCGCCCCGGCGAGGTGGACGACGACAACGCCTGGGTGCTGGACGGCGTCGCGGGCCACGCGGGCCTCTTCGGCACCGCCGTGGACGTGGCGCGCTTCGGTCAGGCCGTGCTCGAAGGCTGCGCGGGCACGCACGCGGCCATTGCCCCCGCGCCCCTGTGGCACCGGCTGCTCGCCACCGACCTGCTCGTGGCGGGCAGCACGCGCTCCATGGGCTTCGACTCGCCGTCGAAGGGGTACTCCAGCGCGGGCCGCTTCATCGGCGACACGCCTCCGGGCGCGGTGGGACACCTGGGCTTCACCGGCACCAGCCTCTGGGTGGACCTGCGGCGCTCGCTCGTCGTCGCGCTCATCACCAACCGCGTGGCCCAGGGCCGTCAGGACCTGCGCATCCGCGACTTCCGCCCCGCCTTCCACGAACTGGTCGTGGAGGCGCTCGACCTCAACAAAGCCCCCTAAGGGACAGCATGGCTGACGACAACGGCAACGTCCTCGACACCCTCGACCCGAAGTCCGTGCGCCGCATCCACCTGGTGGGCGTGGCCGGCACCGGCATGGGCTCCTTCGCCGGCATGCTCAAGGCCGCCGGCTACGACGTCACCGGCAGCGACGAGAACGTCTACCCGCCCATGAGCGACATGCTCAAGGCGTGGGACATCCCCGTGCGCACCCCGTACGCGCCCGCCAACCTGGACGCCGCGAAACCGGACCTCGTCATCATCGGCAACGTCATCCGCCGCGTGAACCCGGAGGCCACCGCCGTGCGCGAGCGCGGCCTGAAGCAGATGAGCTTCCCCGCCGCCCTGGGCACGCTCTTCCTGGACCACGCGCACTCCGTCGTCGTCGCCGGCACCCACGGCAAGACGACGACGTCCTCGCTCATGGCCCACGTGCTGGTGTCGGCCGGGAAGGATCCGTCGTTCCTCGTGGGCGGCGTCACCCAGAACTACGCGGGCAACTACCGCGTGGGGAAGGGGCCGCACTTCGTCGTCGAAGGCGACGAGTACGACACCGCGTACTGGGACAAGGGCTCCAAGTTCCTCCACTACCGCCCGCGCACCGCCATCGTCACGAGCGTGGAGTTCGACCACGCGGACATCTTCCGCGACCTGCCCCACTACGAGGCCACGTTCGAGATGTTCGTGCGCCTGGTGCCGAAGGACGGCCAGCTCGTCGTCTGCGCCGCGTACCCCAACGCCGTGCGCATCGCGAAGGGCGGCACCGCGCCGGTCATCACCTACGTGGCGAAGGAGGGCGCGGACGCGGACTTCACGCCGAAGAGCATCTCCTTCGGCCCGGACGGCGCCCGCTTCGACGTGGTGGAGCGCGGCCAGGCGCTGGGCACCATCACGCTGCCCATGTCCGGCGCGCACAACGTGGAGAACGCGCTGGCCGTCATCGCCGCCGCGCGCGGGCTGGGCCTGACGTTCGCTGAAATCCAGCAGGGCCTGTCCACCTTCCAGGGCGTGAAGCGCCGACAGGAGGTGCGCGGGGACGTGGGCGGCGTGCTCGTGGTGGACGACTTCGCGCACCACCCCACCGCCGTGCGGGAGACCATCGCCGCCATCCACCACCGCTACCCGGACCGGCGGCTGTGGGCCATCTTCGAGCCGCGCTCCAACACCAGCCGCCGCAACATCCACCAGGAGGACTACGCGCACGCCTTCCCCGGCGCCACCCGCGCGAGCCTCAAGGTGCCCGAGCGCCACGACAAGGTGCCCGAGGGCGAGGAGCTCAATGTCCCGAAGCTCATCGACGCGCTGAAGGCCCAGGGCATCGCCGCGGACGGCGCCACCGACGTGCAGACGCTGGTCGACCGCGTGTCCTCCGAGGCGAAGCCCGGGGACGTGCTTCTCGTCATGAGCAACGGCTCCTTCGGGGGCTTCATCGACAAGCTGCTCACCGCGCTGAAGGCCCGCGCGGGAAAGGGGACCTGAGGCCATGCGCCGTCCGCTCTTCACGCCGCTGAGGCTCCTGGCACTCCTGGGGCTCGCCGCCGGCTGTGCCGCGTCGCCGGCCCCGCTGCCGCCGCTCACCGAAGCGCAGGGCGCAAGCCCCCGCTCCAGCAGCGCGGCCCTGGAGTCGTCGGAGCGCCGGTCGTCCCAGCCGCTGTCCTTCCAGGTGACGCACTACCCGGACAACCGCCCCTACGACTTGAAGAGCGACCGCGGCCAGGTCGTCCTCCTGGACGTGTGGGCCACGTGGTGCGAGCCCTGCAAGGACGCGCTGCCCATGTACGCGCAGTTGCAGCGCGAGTACGGCAAGCGCGGCTTCAAGGCCTACGCCCTCAACGTGGACGAGGACGTGCGCGCCATCCCGCCCTTCCTGGAGGAGGCGAAGGTGGAGGTGCCCATCCTCCTGGACGCCAACGCGCTGGTGTCCGAGCGCCTGCTGAAGGTCCGGCTGATGCCCACCACCTTCCTGATTGATAGGCGCGGTGTCGTGCGGCACGTGCACGAGGGCTTCGCCGAGGAGTTCCTCCAGCAGTTCCAGACGGAGATCGAAGCGCTGCTCGCCGAGCCCGCGGAGCCCGCGTCCTGACCTTGAGTCCCCCGGGAGATGCACCCATGGTTGATGCTTCCGACACGCCCGCCGCGCTGAGACGCACGGCGGAGGAGGGCGCCCGGATGGCCGGCCGCCTCCTCCGGGAGCGCTTCCCCAAGCACCGCACCATCGAGTTCAAGGGCGGCATCGACCTGGTCACCGACGCGGACCGGGCCTCCGAGGCCGCGCTGCTGGACTTCCTGCGCCAGCGCCACCCGCACCACGCCATCCTCGCGGAGGAGAGCGGCGCGTGGCAGGGCACCGACACGTTGCGCTGGCTGGTGGATCCGCTGGACGGCACCACCAACTACTCCCACCAGGTGCCGCACTTCTGCGTCAGCGTGGCGGTGGAGGGGCCGCAAGGCACGCTCGCGGGCGCCGTCTACGACCCGATGCGGGACGAGCTCTTCTCCGCCGCGAAGGGGGAGGGCGCCACCCTCAACGGCCTGCCGCTGAAGGCCAGCACCGCGGACACGCTGGAGCGCGCCCTGTTGTGCACGGGCTTCCCCTACGACGTGCGCGAGCGGCCGGACCTGCCCGTCGGCCTCTTCACCCAGCTCATCCTCCTGGCGCAGGGCATGCGTCGCACCGGCAGCGCCGCGCTGGACCTGGCGTACGTCGCGGCGGGTCGCTTCGACGGCTACTTCGAGTTCGGCCTCAAGCCCTGGGACATCGCCGCGGGCGGCCTGCTGGTGGCGGAGGCTGGCGGCGTCATCGTGCACATCGACGGGAAGCCCTTCGACGTGCTCAAGGGCGACGTGCTCGCGAGCGGCGCGGCGCTGGCGCCGGCGCTGCTGGCCCAGGCGAAGCGCTTCCTCGCCGAGCTGCACTGGACGTCGCGCGACTAGAAGAAGCTCTCCGGCACGAAGACGATGTCGCCCGCCTGGAGCAGGAAGTTGCGCTCGCGGCCCACGCCGATGTCCTCCACGGGCACGCGGATCTTCCGCTCCTGGCCGTCCACCACGCGCGTGACGAGCGTGTTGTTCTTCGCCGCGAGCTTGGTGAAGCCGCCCGCGAGGGTAATCGCCTGGATGATGGACATCTCGCCGTCCACCGGGAACGTGCCGGGCTTCTGCACCTCCCCGAAGACGAAGATCTTCTGCGAGTTGTACTCCCGCACCAGCACCGACACCTGGGGCCGGCGCAGGTAGCGCGACAGGCATTCGCCCAGCACGTCCGCCGCGGAGCTGGCGGTGCGGCCCGACAGCGGCACCTTGCCGCACAGCGGATAGTCGATGGTGCCTTCGGGCGACACGCGCCAGGTGCCGGAGTGCTCGGGCTCCTGGAAGACGCGCACCTCCACCACGTCGCCGGGGCCCAGGCTGCCGCTGGACGTCTTCGCGCGCTCCGCGCTGGAGGCCGGCGTGGGAGGCGGCGCGGGCGGGCGCGTGTCCGCGTGACACGCGACGAGGAGCGCGAGGAGTCCCGGGAGCAGGCGCGGGGAAGGCATGCGCACGGCCTCAGTACGTGACGGACACCCGCGCATAGCCTTCGTGGCGGGTGTAGTTGAGGCCACTGGCGGCCAGGGAGGAGGACCGGGTGCTCAGCGTGTAGCCCACCGCGCCCAGCAGCCACGGGCGGAACTGGTACTCCGGGCCCACGTCCAGCGACACCAGCGTGTCGCTGCGCGTGCCCGCGAACGAGAGGAAGTCCACCGCGCCCGCCGCGTGCAGCGCCAGCTGCGAGCCCATCAGCGACCGGGCCTCCGCGTAGATGCGGTCGTCGCGGAAGGTGCCGTAGGCAGCCACGGGCTCGAAGGCGCGCAGGTAGCCGCCCTTCACGGTGAGCGACGGGCCCCACAGGTACGTGCCCTCCGCCTGCGCCACCACGGTGCCGCCCCCGCCTTCACCCAGGTTCTGGCTCCAGCCCGCCTTCGCCGTCAGCGTGATGCGCGGCGACACGAGCCCCGCGACGCCCGCCATCGCGTGCAGCAGGAGCGCGGACGGCGTCGTGGTGTCGTTGAAGTAGCCGCGGTAGGTGAGCCCCGTGTCCGCCACCACGGCCGTCTTCGGCAGGAAGCGCCAGCGGCCCTCCACGCCCAGCCGCAGGTTGCCGTAGTTGAACTGGCTGGCGGCGAGCGGATCACACTCGGCGGTGGTGCAGCCCACGGGGGCCTGGCCGCCCAGGGGCTCGAAGAACTCCATCGCGTACGCCATCGCGGGCGTCAGCTCCAGCGCGCCGCCGCCGGGCTTCCACTGCGCCCGCACGCGCGCCTCGTTGAAGAGGCTCAAGATGCCCGCGCCCAGCGCCACCGTGCGCGTGCGGTCCGAGCGCGTGAGCTGGTCGCCGACCTCCACGGACAGCGTGCCCTCCGGGTCGAAGCGCAGCGCCAGGTCCGCGGCGCCTTCCAGGTGCGACGCCGCGCCGGAGCCCGCCGTGATGAGACCCGTGTAGACGACGTAGTCCAGGTTTCCGCGCAAGGAGAGCGCCAGCTTCTGCGACGGCACGTCCAGCATCAGCCCGGGGCGCACGTGCAGCGCCAGCTCCCCGGACAGGTCCGGCGACAGCGGGCCGGTGCCCTGCTCGCGGAAGTAGCCCACGCCGCTGTCCAGCCGCGTCTCCAGGTCCAGCGTCGGGTGCAGCCGCCCGTTGCCCACCTTGAGGCCGTTGCCGCCCGGGGGGCGTCCGCCCATGCCGACCTGGGCCGACGCGGTCAGCGGTAGCAGCACCGCGAGCGCCAGGGCCGTGAGGGCCAGACGGAATGTCCCAAGCTGCGTCATGGTGTCAGAGGCGATCCGGAAGGGGAGGCGGTCGGCATAGCACGCGGGTCTACCCACCGGAACAATCCGTCATCGGGTCGTGGCGCGATGCGTGAAGAAGGGCCGGACACTCAGTCGATGGGGCTCGCGGCCGGGGGCCGCACCATGAGGTCCGGCGGCGGCGCGGGCCGCGTGGGGTCCCCGCCGGGCAGGTTGTCCGGCTCCTCGACCTCCACGAAGAGGTTCTCGTCGGTGCGGAAGGCGAGCTGGCCGATGCACTCCTCGGCCTCCGAGCGCAGCTGGCCCACCTTCTGCTGGGCGATCATCACCTTGGTGTACTCGTGCTCGCCGGGGGCCGCCTCCTGCTTGCTGATGGCCTCCTGCAGCGACACGTCCGCCTGCTCGGAGATGCGCAGGAGGCCCTTGATCTGCGTGAGCTTCTCGTTGGCGCAGTTGAGCTTCACCACGTCCTTCGTGCGCCGCGCCTCCTCCACCTTCTCCAGCACCTGACGCAGCGCTTCGCGCATGCCGCCCAGCGCCTGCGTGCTGCGCTCCAGCTTCTGGCTGTCCGGCACGTCCCCGGCCTTGTCCAGCGCGGGGGGAGGGGGGCGGACCGGCGACGCGGGCGCTTGCGCGAACGCCATCCCGGTGGTCATCACCACGACGAGCATTCCCAGGGTGCGCATGTGCCTCACGAGTCCTTCCAACCCCTTCATTCGCAGATTTCGAGCGTAGGAGCGGGGGGGTGGGGTGTCAACGCAATGCCCTCAGTCCGGGGGCGCGAGGCGGGCGTTCGCTTCCCGGAGCCGCTCGGAGAGGCTGCGCGCGATGTTCACGACGATGAAGGTGAAGCCTTCCGCGTGAGCAAGTCGGAAGGTGCGTAAATCCTGTGCGGTGAGCTGGAGCAGCTCCACCTCGCCCAGGGCGCGCACGGTGGCGGAGCGGTGGTCCTTGTCGATGAGGCCCATCTCCCCGAAGAACTCCGGCGGCCCCAGCACGGTGAGGGGCTTCACGGCGTGGTCCGGCCCCCGGCGAACCACCTCCACCTGGCCACGCACGATGACGAAGAGGCTGTCGCCCAGGTCGCCCTCCTCGAACACCACCTCGCCGTGCGCGTACCGGTACAGCCGCGCCAGCTCCGCCAGCCGCGCCAGCTCCGCGGGGGCGAGCATCTCGAAGAGGGGGGATGTGGCGATGACGGCCAGCTTCTCCATGTGCTCCCCGCGGGTCCGGCGCATCCGGGGTGTCCGGACAATCGAGCCTAATCTCCTGGCGAGAAGATGAACGGGTACGAGACGGGGACGTCGTCACTCGGTTGGAAAGGGAACTTCCAGCCGCGGATGGTGGTGATGATGCAACTGCTGACACCCTCGGAGCGCAGGGTGCTTTCGTCCACCTCGATGTTGCCGGCGCGACCGTCCGGCTTGAGGTTGAAGCGGACCATCACCCTGCCCTTGAGGGTGGGGTCGCGCTTGAGCTCCTTCTCGTAGCAGCGCTGGATGGACGCCTTCATGCGCTGGATGAAGCGCGCCAGGTCCTTGGGGCTGACCTCGGAGCTGTCCACTTCCGGCACCGCGTCCGCCACCTGGGGCACCTTGACGGTCTGCTTGCGGCCGGTGTCCACGGCGCCCACGCCGGTGGTGCCCTTCACGTCGATGCCCGCGGCCTTGCCGCCGGTGTCGCCCTGGATGGCGCCAAGCCCGTTACCGCCCGCGCCCACCGCGAGCGCGCCGCCGCCGGCCTTCGCGCCCTGGAGCGCGTCCGCCACGTTGGCGCTGCCCACGCCATCGTTGAGCAGGTTCTCGATGACGCCGCCGCCGCCGCTGGCGCCCAGCACCTTGAGGATGCCGGTGTTGGCCACGCTGGCCACGATCTGCTTGTGGCGCTCCTCGGCACTGACCGCGGTGGCGGGCGTCGTGGACGCGGTGGCGGGCTTCTTCTCCGTGGGCTTCTTCTCCTCCGGCTTCGCCTCCGGGGTGGAGCCGGTGTCCTTGGGCTCCTCCTTCGCGGGCGGCTGGGGCGGGATGATGGCGCGCACGAAGCGGTCCTCCAGCTGGTCGAGCGCCACCTCCGCCTCCACCGGCGTGGGCCGGGAGGCGATGAGCGCGACGCTGCCCACGTAGAGCACGAGCATCGTCGCGAGGATGCCGAAGAAGAGCCGGTCCATGGTGCGCCACGCGCTGCCCTTCAGCTCCGGGGGCAGCGCGGGCTTCGCGTCCGCCGGGGGGGCGGGGACAAAGTGGAAGAAGAGGGTGGCGTCGGTGAGCTCCACCTTGCCGCGGGCGCTCTCCTGCAGGGGCAGGTCGAAGGTGGCGTCCGCGCGGCGGGTGGCGAGCCCCTGCGAGCGCAGCGCGTCGAAGTCCACGTCGGACGAGCCCAGGTTGACGCGGCCCTGCATGTGCTCGTCGATGATGAGGTGGAACTGGTTGGCGCGGTTCTCCAGCACCTTGAAGCGCCCGGGGCGCTCCAGCGTGGCGGGCAGGACGATGGTGTTCCGGGCGTCATCGCCGATGGTGACGGAGTCGTGGAGGAGGTGGTGCTCCTCGACGATGCGGCCGTCCTGGATGACGCCGACGCGCAGCAACTTGGGGCTGGTCTGGAGGGCCATGGCGCTAGAAGGGGTCCTGATCCACGCTCTGGACCACCTTGGGCACGAAGCTCTCGGTGCGGTTCAGGTCGTCGAAGCTCGGCTTGGAGCGGTCGAGAAAATAGAAGGCTTCCGGCTTCTGGATGCGGCCCTCGACGGTGATGGCCTCCAGGTGGATGGCCCTGGGCGCCTTCTTCGTCGCGGGCGGCGGGGCCTCCGCCGTCTTCTTCGCGGACGCGGGCGCGGGGTCCTCCGCCCAGGAC
>NZ_RAWB01000147.1 GCF_003612055.1 Corallococcus llansteffanensis
TCTGGTCGTACGCCATGAACGTGGCGCCGCCGGACTTCGCGAGCACCTTCGTGATGGCCGCCGTCAGCGACGTCTTGCCGTGGTCCACGTGCCCAATCGTTCCGATGTTCACGTGGGGCAGGCTGCGATCGAACTTTTCCTTGGACATGACACTCCTCGAAAAATGGAGCCCTGAACCAGGATTGAACTGGTGACCTCGTCCTTACCAAGGACGCGCTCTGCCAACTGAGCTATCAGGGCTTGGCGATGCACTACAACGGTTGGAGCGGGAAATGGGATTCGAACCCACGACATTCAGCTTGGAAGGCTGACGCTCTACCAACTGAGCTATTCCCGCATTGCCGAGTGGAGGGAGATGGATTCGAACCATCGAAGGCGTAGAGCCGGCAGATTTACAGTCTGCTCCCTTTGGCCGCTTGGGTATCCCTCCAGATATTCACTTGTGGTGCTGCGGCCACTTCCTACACACAGACTGCCGAACTGCCTTCGCTTCCCGGGCCCAACACCGCGGCCCGTCCAACCTGGCCGGCGGCGGGATTTGAACCCGCGACCTACTGATTACAAATCAGTTGCTCTACCGACTGAGCTACACCGGCATCGCTCCAGCAACTGCCCCGCCCTACCTGATTCCCGGCGGACCGTCAACCTCCCGGCAGCAACTTGAGAGGCGCGACCTTTTAGAAGTCCCCACTCTCCAAGTCAAGGAGATTGATCCAGGGGTCGTCACCGGGCCGGACGGCCCCGCTGACGGGCGACCTCGTATAGCAGAATCGCGGCGGAAACCGACGCATTCAATGAACCGACCTGACCGGCCATGGGAATCCGGAGGCGGAAGTCGCAGTGCTTGAGGACGCCTTCCCTCACGCCTGCCCCCTCGGCCCCCACGACGAGCGCCAGCGGACCGTCCAGCCTGGCGGTCCACAGGGGCTCCGAGCCTTCGATGTCCGCGGCCGCGACCCAGAGCCCGGCTTCCTTCAGCTCCTCCAGGGCGCGGGAGATGTTGGTGACGCGGGCGATGGGGCAGTACTCGACGGCGCCCGCGGAGGCCTTGGCCACCGTGCCCGTCACCTGCACCGCCCGGTCCTTGGCGAGGACGACGCCGTGGGCCCCGAGCGCATGGGCCGAGCGGATGATGGCGCCCAGGTTGTGCGGATCCTGGATGCCGTCCAGCACGACGACCAGGGCCGGCTGCCCCTTGGCCTTCGCCGCGGCGAGCACGTCCTCCAGGTCGACGTACTGGAAGCCCCGGAGCTCGGCGACGACGCCCTGGTGCACGCCGCCCTCCGCCATCGTGTTCAGGCGCTCCCGGGCGACCTTCTCCACCCGGACCCCGGCGTCGCGCGCGCGGCTGAGCAGCTCGCCCGCGGCCTTGGCGCCCACCTGCCCGTCGACGATGAAGAGGCGCTCCACGGCGTCGGGATGCGCGCGCAGGGCTTCCAGCGCGGGGTTGACGCCATAGACGTAGCGCGGCGCTTCGGTGCCGCCGCGCTCGCGCTCGTTGCCGCCGGACTTGGGTGAACGCTCTCGCATGGGGGCTACTGGACCTCCACGGGCAGCGAGAAGGTCTTCTTCTGACGGGCGCAGATCTTCTCCGTGCAGATGAAGAAGGTCAGCGTCGCATCCAGCGTGCCCTTGCCGGCGGTCACCGCGGTGAAGGGCACCTCGAAGCGCGGATCCACGAACTGCTGGCCCTGGGCCTTCTTCGCCACCGACTGCTCGCGCGTCAGCGTCTTCTGCGCGGGCGTCAGCTGCTTGCCCGTGAGCTCCAGCTTCAGCGGGGCCTCGTCGGAGACGTGGGCGCCGGCCTTGGACTTGATGGCCAGGACGAAGGTGCCCTGCCCTCCCGCCTTCACCTGCGTCGACGTGCCCTCGGTGGTGACTTCATAGAGGGTGGCGGGGTCCACGTCCTGGGCCAGCACCGGAGCGCTGGCGAGGGACAGCAACAGGGTGGCCAGATGCGGGAAGCGGTGGGGGCTCGGCATGGTTCGTCTCCAGGAAGGCGGCGCTCGTATATCGGGGCTTCGGACGCGCGGGGAGCCCTTTCTCTTCTAACTCCGGGGCACGCCCACCTTCGCGACACCCTTGCGCGCTGCTGGCGGCGGAAGGAGCGCCTGGGGCGTCTCCAGCGCGGCGCTCCACACGGGCGCGGCTCCGGAGACCAGGGCCTCCGCGCGCAGGATGATGGGCGTGGCCAGGTCCATGCCCGTCGCGGCCTCCATCTCCAAGAGCGCGGGCGAGCTGTTGACCTCGAAGACCTTGGGCTGGCCCTGGACGTCCAGGAGGTCCACGGCGGCCACCTCCAGGCCCACCAGCCGGGCGACCTTCTCCGCGGTAGCGCGGTGGCTGGGAGACAGCGCCAGGGCCTCCAGCCGGGCGCCCCGGTTCAGGGTGTGCGAGAGCCGGCCGGGGCGCGGCTTGCGCAGCACCGCGGCGATGGCCTCGCCCCCCACCACCAGCACGCGCACGTCCTGCCCGGTGCTCCGCACGTACTCCTGCATCACCAAGTTGTGCCCGAGCCCCAGCACCGCCTCCAGCGCGGCTTCCAGCGACTGGAGGCTCTCGCACACCATCACGCCGTGCTTCTCCTGGCCCTGGAGGAGTTTCACCAGCACGGGCACCCCGCCCACGAGCCCCACCATCTCCTTGAGGTGGGCCGCGTCGCGGGCCATCACCGTGGCGGGGATGTCGATGCCGTGGGCGGACAGGAGCTGGAGCGCGCGCATCTTGTTGCGCGACTGCGCGATGGCCTGGGCATGGTTCACCAGGGGTACGCGCGCCAGGCCGAACTGGTTCACCACCGCGAGCCCGTAGGTGCTGATGGACAGGGCGATGCGCGGGATGACGACGTCGGTGGGCGTCAGCTTCTTGCGATCGTAGAGGAGGGTGGCGCGGCTGCCCCCGTCCAGATGCATCTGCACCCGGAGCGGGTTGAGCACGCGCACCCGGTGCCCTCTCGCACGACCTGCGTCGACGATCCGCCGCGTGGACGAAATGGAGGCGGAGCGCGAGAGGACAGTGATTTTCATGGCGGAGGCGACCGGGCCCAGCGAGGTCCCTATAACCCTCGCCACCTCCCGGGTAAAGCCGCCTCCGCCGGCTGCTTCCGCCTAGAGCTGGCGGATGGCGCGCACTTCGACGTTGACCGGAGCCTCCGGACGCGAGGCCTCCAGGCGTGCACAGGCGTTCCCCGTGAACGTCACGCCCGAGTCTCCCAACGTCCAGGTGTCCGGCCCCTCAAGCGTACGCTCGCCGTTGATGTAGACGACGATGAGCTGCTTGTCGGACGGCAGCTGGCTCGGGTCGAGCTTGATGAAGCAGGGGTCGACGGTCGCGAGCTGCTCGCTGATCTTCTTCAGCGCGCTCGCCAGCTCTTCCCGGTTGCCCGCCTGGTAGAAGGCGCGGCCACAGAGCTTGGTGTTCAGGTTGCAGCTGTCGCCCGCGCCGCAGTCCACATCCGCCTGGCACGTGCGCGCGAAGCCGCCCTCGTTCGCCATCTCGTTGAGGACGCTGGGCCCATCCCCCGCCGACGTCTCCGCGCCGAAGCCGATGACGATGGTGGAGATCCTGCGCGACTTCAGGTCCTTCACCGCCGCGACGGAGGCATTCTTGTCGAGGCAGCCGCGGCGATAGTACGGGCTCTGGCTCAGCTGGCACTGCGACTCGACGGTGCAGCGGCACTCCGTCTGGCTGCCGTTGTACTCGTTGCCCACGTTGCAGTTGGGCAGGCCGTCGGTCAGCAGGATGATGATCTGATCGCGTTCCTCGGGGTCACTCGTCAGGAGTGAGCCCGTGAACTGGAGGCTCCCGCTCGTCGGCGTGCCGCCCTTGGGTTGATTCGGCCCGCTGTTGGGGATCTTCTGCAGGATGGTGTTGAGGTCATTCGCGTGGGCCTGGAGCTGCTCGTCCGAATCCAGGCCGGTCGGGATGGCGACGCGAACGCTCTCGCCCGCCGAGGCAGCGGCGCAGGACTCGGCCACGGTCGGACTCGTGGACGTGTTGGGCGCGGGATACGTCGTCAGGCCAAAACGGACCAGCTTGCCGCTTTCCGCCAGGAACGGGCCCATGGCGCCCTGGAGCTCCGACCAGCGCGTGGGGCATACGGCGGTGTTGCAGGGAAGGTTCTCGCGGCAGATGTACGACTGGCCTGAGGAAGGATCCTTGCCGTAGCACACCTTCACGCCGTTCACTTCCAGCTCGGGGTTCACCGGCTGGGTCATGGAGCCGGAGGTGTCCACCAGCAGCATGACGTCCGGCTTGCTCCTGCGAGCGGCGATCACCGTCTCCTTCGTGGTCTGGGCGATCGCGAGCGGATCCACCGGCTCGAAGTCATACGTTTGACAGCCGGCCATCATGGCACCACCGATGATGCCGGCCAGCAGTGCGCTCAGGGGGGTCAACTTGGCGCGCATAGGCTTTGGGAATTCCTTCCAGGGGGGAACAACGAACTGCGTGCGCCGCAGCGTAACGCGTGAGCGCCCACCGAGGCTACAGCGACTCGCTGCCCTCCAGTCTCATTCAGGTGAAGCTGCCAAGTTGCACCGTCAGGCGATCCGTCTGGGCCGGGGCCCGTCCCAGCTCGGACACCTACACGCACCCGGAGGGCAGGTGGCCTTCGAGCCCGCCGTCCCGCTCAGAGGGTGAGGACGCGCGCGCCCTCCGTCAGCCTCCAGATGGAGGCGAGGCCCATGACCTCGTCCAGGGTGCCCTGGAGTTCCTGGGGTGACAGGCCGCAGATGCGCACCGTGGTGTCGCAGGCCACGAGCTTCGCGCCCAGGGCGCGGGCCTCCTCGAGCATCCGGGCCGGAGTGGGGACGTTGAGGCCTTCGGCCCGGGCGGCCTCCGTGCGCTCACGCTCGCTGTGCGCGAGGCCGAAGCCGCCCCGGACGAGCTGGCGCAGGGCCTCGAAGGCGAAGACGAAGTAGACGTCGTCGCCCATCGCGGCGGCGGTGATGCCCATGGAGCCGGCCTGGAAGGCGGGCTCATACGTGGCGTGCTGGAGGAAGAAGAAAACGCGTCCGGCCATGGTCTCGGACCTTAGCGGGATCGAGTCCGGGCCGGCAGCCGGCATATAATCAGGGCCTCACTCCACCGGGAGTCCCGCATGCCGAGCCTGCCATCCCGTCAC
This sequence comes from Corallococcus llansteffanensis, assembly GCF_003612055.1. GTDB lineage: Bacteria > Myxococcota > Myxococcia > Myxococcales > Myxococcaceae > Corallococcus > Corallococcus llansteffanensis. The sequence goes on from NZ_RAWB01000147.1 coordinate 5,126, forward strand.
CCCGGTGTTCGTCCCTCCCCGCTACGGTGGGTGGGCCTGCTCGGCCTCGCGGTGCTCGCTGGAGCGGGGCCCCTGTCCGAGGCGGCTCCGGCCCGGGTGAGGGTCAAGACGTCCGCCCCCGCGCCACTGGAAGCCTCCGCCCCCGCGCCCGGTCCGCTGCGGGAGGAGGCGCTGAAGTTGCTCGCCCAGCCGACGGTGGCGGGGGCGGCGTGGCGCAGGCTGGGGCCGGAGGTCGTGCCCGTGCTCGCGGCGCTCACGGAAGATCCGAGCGTTCCGGATGCGCAGCGGATGCGGGCCGTGGCGGCGCTGGCGCAGGTGGAATCCCCGGAAGCGGGACAGACGCTCCAAGCGCTGATGGAGGATCCGCGCAAGCCCGCGGACGTGCGCACGCGGGCCGCGGCGGCGCTGGGCCAGTGCCTGGGGTTCGAGGCAGTGAAGGCGCTGAGCGCCCAGTTGGAGGACCGGGACGTACGGATCCGCGAGGCCGTGGCGCAGGCGCTCGGTCGTCTGGGGGGCCAGCGGGTGCGGGAGACGTTGGAGGAACGGCTCCCCCTCGAGGACGTGCCGCAGGTTCGCGAGGCGCTTCAGCAGGGGCTCACGCTGGCCGAGCCCTGAACCTGGCGGGGATGGCTTCCCTGGCGGCTCGCTCGGGGCTCGCGTCGGACAGGGCCTTCCGTTAGATGGGAGGCCATGCGCCCCACCGTCCTCCTCTTCGACATCGATGGCACCCTCGTCACCACCGGTGGCGCGGGCCGTCGCTCCATGTCCCTGGCCTTCGAACGGCTGCACCAGCGCCGCGATGCGTGCGACAGCTTCAGCATGTCCGGCATGACGGACCGGGCCATCGTCCGCAAGGGGCTGTCCACCATCGGCGTGCCGGTCTCCGAGGACGCCATCAGCGCGGTCATCGACTCGTATATCGCCCACCTGGGCGAAGAGGTTCCCAAGGTCGATGAGCGCGAATACCGCCTGCACCCGGGCATGCGCGAGGCCGTGCTGGAAGCGCGCTCGCGGACGGGCTTCGCCGTGGGCCTGGGCACCGGCAACGTGCGCGCGGGCGCCCGGGTGAAGCTGGAGCGCGTGCGCATCCATGATCAGTTCGCCTTTGGCGGCTTCGGCTGTGACTTCGAGGACCGCGTGGCCCTCATCCGGCATGGCGCCCAGGCCGGCGCGGCGCAGTTGGGGCAGCCTCTGGAGGCGTGCCGCGTGGTGATCATCGGCGATACGCCCAAGGACGTGGCGGCCGCGAAGGGCATTGGCGCGGAGACGATTGGCGTCGGCACGGGCAACTTCACGCCCCAGGCGCTGCGCGACGCAGGCGCCGAATGGGCCTTCGCCGACTTCTCCGCCCCTGAAGCCATGGAGGCCCTGCTCGTCGGACGGTGAAGGTGTGCTATCTCCGCCGCCCCTCCGAGGAGTCCACGCATGTCGTCCACGCTCGAGTCCTATGAGCTGATCCGCTTCGCCGAGGCCTTCGAGGCCCGACTCGCCACGGCGGAGGAGATGGTCGTCGGCCGACCGGGGCTCGAGGCCGAGAAGCAGTGGCTTGCCTCCGCGCTGGAGCGGCTGCGCGAGGCCCGGGAGCCGGCGCCCGGATTGCTCGAACAGGTGAAGGACCTGCCCGAGCTGGACGAGGCCCGCGAGGAGTTCTCATTCGACCAGCAGGGCAAGTGGGTGGATGCGCTGGAGAAGCTGCATGCGGGCATCACCTTCACCGCCAGCAGCCGCGCCCCTGTCATCGAGGCCCTCTTCCCCCACCTCAAGTTCCCGCAGCTGCGCCGGGCCCCCGGCGAGCTCGTGAACGAGTACGCATCGTCCTACGAGCGGCGCCTCAAGAGCGCCTACGTCACGCGGATCTTCTCTCGCGACGACTTCGCGATGGTCCGTCCCGTCGTGGACCTGGTGGCCTCGACGTTCGCCGCGTGGAACGCGAGCCTGTCCCCTACCCCGCTGCCCCCGGATGAAGAGGCGGCACTGCGCGAGGCGCTGGTGTCACTGGGGCGGCGCCTGGACGTCGCGTTGCGACAGGGGCGGCTGCTCGCGGAGGCCGCGCTCGTTCCCGTGCCGGGCGTCTTCGAGGCCGCGGGCCTCACGCTCAAGCCCCGGAAGCGCGCGGGTCGGTCGCTCGCGCTCAGTGCCGAGGATGGCGCTCCGGAGCTCTTCGGGGACGAGGGCGACGCCGGGCAGGAGGACGCGTTCGAGGGTTCGGAGGACGAGGCGTCCGCGGATCCTGACGACGCGGTGGAGGCGGATCCGGGTGAAGACACCGCGGATGCGGAGGTCGCGGAGCAGGCGCCTCCCCTTCCTCCCTCGACTCGCAAGGGTCGACGGGGGGCTGCTGCATCGGCCCCCATGGGGACTGGCGAGGTAGCAGCCTCAGCTGGCGAGGGTGAAGAACTCTCCTCGGGACCTCCTGACTCCGTGGAGGCTCCGGAGACAGCGCCCGTCGCGGTGCGTCCCGTGCGGCGCGGCCGGCCTCCGAAGAACAGCGCCCCGGCTCCCGAGGCCGCGCAGGCGGACGCTTCTTCGGATCCGGATCCGCTCCCGGAGGGAGCGCCGGAGGCCGTCCGTCCCCGCCGACGCAAGAAGACCGACCCGTCCGAGACAGGGACGCCTTGAGACCCGCCGCGCGGTGAGTGCACCGCCGTGAAGAGGAACCCGGACATGGCGGACGTCGCCCTCCCTATCGATCCCCTCCTGCCCGACATCGTCTCCACGCTGCGAGGCGCGCGGTCGCTCGTGCTGGAGGCGCCCCCCGGCGCGGGCAAGACGACCCGCGTTCCTCGCGCGCTCCTGGAGGCCGGCCTGGGTCAGGGGCGGGAGATCGTCGTCCTCCAGCCGCGCCGGCTTCCTACGCGGCTCGCCGCCCAGCGTGTTTCCGAGGAGCTTGGCGAGCGCGTCGGCGAGACCGTGGGCTACCAGGTCCGCTTCGAGGACGTGCGCGGACCGAAGACCCGCATGTCCTTCGTCACCGAGGGCGTGCTCGGGCGCCGGCTGCTGACCGACCCCACCCTGCGCGACGTGGGCATCGTCGTGCTCGACGAGTTCCACGAGCGGCACCTGTCCGCGGACATCTCGCTCGCGCTGCTGCGCAGGCTCCAGGAGTCGGCCCGGCCCGACCTCAAGCTCGTCGTGATGTCCGCCACCCTGGAGGCGGAGCCCGTCCGCGCATACCTGGGCGGCGCGCCGTCCCTGCGCTCCGAGGGCCGCCGCTTCGACGTGAGCGTCGAATACCTCTCCGCCCCGGATGAGCGGCACCTGGATCAGCAGGTGCTCTCCGCGCTCAAGCGCCTGTTCACCCAGGGCGTCGACGGCGACGTGCTCGTGTTCCTTCCCGGCGCGGGGGAGATCCGCCGCGCCCGCGACACCTGCGCGGAGTTCGCCGAGCGCCACGACGCGGACGTGCTCCCGCTGCACGGTGACCTGTCCCCCGCCGAGCAGGACCGCGCCGTGCGCCGCAGCTCGCGCCGGAAGATCATCCTGTCCACCAACGTCGCGGAGACCTCCGTCACCATCGACGGCGTCGCGGTCGTCATCGACAGTGGCCTCGCGCGCGTGGCGTCCCACTCGCCGTGGTCCGGCCTGCCGCAGCTCAAGCTGGGCAAGGTGAGCCGGGCCTCCGCCATCCAGCGCGCGGGCCGCGCGGGCCGCACCCGTGCGGGCCACTGCGTGCGCCTCTACACGCAGCATGACTTCGATGGACGTCCGGATCAGGAAGCCCCGGAGATCCGTCGCACCGACCTGGCGGAGACCGTGCTGTCCCTGCGCGCCTCGGGCGTGAAGGACCTGGGCGCGTTCCCCTTCTTCGAGGCGCCTCCCGCGCCCGCGATGGAGGCCGCGGAGACGCTGCTGCGCCGGCTGGGCGCCGTGGACGCACAGGGCAAGGTGACCGACGTGGGCCAGCGGCTCCTGCGCTTCCCGGTCCACCCTCGCCAGGGACGCGTCATCGTCGAGGGCGAACGCCGGGGCGTGGGCGCCGATGCCGCGGTGCTGGCCGCCCTCATGGGCGAGCGGGACATCCGCCGCGAGGCCCGCGCCAACCTGGGCGGCGGGGGACGCGCGGCGGCCATCGTCAGCGGCCCCTCCGACCTGCTGGAGCTGCTGGAGCGCTTCCGCGAAGCCGGCCGCTCGGGGTTCTCCTCCGGGCGCATGCAGTCGCTCTCCCTGGACGCAGGCGCGGTGCAGGCCGTGGAGCGCGTGCAGAAGCAGCTGCGGCGCTCGGTGCGGGAACAGGGCTCGCGGCCCGGACGTCCCGAGGACGTGGAGCAGGCGCTGATGCTCAGCGTGCTCGCCGGCTACCCGGACCGCGTGGCCCGCAGACGACGGCCGCGCTCGCCGGAGCTGCTCATGTTCGGCGGCGGCACCACCAGCCTGTCCGAGTTCAGCGTCGTCCAGGACGCGGAGCTGATGGTCGCCGTGGACGCCGAGGAGCGCCCCGGTCGCGGCGCCGTCGTCCGGCTCGCCAGCGCGGTGGAGGCCGAGTGGCTGCTGGACCTCTACCCGGACGCGTTGGAAGAGGTGGACACGCTCCAGTGGAACCCGGAGTCGCGCCGCGTGGAGCGCCTCACCCGGTTGGCGTACGGCAACCTCATGCTGGAGGAGACGCGCACCCCCGCACCTCCGTCCGAAGCCGCCGCGCGCGTGCTGGCCGAGGCGGCGCTCGCCGCGGGTCCGGAGCGCTTCGCGGAGCCCGAGGCCCTGGAGCAGTGGCGCACCCGCGTGGCCCTGCTCGCCAAGGCCTTCCCGGAGGCGGGCTTTCCCGCCGTGGACGCCACCTTCCTGCGCGATGCGCTGGCGTCCCTGTGCGTGGGCGCGCGCAGCTTCTCCGACCTGGAGGGCGTGTCGCTGCTGGACGCGCTCTACACGCGGCTCACGTCGGATCAGCAGCGCCTGCTGGCGAACCATGCCCCCGAGCGCGTCACCCTGCCCGGCGGGCGCGGCGTGAAGGTGCACTACGAGCCCAACAAGCCGCCCTGGGTGGAGTCACGGCTGCAGGATTTCTTCGGGATGGCGCAGGGGCCCAGCGTGGGCGCGGGCCGCGTGCCGCTGGTGCTGCACCTGCTGGCCCCCAACATGCGCGCCGTCCAGGTGACCACGGACCTGGCGGGCTTCTGGGAGCGTCACTACCCGGCGATCCGCAAGGAGCTGTGCCGCAAGTACCCGCGGCATTCGTGGCCCGAGGATCCGCGCCACGCCGAACCGCCCGCGCCCCGTCCTCCGAGGCGCTGAAGGCACTACAGGCGCTTGTGCATCTCCAGGTGGTCGATGCCAGCCTCGTCGAAGACGGCGCCCACCGGCTGGTAGCCGTGCTTCTTGTAGAAGTCGAGCGCATAGAGCTGGGCGTGCAGCATGATGCCGTGGACGTTGCGGCGGCGCGCCTCGGCCTCCAGCGTCGTCAGCAGCAGCGAGCCCACGCGCGACTTGCGGTGCGCCTGGAGCACCGCCATGCGGCCGATCTGCCCCCACGTGCCCGTCTGTCCCGCGGGCGGCTCCGGCAGCTTCACCAGCCGACCGGTGCCGATGGCGTGACCGCCCTGGTACGCGAGCACGTGGTACGCGAGCGCATCCTCGGCGTCGCGCTCGATGCCCTCGGGGACGTGCTGTTCCTCGATGAACACCACCTCGCGGATGGCGAGGGCCTGCATGAGCTCCGCCTCGTCCTTGATCTGGGCGACGGTGACGGGTGCCGGGGTTGTCTCGGGAGGCGTCGGCATATCGCGGGCAAGGTACACAAAAGGCTGCGCCGCCAACAGGCGGAAAAACCACGCCCCCTGGAAGAAGGCGCCCGCAGGTGACTCGGCGGACTCCGTTTCGGCCACCACCCGCGCGGTCGCTCCGTCCCCTGCCCTCCGTCACCGGAGGCCGACGGTCACGGAGGCCCCACCGCCTGGGGTCATCCAGTTGCAATTACTCCCTGCGTCGGATGGCATCCCCGTGATTTCACATGGAGCACGGGTGGACGCGTTCGGGGAGGATTGCCCCGGGGAGGGCATGGTAGGGTCCGAGGCGATGCGTTCTCGCGCCCTCCTCGTCCTGTCCCTGAGCCTGTTGTCGTCGCCCGCTCTCGCCCAGAAGGAGCTCTTCTTCGGCACGGGCGAGCCGCCCGTGTTCCGCGAAGCGGACATGGACAAGCGGTTCCTCCGCTCCCGCGTGTACCAGGCCCTGAACCAGGGCACGTCCGACGCGAACTGCGCCCAGCTCGTGGGCGCGCTGCTCACCATCGTCGGCGAGTCCGCACCGTTCCTGCACAAGCGCGACGAGAACTTCTTCGTGGACCCGGTGCTGCTCCAGACCGTGAACACGCAACTGTCCACCCCGCGCTTCCCGGCGAGCATGTACCTGGTGTCGATGATGCGGCGGGTGCTCATCGACAAGAAGCTGCCGGCGGAGTGGCTGCAGACCGCGGTGGCGCTCGCGCCGTACTACCCGCCGCTCGACCTGAGCAAGCTGCGCTTCGCCGCGGACGGCGTGAACCCCGTGGACAGCTTCTTCTTCACGCTGCCCGCGATGCTCGAGCGCTACAACGTGGAGGTCCTGAAGGCCAACGCCACCGCCTCCAGCGTGGCGGACGCGAAGTTCCGCGACGACTACCTCGACAAGGAGGTGGGCTTCGCGGGCCTGGAGTTTGTCGACGCGAAGCTGGAGAAGCCCAAGAAGAAGGGCAAGAAGGGCGTGCCTCCCGAACCGCCCGCGCTCGTGGCGCGGCTGCTCTATTACATCCCGGATCCGAACGAGGTGGCGGGCGGACTCCATCTGGAGTTCGGCAAGCCGCGGGTGCGCCCCACGGTGAGCATCACGGCGCGGCTGAAGGATGCTCAGTACATGGACCTGACCCGGCTGCCGAAGGGCGCGCGGGTGCTGCTGCGCGGCCGCTTCTGGGAGTACCGCAAGGCGCTCAAGGAGCTGGAGGTGCGCGACGCGCTCCTGTTCCAGGACCGGGACTGGAGCCAGAACGCCTCGCTGGCGGATCCGAACGCCGTGGCGGCGTGCCCGCTCGCGTTCAACGACCTGACGGGCACCGCGCCCATCCAGCCGGGCGGCTTCGGCGGCAAGCGCTGAGCGGGCGTCCCGCGCTCCGCACGCCCATCCCGGCGGCGACACGCTCGGTGTCGCCGTCCGGGAGTTCCTCCCCTCCTGGAGAGGCCACCGGCCGCACTGGCATGGCCGCTGCTCAAGCCCGCGCATCCCTTTCGCGCGAGGCACCCCATGAAGGTCGAAGGCCAGGAAGCTCCATCCGGTCCCGAGAAGGTCCCCCCGGAGAAGGACGCGTTCCAGCAGGTCCTCCAGCAGACCTCCGGACGCGGTAGCGCCCCGGTGCGTCCCGGCTCCACCGCCCGACGCGGCATGCCCCCCGTGCCAGGTGGGCCTCCGAAGGCGGTGCCCTCCCGCCCCGGCGGACTCCTCCCCTCTTCCATCGGGCCCTCGACGCGCGCCTCGTCCAGCCCACCGCAGGTCCGGGCCTCGGGCGCCATCCTGTCCACCGCGCGCAGTGCGCTCGGAAGCCCGGAGACGCTCCGGCAGGCCCGGCAGGGCATGCACGTGGAGATGCAGCGGCTGGGCACCGTGCGCCAGGAGGCCCAGGCCGAGGGACACGAACAGGCGACCCACCGGGCCTCGGACCTGATTGCCCGCGAGTTGGAGCGCTCGCTTCGCTCCGAAGCCCGTCCCGCGCCAGTCCAGGCTCCGACTCCGTCCAGCACGCGCACGGACTCCCCTGCCGGGAGCGCTCCGCTCGCGTCCGTGACGGAAGGCCGTGGCGCGGCGGTCGGCGCCGGGCCGGCCAGCAGCACGCCGGTCGCACAGGTCGAATCGATGCTGGCACTCATCGAGAAGATCGAGGTGTTCGTGAAGTCACAGCGCCCGGCGCTGGGTCTGAGCCTGCGCGGGTCGCTGGAGGCCACCGTGGAGGTGGAGCGCACCGGGCCGCGCGAGGTGGCGCTGCGCATCCAGGGACGCCACGGGCCCGTTCCCACCGAGGACGTGGCGCGCCTGCGCGACGCGCTGGAGGCCCGGGGCCTGCGGCTCAGCGTCCTGAGGGCGGATTGAGCACCCGATGCGGCGCTGGCGGGAGGCACGAATGACGAAGGCCCTCACGCCATGGGGCGCAAGAGCCTTCCACCGCACGGGCGCACGCGAACGGCGCGGGGCCCTACTTCTTCCCGCCGGGGGCGAGGCTCAGCTCGTCGCGCTTGCCCTTCTTGTCCTTGTACGCCTCGGACTCGGGCAGGGCGGCCTTCTTCTCCGCGATGTTGGGCCACTCGGTGGAGTACTTCGTGTTGAGCGCCTTGTACTCAGACCAGTCGGCGGGCAGCTCGGTCTCCGGGAAGATGGCCTTGGTCGGGCAGACGGGCTCGCAGGCGCCGCAGTCGATGCACTCGTCCGGGTGGATCACCAGGAAGTTGGCGCCCTCGTAGAAGCAGTTGACCGGGCAGACCTCGACACAGTCGGTGTACTTGCACTTGATGCATGGCTCGGCGACGACGTAGGCCATTTAAATCTCCTCAGGGCGGATTTCCGCGCGTCCGTGGGCGCGCACAGTAGATGGTTGCGGCCAGGGTGGCACCCTGAATTTAAGGCACTCCCCGGGCCCTTTCCCCTGTCAGCCCAGCAAGCCCTGCGCTCGCAGCAACTCCGCGACGAGGATGGCGCCCTTCGCGGCCCCCATCTTCGTGTTGTGGGAGACGAGCACGTACTTGAAGCCGTTCTCCAGCACCCCGTCCTCGCGGATGCGGCCCACCGTGGTGGCCATGCCGCCGTGGGTGTCCCGGTCCAAGCGGGGCTGGGGGCGGAACGGGTCATCCAGCACTTCAATCCAGCGGGGGGGAGCGGACGGGAGGGCCTTCGCCACCTCGGCCCCCTGCCACTCGCGCATGGCCTGGGCGACCTCCGCCACGGTGGCCTTCTTCCCGAGCGACACGAAGACGGACTCGGTGTGGCCCTCCAGCACGGCCACCCGGGTGCAGGTGCAGGAGACGCGCACGTCATGCGGGGTGAGCGTCGCGCCCGCGGGGTTGAGCGCCCCGAGGATCTTCTTCGTCTCCACCTCGACCTTGTGCTCCTCCTTGGGGATGTAGGGCACGACGTTGTCGAGGATGTCCAGGCCGATGACGCCGGGCGAGCGGCCCGCGCCGGACATGGCCTGGAGGCTGGTCATCAGCACGGCCTTCACGCCGAAGCGCTCGGCCAGCGGGGCCAGCGTCACGGCGAGGCCGGTGGTGGTGCAGTTGGGGATGGGGACGATGAAGCCCTTCCACCCGCGCTGCCGGCGCTGCTCCTGGATGAGCGGCGCGTGGGCCGCGTTGACGGGGGGCAGCAGCAGCGGCACGTCCGCGTCGTAGCGGAAGGCGCTCGCGGCGGAGAACACCGGGATGTCGCGGGCGAGCCGTGGCTCCAGCTCCCGCGCCACGTCCGCCTCCACGGCGGAGAAGGCGAGGTCGTAGTCCTTCGCCTGCACCGCGTCCCCGCTGAGCACCGTCATGCCGGCGATGCCCGCGGGCAGCGGCTCCGGAACGAACCAGGCCAGCATGCCGTTGGAGGCGCGCAGGGCGTCCGCGTACGTTTTCCCCGCGGAGCGGGGCGAGGCGGCGAGCCCCGTCAGCTCGATGAACGGGTGGTCCTTCAGGGCCGCGATGAACTGCTGGCCCGCGAGTCCGGTGGCGCCAATGAGCACGGCGCGAAGCTTGGCCATCGTGGTTCTCCGGTGGGGGCGACAGGCCGCTCCTTACACCGTTTCACGACGCATCGCATCCACTGCTCAGCGGTGGGCATGGGCCTGGGGGCGCGCGTGGCGTTCGGTGGGATAGCCCCCCGTCACCCAGGCGTGGAGCCCCCCGGCGAGGCACACGGCGTTCCTCCCCCGGAGGCGCAGCACGCGGCAGACGCGGCGGATGTCGGCGCAGTCCTGGGTGGTGCCGCAGAGGACGATGAGCTCGTCGTCCGGCAGCATCCCCAGGTCGCGGGCGATCTCCGAGGCCGTCATGCGCAGCGCCCCGGGGATGTGGATCTCGAACCGCTCCCAGTCCATCGCGTCGCGGCAATCCAGGACGAGCACATCCTCATCCCCCAGACGCATGAACAGCTCATCGCAAATGATGGTGGGCTCCACCGGGGCCTCCCCGAGGCGACATGTTCCTTTGAACAAGAACCCGGGAGCTTTTTCCCCTCTTCCGCCACGCCTGCTCGCCTGCCCTCGGGGACCCCAACAGGGCCGCCGGGGCCCCGCTGGACGGCCCAGGCTTCAGAGCCCGAGCTGCTTGGCGATGATCTCGTTCATGACCTCGCTGGTGCCGCCGCCGATGGGGCCGAGCCGGGCATCGCGCCAGTGGCGCTGGATGTCGTACTCCATCATGTAGCCGGCGCCCCCGTGGAGCTGGAGGCACTCGTCGGCCACGCGGCAGCAGGTCTCGGTGGCCACCTTCTTGGCCATGGAGGTCTGCGCGACGGCGTACTCGCCCGCCACGTGCAGGCGCAGCGCGTGGTAGGTGAGCTGACGCGCGCACTCGCGGGCCGTGTAGAGCTCCGCGAGCTTGTGGCGGATCACCTGGAACTGCCCCAGGGTCTGCCCGAAGGCGCGGCGCTCCTTCACGTGCGCGAGCACCGTCTCCAGCATGTCGTCCATGGCGCCCACCGCGCCCAGCGCGAGCGACAGGCGCTCCCACTGGAAGTTGCCCATGATCTGCGAGAAGCCCTGCCCCTCCACCCCCAGCAGGTACTCCGCTGGCACGCGGCAGTCCTCGAAGAAGAGCTCCGCCGTGTCCGACGCGCGCCAGCCCACCTTCTGCAGCTTGCGCCCCACACCGAAGCCCGGCATGCCCCGCTCCACGACGAGCATGGACAGCCCCTTGTGGCCCCGCGAGGGGTCGGTCTTCACCGCCAGCACCACGAAGTCCGCGCGCACCCCGTTGGTGATGTACGTCTTGGAGCCGTTGACGATGTAGTGGTCGCCCTCGCGGCGGGCGGTGGTGCGCAGGCCCGCGACGTCCGAGCCCGCATCCGGTTCGGTGATGCCCAGGGCGCCAATCTTCTCCCCCCGGATGGCGGGGGCCAGCCAGCGCTGCTTCTGGGCCTCCGTGCCGAACAGGTGCAGGGGGCCCGTGGCGATGGTGAACTGCGCCCCCAGCCCGGCGGCCACCCCGCCGGAGCCACAGCGGCCCAGCTCCTCCAGGAGCACCGCCTCGTAGAGCTCGCCGGCGGCCGTGCCCCCGTGGGCCTCCGGGTACTTCAGGCCCAGGAAGCCCAGCTCGCCGAAGCGGCGGAAGAGCTCCCGGGGGAACTCCTCCTGCCCCTCCCACGCCCCGGCGAACGGGCGCAGCTCCTGATCCACCACCGCCCGGACGGTGCGGCGGAAGGCTTCGTGCTCCTCCTGGAATACCCCATGGCCCTGCAGCATCGTGTCGTCCCTTCCTGGTCCGGATTCACGGGCCTCTGTGACGCCCCGCGCCGCATGCTAGCGGGACGAGAACCGGGGCTGGACGGTGTTGCGTCCTTGACCGGGTCCTACGGGGCTGCGTATAAACCCGGCCCCAATCACTTTCGGCGCCATAGCCAAGTGGTAAGGCAAAGGTCTGCAAAACCTTCATTCCCCGGTTCGAATCCGGGTGGCGCCTCACAGACAAAAGGCCCGATGCGGAAGCAAGCTCCGCATCGGGCCTTCTGTTTTTTCCGAGGGGTGTAGGCCCTGGAAGCGGGCCTAGCAGCCCAGCTCCACCGCGCCAATGTCCGGGGCAGCGCCGCAGAAGGGCAGGCCCTCGTCCAGGCCCTTGTCCTGGGCGGACGGCGACGGGGCGAAGGTGTCCGACACCGCCGTGTCCCCTCCCGTGGAGGTCGTGTCCCCGATGGCCGCCTTGAAGGCGTCCAGGGCCACGAGTTGGCCGTTCTGCATGAACTGGGCTCCCGCCGGGTAGAGGTTGGAGCCCATCTGGAGGCTGGGGGCCTGGCCGCCCAGGTCCACGGCGATGGGTGCATCCACGATGTTGTTCGCCACGCGGAGGCCCTGGGTGGGGCCGCCGGTGCCGTGGCCGAGGATGATGGCCGTCTTGGCGCGGGTGATGGTGTTGTTGGCCACCACCGTGCCCTGCGAGTTCTCCAGCCGGATGCCGGTGCCCTCGCCGCCGCCCGCGTCGGTGATGTCGTGCACGCGGTTGCGCCGCACGACGATGCCCTGCGGCACCGGGCCCTCGTGGTTGCCGCCCACGGAGATGCCCTTGGAGGCGTCGTACAACTCGTTGTCCTCCACGACCACGTTGTTCGCGGAGTAGTGGATGACCAGCGCTTCGCCCGTGGCCGTGGCCGACTTCTGGAAGTGGTGCATACGGTTGTTGCGGATGGTGACGTCCTGGCACGTCTTGATGTCCACGGCGTTCTCGCGGTTGCCGAACAGGTGGTTGTTCTCCACCAGGAGGCCCTTGGCGGGCGGCAGGTTGCTGACGCCCTCGGGCCCCAGGCACTGCACGGAGTCACCGGAGTTGTCGTGGATGTCGTTGTTGCGCACCGTCACGTCGAAGGACCCGGACTGCACGACGATGCCGTGCGAGTCCTGGTTGCCGGTGGTCCGCACGAAGCCGTGGATGTTGTTGTTCTCGAGGGTGGGACCCCGGGCGTTGTTGAACGTCGTGACTCCCGCGCCCCCCGTGCCGTCGTGCAGCTCCGAGTTGGCGAGCAGCGTGCCCTGCACGTCGCCCTCGAAGGTGACGCCGAAGATGGGCTGCGCCTGCACGTCGAGGTCGAAGCCGTCGAGCACCCAGTTCGGCTGGCGCACCTGGACGAGCGCGCCCGAGCCGCTGCCCGGCGTGAGCTTCGGGCGGCCTTCGCCCTGGAGGGTGATCTTCGCTTCCGGCGTCCCGGGGCGCGTGTTCTCGCCCAGGACGACGCGCTCGGCGTAGGTGCCCGCGAGCACGCGGATGCGGTCGCCGGGACCGGCCTTGCCCACCGCCATCGCGATGGTGCGCAGCGGCGCGGCGGCGGAGCCCTCGGCCCCATCGTCACCGTTGGGCGACACCACCCACTCGTGGGTGGCCGTCATCGGCGCGGCGGCCGTCATCGGCTTGGCACTGACGGCGGGCTGGGGACCGGGCTCCGCGATGGGGGCGTGGTCCGCGTGCGCCGGCAGCTCCGCGGCGGGCGTGTTCGCCACCGGCTGCACGCCGATGGGAGGGGCCTGGCCCGGGGCGCTGGCGGGCTGCGCGCTGGTGGGACGGTTGCTGTTGGCCGCGGGCGTCTGGGGGGCGTTGCCCGAGGAAGGGCTTGCCGGGTCCGAGGA
>NZ_RAWB01000148.1 GCF_003612055.1 Corallococcus llansteffanensis
GTGTTGCCGCACGTGGGGCGGGGAGCGCAGCAGCACGTAGACCAGCACCCCGCACAGGACGCTCATCGCGACGATGCTCCACGCGCGCGCCCGGGGCTCCATCTAGAAGCGCCCCCGCTTGAGGAGGTCGCCCTTGGAGAGCGAGCCCAGCAGGCGCCGGCCGCTGTCCACCACGGGCAGCCGCTCCAACAGCGTGTGGCCGAACCGCGAGGCCACCTCCGCGAGCGACAGGTCAGGGGTGATGGGCTGTACGCCGCTGTCCATCACGTCCGCCGCCACGGTGGCCTGGAGCAGCGAGTGGTCCGGCAGGTGGCCCTTGAGCGCGTCCAGGGTGATGACGCCCAACAGGCGCCCCTCCGTGTCGGTGACGTACAGGTCCGCGCCCGGCGGTTGCTCCAGGAGCAGCACCACCACCTCGTCGAAGGGGGCGGAGGGCGGCACCCGCTGCGTGATGGGCGACAGCAGCGAACGCACGCCTTCCTCGCGCAGCCAGTGCGGCACGGAGGCCGGCACGCGCACGTCGCGGCGCACGAGCACGGAGGTGTAGAGCGACTCCGGCTCCAGGCGGCGGCTGACGACGGCGGCCACCACCGCGGCGAGCATCAAGGGCAGGATGAGGTCGTAGTCGCCCGTCATCTCGAAGATCATCAGCACCGCGGACACCGACGCGTGCGTGGTGCCGGCCAGCACCGCGCCCATGCCGAGCAGCGCGTACGCCCCGCTGGGCACTCCGCCCGGCAGCACCCGCTCCACCACCATGCCGAACGCGCCGCCCAGCAGCGCGCCGAAGAAGAGGGACGGGGTGAAGAGTCCGCCCGGCACGCCCGCGCCCGCGCACAGCGACGTCACCGCCAGCTTCGCGAGCGGCAGGAGGAGCAGCAGCGTCAGGGGCAGCGTCCCGTGCAGGGCCATGTTCACGGAGTCGTAGCCGTTGCCCAGGAGGTACGGCCCCGCGAGCGCGGTGGCGCCCACCAGCGTCATCGCCACGAGCGGCATGAAGGGCGCGAGCCACGCGGGCACGCGGTCCAGCAGGTCCGAGGTGACGTTGATGCCCCGCACGTAGAGCGCGGAGGCCCCGCCCACGAGCACGCCCAGGAGGAGGGCCAGCAGCAGCTCGCGCGGGTGGATGAGCGCGTAGTGGGGGATGACGTAGCTGGGGTGATCCGCGATGAGGGTGCGCGACACGAGCGTCGCCACCACGCACGACACGACGATGGGGCCGAAGAGCTCCAGCGCGAAGCTGCCCAGCAGCACCTCCAGCCCGAAGAGGGCCGCGCCGATGGGGACGTTGTACGCGGACGCGATGCCCGCCGAAGCGCCGCAAGCGACGAGGACCCGCGCCTGTCCCGGCCCCAGCCGCAGCCACCCGGACAGCGCCGAACCGCTGGCCGCGCCCGTCTGGAGGAGCGCGCCTTCGCGGCCCAGGGGCGCCCCCAGCGCCACCGCGATGATGGAGACGAAGCCGCGCAGCAGCGCGCGGGGGAAGGGCAGCCGGCCGGACTTCACCCAGATGGATTCGATGATGCCCGCGGTGCCGTGGCCGCGCAGGGGCTGTCCCACCAGCAGGGACACCAGCGTCACCAGCGCGCCGCCCAGCACCGGCACGAGGAACCGGCGCCAGCCCGGCGAGGCGAGCGCGCCTTCGAGGAAGTGCTCGGTGTTGCTCTGCCAGAACAGGTGCTGGGTGAAGCGAAGGACGGCCAGGAGCGCCACCGCGCCCAGTCCGGAGATGAGCCCCACGCCCACCACCAGCACCCAGAAGCGCCGCTCCTGTCCCAGCAGGCCCCGGAGGATCCGCCGCAACCAGGGCGAGGGCTCACCTGTCCTCAGGTCGGGATGGACGGCACCTGCTGCGGGTTCGGGCATGGCCTCCACACTTGTCCAATGTTGGAAGGCGCGGAGGGCCTTCCCGGACCCGTGCATCCAGCCCGCGAACCTGTCCGACTGTCCGACAGGTCTACGGACGGGCTACCGGCGCGACGGAGCCTCGCTCCCTGGTGTGCGTGCGGGCTGGCGCGCGCTGGAGTCACGCTGCGGTGGCACGGCTGCCGGGGCGCCCCCTCGCGGTTCGGAGGCGAGGCCCAGGTGGATGCCGGGAGGCGGCGGGTTCTTGAGCACGGACTCGGTCCGGGTCGCGGACTCGGTGACGTCCGGCGCGAAGCGGTCCGCCAGCTCGGCGGCGGCGTCACTCAGGTCGCGGTGCGCGACGATGGTCCGCTCCAGCGTCTTGTTGAGGCGGGCGGACGTGTCGAAGGTCTGGCGGGACTCGTCGGAGGAGGGCAGCGAGTCCTGGTAGGAGAACGCGAGCGTGGCGTCCCGGCGCAGCGCCTCCAGCAGTCGGGCCAGTTGCTGTTGCAGCTCCGCGTCCTGTTCCGCGCGCGGGCGCTCGAGCAGGCCGCGCTCGCCCCCGAACCAGACTCGCCCCGCGCGACCGAAGCCGTCGTCCGCCGAGCCCGCGGGCAGGTCCTCCAGCACGACGAGCGGGTGCACGCGGCGCGGGAAGTCCTGGCCGTACAGCGCGAAGAGCAGCGTGCCGTCCGCGCGAGGGAACACCGCCGCGATGCGCGAGCCGAAGGGGAAGAAGGGCGTGGCGGACACCTCCGCGCGCTTCGCCACGCGGGCGCGGGCCAGCGCGTCCAGGGGCGTGGTGCCTTCGGTGCGCTTGGGCGTGCGGCGCAGGTTGTTCATCAGGTCGCGCGCCTGATCAATCCCCACCACGACGTTGAGCGCGCTGCCGCGCGAGTAGCCCGCGTGGTAGACGCCCACCAGCTCGAACTCGCCCGTCTTGCAGGAGATGGCGAGCACGGGCGAGCCCGAGTTGCCCTGCGACAGCAGCGCGTCGATGACGAAGTCGTCGTGGTACCAGTCCTTGTACTCGTCGCGGTCGTAGGCGGAGATGACCTTGCCCATGTTGGTGGCGTTGAAGACGCCCAGGGGGAAGCCGCGCACGTCCACCACGTCGCGCTCGCGCAGGGCGGCGCTCCGGCCCACCTTCCACGGCAGCACCGTCAGCGGGGCCTTCGACTTGAGGACGGCCAGGTCCAGCTGCGGATCCACCACCGCCGTGGACAGCGGGATGTCGTCGCGGTCGTACGCGTCCGCCTCGTTCTCCACGATGGAGAGCGCGTCCTTCACGCGCTTGCAGCCGGAGGGCACGCCGTCCACCGGGTGCGCGTCGCTGGTGACGTCCGGCCACTCCACGACGTGCTCGTTGGTGAGCAGCAGCGTGTCCCCGGCCTGCTGCCGGTACGCGAACGCGGTGCCGTGCGCGGACACCGGCGTGCGCGAGCGCCGCACGTTGCCCTCCGCGCCGTAGGACAGGCACTCGTACACGGCGGTGCTGCGCACGCAGTACGTGTACTTCTTCTTCACCGACTGCTCGAAGGCGCGGGCCCGCGGCGACAGCGCGCTGTAGCTGTCCGCGTACTCGCCCTCGCAGAAGGGCGCGGCGGGCGCGCTCAGCGCGGGCGGCTCGGAGGCGGGAGGAGGAGCCCCTTCCGTGGCCAGCGTTACCGCGACCACCGACAGTCCGACCGTCCACCAGACCATGTCCCCTCCCTCGTGAATGTCGTCGCCCGCGTCGGCGCCTCCTGGTTGCTAAGGCTGACGGCGCCGGTCCGCACCTGTGCGTGCGGGCCCGAGGACGCGATTCGCGGAACGAAGCGCCCGCTGTCCGTCAGAAGCGGTGGCGTGCCTGTCCATTCCCGGACGGGCCCGTTCCCACGCGCACGCACCCGGTGGGCGGAAGGCTCACCCGTCCAGGTCGTTGAGCGCGTCGAGCGGCAGCGGCGCCGCGCCCGTCACCGTGCCGTCCATGTCGGTGGGCAGCGTGGACGGGTCGACCTCGGACGGCGGGCCGTTCTCGAAGGGCGCGGCGACGGCCGGCCGCGCGGAGCCGGGGGCACCGGGCGGTGGACGCAGCACGGGGCCCGGCGGCGGCAGCCCGGAGTGCCGCCGCGCGGCCTCCATCAGGGCGTTGTGGTGGCGGTAGCGCGCCTCCACGAGCTTGTGGATGAGCAGCGGTCCGCCGGGCACGCGGCGCGCGGTGAGGGCCTGGGTGGCCTTGCGCACCGGGTAGCGCACGCGGCGGATCTGCACGCGCCAGCCCTTGGGCGTGAAGGTGAAGACGCCGTAGGCGGGGCGCAGGTCGCCGTCGCGCGGGATGCCAGCGCTGGCCACGTCCGCGATGAGCATCCGGCCCACGCGCCGCCGGTAGGGGAAGTGCAGGTGGCCGAAGGCGCACGCGGCCGCGTCCAGGTGCGTGAAGAAGCGGCGCACGGCGTGGTCGTCCAGCGTGGGGTCCAACGACTCTTCCAGGTTGCGCGGGTTGGCGTGGCAGATGAACAGGTCCTGCCCCTTGCGCGGCGTGTAGCGCAGCGAGAAGGGCATCTGTCCCAGTTGCTGGAGCAGCGGTTCGCCCAGCTGGTCGCGCGTCCAGCGCAACAGCTCCGTCTTCCAGTGGTCCCGCTCGCGGTACGCGCCGCCCAGGTAGTTGCCGGCGAGGTACGCGTCCGTGTTGCCCATGATGAGCGCGTTACAGCGGCTGAAGAGCAGCTCCACCGTCTCGCGCGGATGGGCGCCGCGCAGGGCCAGGTCTCCGGCCGCGACGATGTAATCCGGCGCCACCGATTTGGTGATGTCGTCCAGCACGGCCTCGCAGGCCGGAAGGTTTCCGTGAATGTCCGCGAGGATGGCGACCCGCATGGCCGCCCCCATCCTAGCCCGTCGGCGCCGTCGGGCCAGCCGCTGGGGGTAGAAAAATGACGAAGGTGCTGCCCGTGTTCGGCTGACTCTCCACCTTCACCTCGCCATCCATCGCGCCCATCAGGTGCTTCACGATGGAAAGGCCCAGCCCCGTGCCCCCCATGTCCCGGCTGCGACCCTTGTCCACCCGGTAGAATCGCTCGAAAATCCGGGAAAGATGCTTGGGCTCGATTCCCACGCCTGTGTCGCGCACGCGGACGACGCAGCGGCCGCCCTCATACGCTCCGTCCACGTCCACCCGCCCACCCGCGGGCGTGTACTTCACCGCGTTGTCGAGGAGGTTGAGGAGCACCTGCTCGATGGCGCGGCCATCACCCAGCGCGACGAGCTCCGGCGGGACGTGGAGGCCGAGGTGCTGGTTCTTGCCCTCGGCCTTGGGGCGCACGCCTTCCGCGGCGCGTGACACGGCCAGCGCCAGGGGCACCTCGGTGCGCTGGAAGGTCATCTCGCGCGACTCCAGGCGCGACAGCTCCAGCAGGTCCTCCACCAGCTCGGAGAGGCGCTCGGACTGGCGGTGGATGATCTCCACCATCCGGGGCGCCGCCTGGGCATCGTTCAGCGCGCCGCCCTGGAGCGTCTCCGCGTAGCCCCGGATGGCGGTGATGGGCGTGCGCAGCTCATGGGAGACGTTGGCGACGAAGTCCTTGCGGACCTTCTCCAGCCTTCGCAGCTCGGTGACGTCGTGGAAGACGGCGGCGCTGCCAGGCAGGTCGCGCCCCACAGGGGTCACCCGCACTGCCAGCGTGCGGGAGAACAGGCCCTCGAGTGTCAGCTCCAACCGCGTCGAAGCACCCTCCTGGCAGGCGCGGGCCACTGCGTCATTGAGGGCCTCGTTGCGGATCAGCGCGAGCGGCCGCTGGCCCACGATGGCGCCCTGCGCGGGCCGGAGCATCTCCGCGAGCGCGTCGTTGTGACGCACCACGGTGCCCTCCGCGTCCGTCACCCACAGGCCCTCGGCCATGCCGTCCAGCACGGCGGTGAGGATGCGGGCCTCCTGGTTGAGCGCCGCGTTGCGCGTGGACAGCCGGTCATCCAGCGTGTCGATGGCGTCTTCCAGCTGGGCCAGGTCGTCGGTGCGCTCCACGCCAGCGGGGGGCAGGAGCATCACCCCTTCGGCCAGCGACTGCGTCTTCTGGGTCAGGGCGCGCAGCTGGCGGTCCATCGCCACGCGGCTCGTCCCGAGCGCCAGCGCGGAGCCCGCGAGCGTGATGAGCCCCGCGGCGAGTGCGCCCGCCGGGTGTCCGAAGAGCACGAGCAGCCCCGACACGAGGAGGGCGGGGACCAGCAGGGCCAGGAGCGTGGAGCGCAGGGGCATGGCGGTTTTCAGGGAGGGCTGAGCTTGTAGCCCACGCCGCGCACGGTCTCGATGATGTCGCCCGCGGGGCCCAGCTTCTCACGCAGGCGCTTGATGTGCGTGTCCACGGTGCGGGTGTGGATCTCCGCCTGGATGCCCCAGACGTCGGACAGCAGCACCTCGCGCGTCTGCACGCGGTCGCTGCGCTCCAGGAGCGTGCGCAGCAGGCGGAACTCCAGCGCGGTGAGCACCACCTCCTCGCCCTTGACGCGCACCTGGTGGCGCGACGTGTCCAGGCTGATGTCACCCGCGCCCAGCACGGCGGCGGGCCCTTCCTCCGCGTCCGCGCGGCGCAGCACGGCCTTCACGCGCAGGAGCAGTTCGCGCACGGAGAAGGGCTTCACCACGTAGTCGTCCGCGCCCAGCTCCAGGCCCTGGATGCGGTCGGCCTCCTGGCCCTTGGCGCTGACGATGACGACCGCGGCCTTCTTGAGCTCCGGGTCGTTCTTGAGCATGCGCAGCACCTCGCCGCCCGCCACGTCCGGCAGCATCAGGTCCAGCAGCACCAGGTCCGGAGGCTGCGCGCGGGCCCGGGCGAGGCCTCCCGCGCCGGTGTTCGCCGTGTCGGTCTCGAAGCCCGCCGCGCGGAGGTTGTAGTCGACGAGGCCGGCCAGGTCCTGCTCGTCCTCGATGATGAGGATGCGCGCCATGAAGGTTGCTCCCGCGAGGGGGATGGAATGCGTGGCGTCCCGTAACAGATTCGTTCCGGCCCGCTCGGGACAACCATGTGACATCCGCGCGCCGTGCCTGCCCGCCTCCCCCCTTCAACGAGCAGGAGGGCTGCGGCCCTGCCTTCAGCGCGGAAACACCGGATCACAGTCCCCGACAGTCAGCTCGATGGGGGCCGCCACCACCGCCGCGTTGGTGCCGGCGTTCACCTCGCGCAGGTAGTTGCACGAGCTGCCCAGGAAGCGGGTCGGCGTGTCGGTGGAAAGCGCTTCGATGACGAGCGCGTAGTCGCGGCCCACCGGAACATCCACGGCCAGCCCCAGCTCCGCGCCCCCGGGGGCCGAGGGAAAGCGCAGCGTGCGTCCCGACCTGCCGTCCACGTCCCGCAGGTCCAGGAGCTCGTCCGGCTCCACCTGGGCGGACAGACAGGTGCGCTGCAGCTCGGTGCAGCTGCGCCGGGCTCCCTCCTTCAGCACTGCCACCTGGTAGGCGCCCACCTGGCTGGCGACGGCGCGGCTCAAGGTCACCTCCAGCCCCAGCGACGCGGCGTCCGAAGCGGCCTGGGGTCCACAGCCGGCGAGCACGGCCCCCCAGCACCACAGCAGCAGGCGCAGGCTCTCCCGGAGGCTCATGGAGCGGCGTCCTCCACGCGGATGGTGATGGGCACCCGGCCGCGCTCCTCGGAAGAAGACAGGGCCACCACGCCCGCGGTGCCGCCAATGGCCACCGCGCCCACGGCCACCCAGACCCAGGGACTCTTGTACCAGGGGCGGCCCTGTCCTTGCGTCAGCGCGGCGGTGGGGGCGGCGCGGGGCACCACCTGGAAGAGGAGGGGATGGAACGGGTCCCCGCGTCCGGCGAGCCGCCGCTGGGCCGCGTCCGCGACCTCGAAGTAGTACTCGACCTCATAGGGAGTGCTCTCGGCGGGCAGCTCGTAGGCGGGCAGCACGGCGCGGTAGTGCTCGGGCCGGGCGCGGTCGCGGGTGAAGTCCACCGACGAGAAGGCCTGGGCCCCCGCGCGCCGGTAGAACAGCCGCGCCCGCGCGCCCAGCGCCATGTCCTTGAGGGTGGCCTCCACCTCGACCGTCTCCCCGGGCGTGGGGTCCGGGATGGGATCCACCTCCAGGGTGACGGGGTGGACGCGGCGGTTGCGCAGGTCCTCCTTCAGCTTCGCGAACAGGGCGCGAATCTTCGGGGGCGCGGAGCGCGGCAGCTCGAAGTCCGGCCGGGCCTGGAGCAGCTTCTCGTAGGCCCCGCGCGCCAGGGCCTCGTCGCCCAGGTAGAGGGCGGTGAGCCCCTGCAGGCGGTAGAGCTCCACCAGCTCGTCGTCCGTGACGTCGGGCGCATCCAGCCCGCGCTGCACCACGTCCAGCGTCTCCTGGAAGCGGCCGGCCTCCAGCAGCGCCTTCGCCTCGCCGATGGCGGGACTCGCCGGGCCCAGCTGGAAGAGGGGGAGCGGGGGAAGGGGCGCACGGGCCTGCGCCGGCAGGGCGAGCGTCAGCCCGAGCCCCGCGACGCAGAGTGCGCCCCGCCAACCTCGGGCGGGGACGCGCATCAAATGGAAACCTACCAGAGCGGTGTTGAAGGGATCCATGCGATGAAGGCCCTCCGTCAGCGACGGGAGGCGGGTTCCGTCTGGAGGCCGCAGTGAAATCCGGCGTGTTGACTGACGGGGGGAGTCCCTCTATGTTGCGCGCCCTTTTGACGGGAAGCCTTGTAGATGCTCGTAAAGATTGAACAAATCAAAGACGCGGGGCTGAAGCTCGACGAGCCCATCGCTCTTGGGCTCCTGTCGGAGGTCCTGGGTGGCGCGGCGTCGGGTCATGACACCGGCTTCCAGGCGACCCAACCGTCGACGCTCCATGCCTCCCTGCGCAAGCTCAGTGGCGGTGTGCTGCTGCAGGGCAGCTTCACGCTCAACGTGACGGTTCCCTGCAAGCGCTGCCTCACCGACGTGAAGATGGACCTGCCGGTGTCCTTCACCATCAACCTGGTGCCGGAGTCGCTGGCCCGGGGAGATGACTTCAAGGACGACGACGAGAAGGTCATGGAGAAGAAGGAGCGCGCCCAGGGCGAGTCGGGCGGCACCTTCGAACTCAACGATACGGATGAGCAGGTGTTCGACGGAAAGAAGATCGATCTGGATCCGATCGTCCGAGAACAGGTATTGCTCGCCCTCCCGATGAGCGCGGTCTGCCGGGATGACTGCCAGGGGCTCTGCTCGCAGTGCGGCCAGAACCTCAATGATACGAAGTGCGGCTGCTCGCCGAAGGTCTCCGACCCTCGACTGTCGCCGCTGATGAACATCAAGCTGAACTGACGGTCCCTATGCCCCTTGCAAGGCGCGAGGGGGGACGGGTCCGATGCCGAGGTGAGTCGTGGGAGTTCCCAAGAAGCGGACGTCGAAGATGCGCCGGGACCGTCGTCGGGCGGGCAACAACAACCTGCGGATCGCCGTGCAGGTCATCAAGTGCTCCAAGTGCAAGGAGCCCGTGATGCCGCACCGCGCCTGCGCGGCCTGTGGCAACTACGGGGGCCGTGAAGTCATCGCGACCGCCGCGGAGTAGCTGAAAGGCGGATGACGCCGGTGCGGCTCGTCCTCGACGCGATGGGTGGCGACCACGCCCCTGACGCCGTCGTGGAGGGAGGCGTGCTGTTCGCGCGAGCGTATCCCGGGCACGAACTCGTGCTGGTCGGGGACGCCATGCGTGTACGCCCCGTCCTGGAGCGCGCCGGTGCTCCCGCCAACGTCCAGCTCCACCATGCGTCCGAAGTGGTGGAGATGGACGACCCCGCCTCCGCCGCGTTCCGACGCAAGCGGGACTCCTCGCTCCGGGTGGGCTTCGCGCTCGTCCGGCAAGGGGAGGCGTCCGCCCTGGTCTCCGCAGGCAACTCCGGCGCGGTGATGGCCGGTGGCATGTTGACGCTCGGCCGGATTCCCGGCGTGGAGCGCCCCGCCATCGCGGCCCTCTTCCCGGCCCTCAAGGGCAACGGCCGCTGCCTGCTGCTGGACGCGGGCGCCAACGTGGACTGCCGCCCTTCCCACCTGGCCCAGTTCGCCGTGCTCGGCGAGGCCTACCTGCGCACCCGCCTGGGCGTGAAGCGCCCCCGCGTGGCGGTGCTCTCCAACGGCGAGGAGCCCTCCAAGGGCACCCAGCTCACGCGGGACGCCAGCGCGCTCCTGCGCCGCTCGGACCTGGAGTTCGTGGGCTACGTGGAGGGCAAGGACCTGTTCTCCGGCGACGTGGAGGTCGTCGTCACCGATGGCTTCACCGGCAACATCGTCCTCAAGACCTCCGAGGGCGTGGGCATGGGCATCACGGGCCTCTTGCGTCAGGCCATCGAGAAGCGCGGCGGCCTGCCGGAGAAGCTGGGGGCGCTGCTCCTCAAGCCCACCCTGGCGGGCCTGCGCCGCGTCATGGACTACGCCGAGTACGGCGGCGCGCCGCTCCTGGGCCTCCAGGGGGTGGGCATCGTCGCCCACGGCCGGTCGTCCCCCCGCGCCATCCACAACGCCCTCGTCACCGCGCTGCAGCACGTGCGCGCGGGCGTACAGGAGGAACTGACGCGCTGCATTGCCAACGCCGCCTCCTGGCTTCCTCCCCACCCGAGGGGAAGGAAGCACGAGACGGAAGAGGTTCCCGATTAGAGCGCGTGGCCCGGGCGTTGGGTTTCGACGACTCCCGGAGAAAACTCTTGCCACGTACCCAGATACTCGGAACCGGTTCCTATGCCCCCGCGCGGGTCGTGACGAACCAGGACCTGGAGCAGCTCGTCGACACGTCCGACGCGTGGATCCGCGAGCGCACCGGCATCCAGGAGCGCCGTCAGGCCGCGCCGGACGAGGCCACGAGCGACCTCGCGGTGCAGGCGTCCCGTCAGGCGCTGGAGATGGCGGGCGTGGCCCCGGAGGACGTGGACCTCATCGTCGTGGGCACCGTCACCGCGGACATGCCCATGCCGTCGTGCGCCGCCCTGGTGCAGGCGAAGCTGGGCGCGCGCAAGGCCTTCGCCTTCGACGTGTCCGCCGCGTGCGCCGGGGCCCTGTACGCCCTGAGCGTGGCGGATCAATTCGTGCGCACGGGGCAGGTGAAGCGGGCCCTCGTCGTGGGCGCGGACGTGCTCTCCCGCGCGGTGGACTGGACCGACCGCAACACCTGCGTCCTCTTCGGGGACGGCGCGGGCGCGCTGGTGCTGGGCGCGGGCTCCGACTCCGAGGAGGACGCAAGCTCCGCGGGCGGCCCGGAGAACGTGGCGCCGCGCGGCATCCTCTCCACCCACCTGCGTACCGATGGCACGCTGGCGGACATCCTCTGCATCCCCGCGGGAGGCTCGCGCACCCCCGTCACTTCGGACAACGTGGATGCAAATCTCCACAAGCTCAAGATGAACGGGAAAGAGGTGTTCCGCTTCGCGGTGCGCTCGCTGGTGGAATCCACCCAGACGTCGTTGGGGGCCCATGGGATGACGCCGGGGCAGGTGGATCACGTCATCGCGCATCAGGCCAACCTGCGAATCCTGGAAGCCGTGCTGGAGCGTCTGGAGATTCCGCGGGAAAAATGCTGGCTCAACCTGCACAAGTACGGCAACACGTCGTCCGCCTCGCTGCCGATGTCGCTGGACGAGGCTTGGCGCGCTGGCCGCATCAAGCGCGGTGACGTCATCGCGATGATGGCCATTGGCGCGGGCATGGCGTGGGGTAGCGCGGTGGTGCGCTGGTAGGCAGGACGACACAAGGAAGGACCGCAACATGGCGAAGGTCGCGTTCGTGTTTCCCGGGCAGGGCAGCCAGGCCGTGGGGATGGGCAAGGACCTCTACGAGCAGTTCCCCGAAGCGCGGGCCGTCTTCGACGCCGTGGACGACGCGCTGGGCGAGAAGCTCTCCACCACCTGCTTCACGGGCCCGGAGGACGCGCTGAAGCTCACCGCCAACACCCAGCCGGCCATCCTCACGGTGTCGGCCGCGGTTCACGCGGTGTTCCAGAAGCGCGGCCCGGCCCCCGCGTTCGTCGCGGGCCACTCGCTGGGGGAGTACTCCGCGCTCGTGGCCGCCGGCGCGATGGAGCTCCAGGACGCGGCGCGGGCAGTGCGCGCGCGCGGCACGTTCATGCAGGACGCGGTGCCCGCGGGCGTGGGCGCGATGGCGGCCATCCTGGGCCTGGCGCCGGACGCGGTGAAGGCCGCCTGTGACGCCGCGGCGGAAGGGCAGATTGTATCGCCCGCCAACTACAACTCGCCCGAGCAGACGGTCATCGCCGGCCACGCGGCCGCGGTGGAGCGCGCGGGCGTCAAGTGCAAGGAGGCCGGGGCCAAGCGGGTGATGCCGCTGCCCGTCTCCGCGCCCTTCCACTGCGCGCTGATGGATCCGGTGAAGCCGAAGCTCGCGGAGGTGCTCGCGGGCGTGCGCCTGCAGGCGCCGCGCGTCCCCGTGGTGAGCAACGTGGAGGCCCAGCCCTACTCGGATGTCGGGCGCGTGGTGCCGCTCCTTCTCGCCCAGGTGAGCGCGCCCGTGCGCTGGATTGAATGCGTGGAGGCGCTGAAGGCCAACGGCGTCACGCACGTGGTGGAGCTGGGGCCGGGCAAGGTGCTGGGCGGCCTCATCAAGCGGATCACCAGGGACATCGAATCGTTCAACGTCGAGAACGCCGCGAGCCTGGAGAAGGTGCTCGCCGCGCTGGGGGCAGCATGAGCGGCTTCAAGGACAAGGTGGTGCTGGTGACGGGTGGCTCGCGCGGCATCGGCCGGGCGTGCGCGCAGGCCTTCGCGAAGGCGGGTGCGTCCACCGTGGTCATCAGCTACGTGGGCAACGAGGCAGCCGCCCAGGAGACCGTGGGGCTCCTCCAGCAGGCGGGCGCGAAGGCGGAGGCCGTCCGCTTCGACGTGGCGGACACCGCCGCGTGCACGAGCGCCGTGGAGGGAATCCTCAAGGCGCACGGGCGGCTGGACGTGCTCGTGAACAACGCGGGCGTCGCGGTGGACGGGCTGGTCATGCGCCACAAGGACGAGGACTGGGACCGCCAGCTGGACACCAATCTCAAGGGCGCCTTCGCCCTGATTCGCGCTGTCAGCCGGCCCATGATGAAGCAGAAGAGCGGCGCCATCATCAACCTCACCTCGGTCGTGGGGGAGATGGGCAACCCGGGGCAGGCCGCCTACTCGGCCTCCAAGGCGGGGCTTATCGGCCTGACCAAGTCGGTGGCCAAGGAGCTCGCCAGCCGCAACATCCGGGTCAATGCCGTATCTCCCGGATTCATCGGGACGGACATGACGTCGCACCTGGACGACGAGCTGCGCCAGAAGATGGTGTCGGGCATCCCGCTGGCCCGCCTGGGCAACCCGGAGGAGGTCGCCGGGGCCGTGGTGTTCCTCGCGAGTGATGCGGCGTCCTACATCACCGGCGAGGTCCTGAAGGTCAACGGTGGCATGTACATGTAAGCCAAGGTTGGATTGCCGCCGGGCGTGGGATATACCGCGCCGGCCTTTAAGACGGCCCGCCCGAGTCAAGGCGGCGCCCCATCTGGTTGCTGGAGGGTCCCACACTTATGTCGACTTCACCCATCGAAGCCAAGATCAAGTCCATCATCGCCGACCAGCTCGGGGTGGGAGAGGATGAGATCACGCTCGCGTCCTCCTTCATCGAAGACCTGGGCGCGGACAGCCTCGACATCGTCGAGCTCGTGATGGCGATGGAGGAGGAGTTCGAGGTCGAGATTCCCGACGACGAGGCGGAGAACATCAAGACCGTCGGCGACGCCGTGAACTACGTGAACACCCACAAGAAGTAGCAGCCGCGACACCCGGAGTGTCGGGGCCACTGGGAGCGTCCTTTCCACTGGCGCTCCGCGCCCCATCGCGGTCAGCGGAGAAGAAAAGTGTCAAACCGTCGAGTCGTCATCACCGGAACCGGCATGATTTCAGCGCTGGGAACCGGCACCGAGAAGAACTGGCAGGCCCTGCTGGCCGGCCAATCCGGCATCGGTCCGGTCACCCGTTTCGATCCGGGGAAGATCGACGCGCGCATCGCGGGCGAGGTGAAGGACTTCCAGCCCGAGCAGTTCATCGACAGGCGCGAGGTGCGCCGGATGGACCTGTTCGCCCAGTACGCGATGGCCGCGGCCGACATGGCGGTGAAGGAGTCGGGCCTGCCCATCGGCCCGGACGCTCCCCACGGCTACAACCCGGAGCGCGTGGGCGTCATCGTGGGCTCCGGCATCGGAGGCATCTCCTCGCTGGAGGAGCAGCACCGCAAGGGGCTGGAGAAGGGGTTTGACCGGCTGTCGCCCTTCTTCATCATCCAGATGATCGTCAACATGGCGCCTGGGCTCATCTCCATGCGCTACAACTGCAAGGGCCCCAACTGGGCCCCGGTGTCCGCGTGCGCCACCAGCGCGCACGCCATCGGCGAGGCCTGGAAGTCCATCCGCCTGGGTGAGACGGACGCGGCCATCGCGGGCGGCGCGGAGGCGGCCATCACTCCGCTGGGCCTGGGCGGCTTCTCCGTGATGAAGGCCCTGTCCACGCGCAATGACGACCCGGCGGGCTCCAGCCGTCCTTTCGACAAGGACCGCGACGGGTTCGTGATGGGCGAGGGCGCGGGCATCGTCATCCTGGAGGAGATGGAGGCCGCGAAGAAGCGCGGCGCCAACATCCTCGCGGAAGTGGTGGGCTACGGCGCCAACTCGGACGCCTACCACGTCACCCAGCCCGCCCCGGAGGGCGAGGGCGCGGCGCGCTGCATGCGGCTGGCGCTCCAGTCCGCGGGCATGCGGCCGGAGGAGGTGGGCTACATCAACGCCCACGGCACCTCCACGCAGTTCAACGACGCCAACGAGACCAAGGCCCTCAAGGTCGTGTTCGGCGCCCACGCGCGCAAGCTGGCGGTGTCGTCCACCAAGTCCATGACGGGCCACATGCTCGGCGCGGCCGGTGGCGCGGAGGCGGTGGTGAGCGTGCGGGTGCTCACGCACAACGTCCTGCCGCCCACCATCAACCAGACGACGCCGGACCCCGACTGCGACCTGGACTACGTGCCCAACACGGCGCGCGAGGCCCGGGTGGACGCGGTGATGAGCAACTCGTTCGGCTTTGGTGGCACCAACGCGGTGTTGGTGTTCAAGCGCTTCGCCTGACGGCCTTCCAGCCCGCTGCTCCCGCGAAAGCGGGGCGGCGGGCAGGGGCCCTCGCTTCCAGGCCCCGCCCTCCAGAGCGGGCGCCGCTTCGGAGTCCGTCTTGAAAGTCATCCTCGCCTCGGACCACGCCGGCATCGAGCTGCGCCAGGAGCTGGTGGCCCTGCTGAAGGAGCGCGGCGCCGCGTTCGAGGACCTGGGCCCCCACACGCGCGAGTCCGTGGACTACCCGGACTTCGCCTCGCAGGTGGCGCGGGCCGTGGTGGCGGAGGCCGGCACGCTGGGCGTGCTGGTGTGCGGCACCGGCATCGGCATGAGCATCGTGGCCAACAAGCACCGGGGCGTGCGCGCGGCCCTGTGCACCACGGAGTTCGAGGCGCGGATGACCCGCGCGCACAACGACGCCAACGTGCTGTGCCTGGGCCAGCGCGTGGTCGGCGCTGGCGTGGCGCGAGGCATCCTGGAGGCCTTCCTCTCCACCGCCTTCGAGGGCGGCCGTCACGAGAAGCGCGTCCAGAAGATTCGCGACGTCGAAGCGCAGCAGCGCTGAAGTCCGACGTCCCACCGCTGTCCCCGTTCGTCGCCAGGAGGCAACCCCCATGGAGAACACCCGCACGCTGGCCCAGGTGGACCCTGAAATCGCCCAGGTGCTCCGTCAGGAGACCGAGCGTCAGGAAGAGGGCCTGGAGCTCATCGCCTCGGAGAACTTCGTCAGCCCCGCGGTGATGGAGGCGGTGGGCTCCGTGCTCACCAACAAGTACGCCGAAGGCTACCCCGGCAAGCGCTACTACGGCGGCTGCGAAGTCGTGGACGTGGCGGAGACGCTGGCCATCAACCGCGCGAAGGAGCTGTTCGGCGCGGAGGCCGCCAACGTGCAGGCGCACTCCGGCAGCCAGGCCAACATGGGCGCCTTCATGGCGCTGATGAAGACCGGCGACACCATGCTGTCGCTGGACCTGAACTCCGGCGGCCACCTCACCCACGGCGCGGCGTTCAACTTCTCCGGCAAGCTCTACAAGGTCGTCCACTACGGCCTGACGCGCGACACGGAGACCATCGACTTCGCCCAGGTGGAGGCGCTGGCGCTGGAGCACAAGCCGAAGGTGCTGGTGGTGGGCGCGAGCGCCTACCCGCGCACGCTCGACTTCGCGAAGTTCCGGGAGATCGCCGACAAGGTGGGCGCCTCCATGCTGGTGGACATGGCCCACATCGCGGGCCTCGTCGCCGCGGGCGTGCACCCGTCGCCGGTGCCCTTCGCCGAAATCGTCACCACCACCACGCACAAGACGCTGCGGGGGCCGCGCGGCGGCATGGTGCTGAGCCGCGAAGCCTTCGCCAAGAGCATCAACAGCCAGATCTTCCCCGGCATCCAGGGCGGCCCGTTGATGCACGCCATCGCGGGCAAGGCGGTGGCCTTCAAGGAAGCGCTGACGCCGGAGTTCAAGGCGTACCAGAAGCAGATCGTCGCCAACGCCCAGGCGCTGGCGGAGGCGCTGAAGTCCGCGGGCCTGCGGCTGTGCTCGGGCGGCACGGACAACCACCTGATGCTGGTGGACCTGCGCCCGAAGAAGCTCAATGGCAAGGTGGCCGAGGAGGTGCTCGGCAAGGCGGGCATCACCGTGAACAAGAACATGATCCCCTTCGACCCGGAGAAGCCGATGGTGACCTCCGGCGTCCGGGTGGGCACGCCCGCCATCACCACGCGCGGCATGCGCGAGGCGGAGATGGCGGTGGTGGGCCGGCTCATCGGGCAGGCGCTGGACAGCGCCCAGGACGACGCGGGGCTCGCGCGGGTGCGCGGCCAGGTGAAGGAATTGAGCCAGGGCTTCCCGCTGTACGCCTCGCGGTTGAAGTAACCCGCCCGTGCGCTGCCCCTTCTGCCAGGACGCGGAGAACAAGGTCATCGACTCGCGAGAGTCGCATGAGGGCTCCGTCATCCGACGGCGCCGCGAGTGCCTGGCCTGCAAGCGACGCTTCACCACGTACGAGCGGGTGGAGGAGCTCTACCCGCTCATCGTGAAGAAGGACGGGCGGCGCGAGGCGTTCGACCGGGAGAAGATGCTCAACGGCTTGAAGAAGGCCTGCGAGAAGCGCCCGGTGTCCGCCGCGCAGTTGGAAGAGACGGTGGAGGACATCGAGCGGATGCTCCAGGGGATGGGGGAGAAGGAAGTGCCCTCGTCCTCCATTGGCGAGCAGGTGATGCGGCGGTTGCAGCAACTCGACGAGGTGGCCTACGTGCGCTTCGCGTCCGTGTACCGCAGCTTCCGGGACATCTCCGAGTTCATGCATGAGCTGAAGGACCTGCTCGAGGACCAGGAGCGCGAGCGCAAGGCGAAGCCGCCTTCGACTCCGCCCAAGGACGGTTAGGAAGGGCGGTATGCGCTTGCTCACGCGGGGACGGTTGCAGGCTGCGAAGACGCCCCGGGCGAAGCGCGCGGCGGACTTCGACCGCGCGGTGGCCGAGTTCTTCATGCGCATCGCGCTGGAGGAGGCCGCCAAGGGCCTGGGCCGCACCAGTCCCAACCCCGTGGTGGGGGCGGTGCTGGTGAAGGGCGGCCGCATCATCGCGCGCGGCCACCACAAGAAGGCCGGCACGGCGCACGCCGAAGTCGTGGCGCTGGAGGCCGCCGGCTCCAAGGCGCGCGGCGCGGACCTCTACACGACGCTGGAGCCGTGCGACCACTACGGGCGCACCCCGCCGTGCAGCCTCGCGGTGCTGGAGGCCGGCGTGCGGCGCGTGTTCAGCGCGTCGTCGGATCCGAACCCGCTGGTGAGCGGCAAGGGGCTCAACCGGCTCAAGCGCGGCGGCGTGGCGGTGGTGACGCACGTCCTCCAGGACGAGGCGGACGCGCTCAACCGGCCCTTCTTCAAGGTCATGCGCACGGGCCTGCCGTGGGTGACGCTCAAGGCCGCGGTGACGCTGGACGGGAAGATCGCGGCGCCGAGCGGTGACTCCCGCTGGGTGACGGGCGAGGCCTCGCGCGCCTGGGTGCACCGGCTTCGCGACCAGGTGGACGCCATCCTCGTGGGCGCGAACACCGTGCGCATGGACGACCCGCAGCTCACCACCCGGCTGCCCGGCGGCGGGGGCAAGGACCCGGTGCGCGTGGTGGTGGACTCGCACCTCAAGCTGTCGCCCGGGCACACCGTCTTCAACCTGCGCAGCGCCGCGCGCACCGTGGTGGCCACGCTGGAGGATCCGGAGGGGCGCCGGGCGCGGCGCTTCCTCGCGCAGGGGGTTGAGGTCTGGCACGTGCGCGCGAAGCAGGACCGCGTGGACCTGAAGGCCGTCCTGCGCCGCGTGGCGAAGGAGGGGCTCAACCACGTGCTGGTGGAGGGCGGGGCGGGGATGTACGGCACGCTCCTGCGCGAGCACCTGGCGGATGCGCTCGCCCTGTTCCTCGCCCCCAAGCTGGTGGGGGCC
>NZ_RAWB01000149.1 GCF_003612055.1 Corallococcus llansteffanensis
CCCCTGGGGGCACCGCCGCGTTCTGAGGAGGCGGCGGGGCACCGACGGACGGAACTCCAGGGACGGTGGTGCGCGCCTGCATGGGCGTCGCGGCCTGGGCCGGTGTTGATCCGACGGCAGGAATCCCAGAGACGGTAGGCCGCGCCTGGACGGGCACGGCCACCGCCGCGACCTGGTGCGGTGGTGCTGCTCCCACGGCGGGAACCCCGGCCACGGTGGGCCGGGTCGCGGCCGTGGAGCCCACGGGAGGCACTCCGGGTGGCGGCGGACGCGTGGGAGCGGTCAGCGGCGGGATGCCCGGCAATGCGCCCACCGGACCCACCGCGGGGACGCCCTGCTGGGCCGGCCGCGCTGTCGCGCCTTCTGCTCCCACCGGCGGGATGCCCGGGGGCTGTGCCGGACGCGAAGCCGCACCCACTGGCGCGATGCCCGGAGGCGGCGGACTCGGCGGTGCTCCGGCCTCAGGGGCTCCCGCGGTCGGCACTCGCGGCGGCGCTCCCACGGTCGGTGCACGCGGCGGCGCGACCGGACCCGCGGCCTTCTCCACCGGCGGAATCCCGGCTGACGACTGGGGCCGCGAGGTCGCCGGAGCCACCGACGGAATCCCACCTGACGACGGAGGACGCGACGTCGCCGGCGCCACCGACGGAATCCCACCTGACGACGGAGGACGCGACGTCGCCGGCGCCACCGACGGAACCCCAGCTGACGCCGGAGGTGGAGACATCGCCGGAGGCCCGACGGGGGCCTGGGTGGTCGGTCCTGCTCCCGCTGGCGGGACCGCGCGCGGCGGTGCCGCCGTGCCCGGGGCTCGGGGCGCGGCGGGCGCCAGGGGCGCGACGGACGGAGGGACGGCCGCGGTCAACCGGGGCAGCGCGGGCGTCGCCGGACGCGCGGGGGCCGCGGGCGCGGCGGGCCCCGGCGGTGCGCCGGAGGTGGGGTCGGAAGGCTCGGACATCGGCGGTGCCTAGGAGGCCACGGCGGGCATGTCGTTGCCGTTGTGGCCCGCGAGCCGCGTGTTGCGGTTGGTCTGGATCGACTGCTGGATGTCCGCCTCCGTCATGCCGGAGGACAGCGTGATCGACGTGGACGTCTTCTGGCCCGTCTCCACGTCGCACGCGGACACGTTCACCAACCCGTCCGTGTTGATCTCGAACGTCACCTCGATCTTCACCTCGCCGCGATACCCGATGCGGAAGCCCGCGAACTCGAACTCGCCGAGCATCTCGCACTCCTCGGCGCGGTTGGACTCGCCCTGGTACACGCGGATCTTCACCTTCTCCTGCCCGTCGCGGCTGGTGGTGAAGGTCTTCGAGCGGTCGATGGGCACCGGCGTGTTCTTGTCGATGATCTTCTCGGTGTAGCCGCCCACCGTGCCGATGCGCAGCGTCAGCGGCGTGACGTCCACCAGGAACGTCTCCGTCTTGCTGTCCAGCAGCGCGTGCGACTGGAGCGCGGCGCCCATGGCCACGACCTGATCCGGGTTGATGCCCTCCAGCGGGTCCTTCTGGAAGTAGTGCTTCACCGAGTTGCGGATGATGGGCAGCCGCGTGGGCCCGCCCACCAGGATGACCGCGTCGATGTCCGCCGCCGTCAGTCGCGCGCTCTGCAGCGCCTCGTCGCAGACCTTGAACGTGCGCTGCACCAGGTCCATCACCATCCGGTTGAACTGGTCCTGGTTGAGCGTGTTGCGCAGGTCCATCACGTTGCCGTTGGCGTCCTGGCAGATGCCCTGGCAGAGGATCTCCGCCGTGCCGAACTGGCCCACGTCGATCTTCGCCTTCTCCGCCGCGTCCTTGAGCATCTGCAGGCAGTACTTGTTCTGCCGCAGGTCCAGCCGCGTGCGCGCGAGGAAGTCCTCCGCCATCCACGTCATGATGCGGTCGTCGAAGTCGTCGCCGCCCAGGTACGTGTCGCCCGCCGTCGCGAGCACCTCGAAGACGTCCTTGCCAATCTCCAGGATGGACACGTCGAACGTGCCGCCGCCCAGGTCGTACACGACGACGCGCTGGTTCACGTCCCGGCCGAAGCCGTACGCGAGCGCCGCGGCGGTGGGCTCGTTGAGGATGCGCAGCACCTCCAGCCCCGCGATGCGGCCCGCGTCCTTCGTCGCCTGGCGCTGGTTGTCGTTGAAGTACGCCGGCACCGTGACGACGGCCTTGGTCACCTCGCGGCCCAGGTACGTCTCCGCGACGGCCTTCATCTCCTTGAGCACCAGCGCCGAAATCTCCGGCAGCGAGTAGCTGCGCTCGCGCACGCCGATGCGCACCGAGTTGTTCTCGCCCTCGACGATGCGGTACGGCATCACCGCCTGCGCCTTCTTCACCTCGTCGGAGAAGTAGTAGCGGCCGATGAGCCGCTTGGCCGAGTACACCGTCGTCTCGGGGCTGGTGATGATGTTCTTCTTCGCCGCGTTGCCCACCAGCACGGACCCTTCCTCCAGGAAGGACACGCACGAGGCATGGGTCGTCTCGCCCCACTCGTTGGGGATGACCGTGGGCTGGCCCTCGTGGACGACGGACACGCACGAATACGACGTGCCCAGGTCGATGCCGATTGCGATGTCGTCCGCCATTCCATCTCCGGTGAAGACCTGCACCCCCGTTCCCTCTCGGGGGGTCCTGCCATGAAGCGGCCGGAGGTTAGGCGCCACGGTGTGAGGTGTCAATGCAATGGCAGGTCAAATGCCTGCTATTTCAAGGGCTTAGCGCCAGAGCAGGGGAGCAGGGGGGCGGCGCTGAATCACGTCCATCGCCGCCTTATCCCTTGAGGTGAAGGGGGGTAGTGCGAATGTCCGCCATTCTCGCCGCGGTGTCCTCGGATCCCAATCTCCTGCGGTGTGAGCTTCACCGTCTCACCCAGCAAGTGGTCCTCCGTCCGGAAGCCCGGGCCAATGCCCTGGGCGTGGGCTCCTATGCCCAGGAGGAGGTCCTGCTGCGCCGACTGTCGCCCGACGTGGACGTCACCCTGGACGACCTGGGGCCGCCCCATGAATCAGAGGCGGTGCTCTTCCATGCCAGCCGCCTGCCGCCAGGGATGTCGCCCGAGGAGAACACCCAGCCGTTCCGGGCGCGCCACTGGCTGTTCGCCCACCAGGGCCCGCTGCCGGACTTCACGCCCCTGCGCGCCCCGTTGCTGGAGCGCGTGCCCGAACACCTCCAACGGCAGGTGCGGGGCTCCACGGACAGCGAGGTGCTCTTCGCCCTGTTCCTCACGCGCCTGCGCAACATGGGCCGCACGGATGATCCGCGCCTGGAGCCGGAGGTCGCCGGTCGCCTGCTCTCCGAGACGATGCGTGAAGTGATGGCCGCGCTCGTGGCCTTCGGGCGGGTGCGCACGCCGCCGCTCAACATGGTGGCCACCAACGGCGCGGTGCTCGTCGCCACGCGCTGTGGTGAGGCCCCGCTGTACTACACGCGCCTGGAGGGCAGCGCCGAGTGCGCGCGGTGCGGCGTGGACGCGAAGACCCCGGAGGCGCATCCCGAGGTGAGCGCGCACCGGCGCCGACGCACGGTGGTGGTGGCAAGCCACGTCACCCGCACGCAGGGCTGGGTGGAGCTGTCGCCCGGCACCACGCTGGCGGTGGGCGCGGACCTCCAGGTCCGGCACCTGCCTCCGGCTTGAAGCAGGCCTCCGCCCGCCTCACGGGCCGCCGAAGAAGGACTCTTCCAGGAAGCGCACGTAGAGGTTGCAGGCGGCGTGGAAGAGCGAACAGCCGAGGATGGTGCCGGTGCGCTCGCGCATCCAGCCGAACAGCAGCGCGGGGAAGAACACCGCCAGCCGCCAGGTCTGGAAGATGGCCAGGTGGCCCAGCGCGAAGAGCAGCGCCGTCACCCAGAAGGCGCGTCCCAGCCGGGCGCCCAGCACCACGCGCCCC
Source organism: Corallococcus llansteffanensis (assembly GCF_003612055.1). Lineage (GTDB taxonomy): Bacteria > Myxococcota > Myxococcia > Myxococcales > Myxococcaceae > Corallococcus > Corallococcus llansteffanensis. The sequence goes on from NZ_RAWB01000149.1 coordinate 3,878, forward strand.
TGGGGCCATGCGTCGCGCAGGCGGGCCTGCACGTAGCCCCGGTAGAAGAACTCCTCCGGCAGGGCGACGACGAAGAGCTGATCGATGATCCACTCGCCGAAGCGCGGGGGCAGGCGCGGGTGGAAGTGGGCCTCGCCCACGATGGGCGTCAGGTGGCGCGCGAGCGCGGACGGCAGGTGCGGCACCACCTGCACGAAGCCGGCGAAGCCCACGAAGAACAGCGGCCCCACGATGAGCGACAGCACGACGAACAGGCGCACGTCCTGCTTCCACGCGCGCAGCGACAGGCCGTAGTCGCGGTAGTCCTCGTCGCGCCAGCGCATGGGGATGAGCGGCAGGTAGAGGAAGCCCACCGTGGCCACCAGCTTGGGCACGCTGCTGCCGCCCGCGAGCACGAACGCGACGACGATGCCCAGGAAGCCCAGGGCCCAGAGCCCCACCGCCTCCTGCACCGCGCTCAGCCGGAACGGCGGCCCCGGGGGCCGGCTCATGGTGAATCCGCCGAGGCGAGCTCCGCCTTCACCGCGCTCAACGGCAACGCGCGCGCGCCCCTGCCGCGCTTCTCCACGACGACGGCCACCAGCCGCCCGTCCCCGTCATACAGCGGGCTGCCCGGCGCGAGCGTCAGGTCCACGTCGAAGAAGGGCGCGGGCCCGGACTTGGCCACCGTGGCGCGCGGCCGGTCCCGCTGCCCCTTGCGGCCGGGCAGCACGCCCACCACCCAGCGGCCCGCGAGCCCCTCCGGCACCAGCCGTACCGGCGCCGCGGGCCACGCGCCCTGGGGCCCCGCGACCACCGCGACCTGGAGCACCGTGCTGGACAGCACCACGCGCGCCGTCAGCGCATTGCCCGCGTGCTCCACCTGGGCGGACTGGGGCCCCACGTGCGCCACGGCGGTGAGCACCTGCCCGTCCGCGCCCACGATGATGCCGGGGCCCGCGTGCTGGGGACCGCGCACGCGCACCGACGAGCGGGCGTGCAGCTCCAGCACGCGCTGGAGGTCGGCGCGCGACGGACGGGCCTCCGCGCCGGCCCGCAGCGGGGCGGCCAGGAGGAAGCAGAGGAAGAGGGCGAAGGGGAGCGGGCGGAACATCAGCGCGCCCGCGAGCCTATCAGCGCTCTCGCAGGGCGGCGAGGAAGCTGGCCGCGGGCAGGGTGTTGAGGATGTCCTTCTTGCGGGCCCAGCCCCGGCGCGCGGTGGCCACCGCGAAGGACAGGTTCTTGAGGTCCTCCTGGCGGTGCGCGTCGCAGCTCGCCACCAGCTTCACCCCGCGCGACACGGCCTGCCGGACGTACTCGGCCTTGAGGTCCAGGCGCTGGGGCTTGCCGTTGACCTCCACCGCCACGCCCCGTTCGGCGGCGCGCTCCAGCACCTCCTCCATGCGCAGGGGGTACGGGTCGCGGCTCTGGATGAGGCGGCCGGTGGGGTGCCCCAGGACGTGCATGTGCGGGTTGTCCAGTGCCGCCAGCACCCGGCGTGTCATCTGGTCCTCGTCCAGGGAGTGGCGCACGTGGATGGAGGCGATGACGATCTCCAGCTGCTCCAGCACGCTGTCCGCGTAGTCCAGCGCGCCCGTCTCCAGGATGTCCACCTCGATGCCCTTGAGCAGCCGCAGGCCGGGCACCGCCTCGTTCACGCGGTCGATCTCCTCCCACTGCCGCTTGAGGTCGTCCACCTTCAGGCCGCCCGCGTGGATGGCCGCCTCGCTGTGCTCGGTGACGGTGAGGTACTTGAGCCCCAGCGCCTGCGCCGCCCGCGCCATCTCCTCCAGCGAGTTGCGGCCGTCGGACCAGGTGCTGTGCGCGTGCACCGCGCCCTGCACGTCCTCCAGCGTCACCAGGTCCACCGGCAGCGTGCCGGCCAGCGCCGCCTCCACCTCGCCCGAGTCCTCGCGCAACTCCGGCGGCACCTCCTGCATGCCCAGCAGCCGGTACAGCGTGGCTTCGTCGGGGACGGGGAGCTTGGTGCCGTCCTCGCGGTGCACGCCCCATTCGGAGATCTTCAGGCCCTTGTCGTGGCCCAGGTTGCGCAGCCGGATGTGGTGGCCCTTGGAGCCGGTGAAGTGGTGCAGCGCGGTGGCGAAGTCCTCGTCCGGCAGCACGCGCAGGTCCACCTGGAGGTCGCCCAGCGTCATCCGCACCGAACACTTGCTGTCGCCCTTGCCCAGCACCGTCGCCACGCCCGGCGCGTTCGCGAGCGCGTCCAGCACCGGCCCCGCGTCCTTCGCGGAGGCGATGAGGTCCACGTCGGACACCGTCTCCGCGCGGCGGCGCACGCTGCCGCCCAGGCTCGCGCGCACCACGCCCGGCGCCGCGCGGATCCGCTCCAGCAGCTCTTGCGCGATGGGCAGCGCGTCTCCCAACAGCTTCCGCTCGCCCTTCGCGCGCCGGTACACCGCGATGCCGTCCAGGAGCTTCGTCTCGCTCTTCGCGCCAAAGCCCTTGAGCTCGCGCACGCGGCCGTCGCGGCAGGCGCGCTCCAGGTCCTCCACGCTCCCCACCTGGAGCTGGCTCCAGAGCACGGCCACCTTCTTCGGGCCCACGTCCGGCAGCTTCATCAGGTCCAGGAGGCCGGCGGGGAAGCGGGCCTTCAGCTCCTCGAAGGCGCCCAGGCGGCCCGTGGTCACCAGCTCGGTGAGCTTGTCGGCGAGCCCCGGGCCGATGCCCTGGAGATCCTGCAGGCGGCCCTGGGTGACGATGGCGCCCAGCTCCTGGGGGAGGTTCGCGATGCGGTCGGCGGCGATGTCGTAGGCCCGGACGCGGAAGCCGCTCTCACCCTGGAGTTGGAGCAGCAGGGACATGTCCCGGAGGACCTGGGCGACGGCCGCCTTGTCGGTGAGCACGGCGTTGGAGGGTGTCACGTCGGAGGTCACGGTCGGAAGATTAATGACGGGGGAACGGGGGTGCAGGCCCGCACGCGTTGTGGGAAAAGGGAGCGCGAAAAGGAACACAATGACGAAGATCAAGCTGGGGCCCGCGGACTTCGCCGAGCGGGAGATGCGCGGCTACGAAGTCGGCAAGCGCAACGTCTGCATCGCGAAGATCCACGGCCGGTACAAGGGTCTTGATGACTGGTGCAACCACGCCGGGTGCCTGCTGTCCGGCGGCCGCATCGAGGACAACACGGTCGTCTGCCCCTGCCACGAAGTCGGCTTCGACATGGACACCGGACAGAACGTCACCTCGCCCGGCGTGTGTGACGACCAGCCAACGGTGCAGCTCGCGGTCGAGGACGGCGCGCTCGTCGTCGACCTGCCCGACGCCTGAGCCTTCCACGCCACCGCAGCCACCAGGAGCGTCCACCATGGGACACGACGGACACGATCACGACCATGACCATGACCACGGTCATGGCCACCCGCATTCCCACCCCCACTCGCATGAGCACGGGCACTCGCATGACCACGAGCACGGTCATGACCACGGGCACTCGCATGACCACGGCCACGGTCATGATCACGGGCACTCGCATGCGCCCGAGGGCTCGGCGGTGGCGGCGGAGCACAAGGCTCGCGCGCCGGTGCACGTCAGCGCGTTCGTGGTGACGTGCTCGGACAGCCGGGACGCGGCGCACGACGGCAGCGGGAAGGACCTGCGCGAGGGGCTGTCCGCGGCGGGGCACACCGTCGCCGGGCACACCGTGGTGAAGGATGATCCGGAGGCCATCCGGGGCGCGCTCGCGCAGGCGCAGGCCGCGGGGGCTCGCGCGGTGCTCTTCACCGGCGGCACGGGCATTGGCCGGCGCGACTGCACGGTGGAGACCCTGCGCGCGCTCTTCGAGAAGGAGCTGCCCGGCTTCGGCGAGCTGTTCCGGATGCTGTCGTACCAGCAGATCGGCAGCCCCGCGCTGATGTCGCGCGCCACGGCGGGCACGTACCAGGGGATGATCCTCTTCGCGCTGCCCGGCTCGCCGCAGGCGGTGCGGCTGGCCCTGGACGCGCTCATCCTCCCGGAACTCGGCCACGCGGTGCGTGAGCTCACCCGTTAGAGAAGGGGAGCATGAGAGCGAGGTGGGAGTGCCTGCGATGAAGAAGCGCCGTGGCGCGCACACCGGACTGAGCACCCAGGCGGCCGAGCGCCTGCGCCCCCGCCTGGAGGCCTTCATGGCGGCCACCGATGCCCGGGCCCGCATCGGCTTCGACCCGGTGGAGTTCCCCCATCGCTACCGGGACCCGCGCGACGTGGAGGTCAGCGCGCTGCTCGCGGCGGCGCTGGCCTACGGGCGCGCGGACCTCTTCCGCCCGAAGGTGCACGGGCTGCTCGCGCGCATGGGCCCATCCCCCGCGGCCTTCGTGCGGGCGCTGGACGTGGCCGGTGCGCGGGAGCTGCTGACGGGCTTCGTGTACCGCTTCAACGTGGGCACCGACCTGGCCGTGCTGCTGCTGGGCATGGGCCGCGCGCTGCGCGAGCACGGCAGCCTGGAGGCGCTCTTCGTCCAGGGCTGGAAGGCGAGCGGCGCGCTGCACGGCGCGCTCGCGGCCTTCACCGCCGCCCTGCGCGACATCCCCATGGCCGCGCTGCGCGAGGCGCTGGGCCCGGAGCGCGGCCTGCACCACCTGCTGCCCTCGCCCCTGGGGCCCGGCGCGGCCAAGCGCCTCAACCTCTACCTGCGCTGGATGGTGCGGGGCCCGGACGCGGTGGACTTCGGCATCTGGAAGCAGGTGCCCGCGTCCGTGCTGCTCGTGCCGCTGGACACCCACATCGGCCGCATGGCGCTGCACCTGGGGCTGACCCGCCGCACGGACCTCACGTGGCGCACCGCCGAAGAGGTGACGGCGTCCCTGCGCGCGCTCGACCCCATGGATCCCGTCCGCTATGACTTCGCTTTGTGCCACTACGGCATGAGCGGGGCCTGTCCCGCGAAGACGCTGCCCGAGCACTGCGCGCGGTGTTCGCTTCTGTCATCGTGCAAGGTGGGACCTCGCGTCGTCGCGCGAGCAGCCCTGCAAATCTGAGTCCCCCCGGACCTCGAAATGGGCTACGGGCAGTCCGCGCGACCCCGCGTTGACGGGTTGGTTCGGTCAAGGCTGCAATGCAGTCCCGCGGCACGGGTGTCATGGACCGGACCGCGGGGTGTGAGGAGCAACGCAGTGCACGCAATGCTGGTGGCGGTTCCAGCCCCGGTGGCCCAGGACGTGGAGCGCGACTTGAGCGCCACGGCCGCTGGACGCGCGTGTCGGGTGCTCCGTGTCGAAGCGGCCTCGGAGCCGTTGCCCGAGGGGCTGCTCGTGCTGTGGGACCATGGCGGTCCGCTGGAGGCCGTGAAGGCGCGCTGTCAGTGGATGCACGCGCGGCGGCAGCCCTCGCGCACGTGGCTGGTGGTGTTGACGTCGCGCGACGGCGCGGACGCCGAGGCCCTGGTCGAAGCGGGCGCGGACGAGTGTGTCGCGCCGCCCGGCACGCGCTGGGGCCCGAGGCTCGCGGCGCTGCTGCGCCGCTCGGCGGACGAGGACGCGCTCGCGCTGCGGCGCACGCGGGACATGCTCCAGGGCGCGCTGGACGCGATGCCGGAGCCGCTGTTCATCAAGAACCGCGAGCACCGCTTCGTGATGACGAACAGCGCCTTCTGCCGGCTGCTGGGGGTGACCGCCGAAGCGCTGCGGAACCAATCCTCCTACGCGATCGTGCCCACGCATGAGGCGGAGCTGTCCTGGCGCCAGGACGAGCGCGCCTTCACCACCGGGCAGACCGTGGAGGACGAGGTCACGTTCACCGACCTCAAGGGACGCTCCTTCGAGGTCCTCACGCAGCGGGCCGCGTACACGCTGCCCGACGGCGAGCGCTTCCTCGTGGGGCTCGTGCGCGACGTCACCGAGCGCACGCGCCTGGAGACGCAGCGGCGGCTGGCGGAGCGGATGACGTCCGTGGGCACGCTGGCGGCGGGCGTCGCGCATGAGATCAACAACCCGCTCTCCTACGTCACCTCCAACCTGGCCTACCTCTGGGAGCGCGTGGCGCAGCCGGTGGTGCCCGTGGAGCAGCTGGAGGAGCTGCGGCAGGTGGTGGCCGAAGCGCTGGAGGGCGCCGGACGCGTGCGCTCCATCGTGCGCGACCTGAGGACCTTCTCGCGCGCGGAGGAGGAGCGCCACGGCCCGGTGGACGTGCAGCGCGCGGTGGACGGCGCGCTCAAGCTGATGCGCGACGAGGTCCAGCACCGCGCGCGCCTGACGTGTGAATTGGAACCGGTGGCCGCGGTGCACGGCAACGAGGGCCGGCTGGGACAGGTGGTCACGCACCTGCTCATGAACGCGCTCCAGGCCTTCGGTGACCGGCCCGTGGAGGAGAACGCGTTGCGGTTGCGCGTGCGCCCGGGACGGGAAGGGCACGTGCTCATCGAAGTGGAGGACAACGGCCAGGGCATGGCGATGGACGTGCGCCAGCGCATCTTCGACCCGTTCTTCACCACGCGTGCGCCCCGGGGCGGCACCGGCCTGGGCCTGTCCATCTGCCTCACGCTGGTGCATGCGATGGGCGGCCACATCGAGGTGGCCAGCGAGCTGGGCCAGGGCAGCCTCTTCCGCGTGGAGCTGCCGGCGCTCGCGGGGCAGGCGGAAGCGGCCATCCCCCCGGCGGACGCGGCCCCCGTCGCGGCTGCGACGAGCGATGCGCCCCCGCAGGCGACCCGCGCGACGCGGAACCTGAGGCGCCTGCTGCTCATCGACGACGAGCCCGCGGTGGGCAGCGCGGTGAGCCGCCTGCTGCGCAACCTCTACGAAGTGCACGTCATCCAGGACGCGCGCGAGGCCCTGAGGCGGCTGTCGCACGGCGAGAAGTTCGATGCCATCCTCTGCGACCTGATGATGCCGGGCATGAGTGGCATGGACTTCCTGGTGGAGCTGGAGCGGCTGGCGCCGGAGCTGGCGCCGCGCACCGGGCTGATGACGGGAGGGGTGAACCCCCAGGCCCGGGAGTTCGTGGGACGCCGCGCGAAGGAGCTGCTGGAGAAGCCCTTCGAGCGCGACCAGCTGTGCACCTTCGTCGAGACCCTGATGCAATGAAGCGCCGCACCCGCTGGTCGCTCACGGCCGTGCTGTCGGCGCTGCTGCTGTCGGGCCTCGTCCTGCTGCCTCCGGAGCTGCGGGGGCTGTCCTTCATGCTGCGCGCGGCGGGCCTGCACGGGACCGCGGCCGAAGCGCTGGCCCGCTTCGACACGGGGCCCTTCACGGTGTCGGACCTGAGCGTGCCCACGCGCCACGGCCCGGTGCGCGCGCGGCTCTACCAGCCGGCCGAGCGACGAGGCCGGCTCATCATGCTCACCTCGGGCGTGCACGCGGCGGGCATCGACGAGCCGCGGCTGGTGAAGCTCGCGGGGGACCTGGCCACCGGAGGGCACCCGGTGCTCACGCCGGAGCCGCCGGACCTGCTGCGCTATGAAATCACCCCGCGCCTGACGGACGTCATCGAGGACGCGGCCCTCTGGGCCCTGGGCCAGCCGGCGCTCGTCCCCGAGGGGAAGCTGGACCTGTTCGGCATCAGCTTCTCCGGAGGGCTGTCCGTCGTCGCGGCGGGAAGGCCCTCGCTGCGCGACCGCGTGGCCGCGGTGCTGTCCTTCGGTGGGCACGGCGAGCTGTCGCGCGTGCTGTCCTTCCTGTGCACGGGCGTCCAGTCGGACGGGGTGCGCCGCAAGCCGCACGACTACGGCGTGGTCGTCATCCTGCTCAGCGCCGCGGAACGGCTGGTGCCCCCGGAGCAGGTGGAGCCGCTGCGCAAGGGCGTCCGCACCTTCCTGCGCGCCTCGCACCTGACGCTGGTGGATGGGAAGCAGGCGGCGGCCACCTTCGAGGAGGCGCGCAAGCAGGAGGCGGAGCTGCCGGAGCCCGCCGCCACGCTGTTGCACCTGGTGAACACGCGCGACGTGGCCGCGCTGGGGACCCGGCTGCTGCCGCTCGTGAAGGACTTCGCGGGAGACCCGTCGCTGTCGCCGGAGCGCTCGCCCGCGCCCCACGCGCCGGTGTACCTGCTGCACGGGGTGGACGACTCCGTCATCCCCGCCATCGAGTCCACGCTGCTGGCGCGCGCGCTGGAGCCCTTCACGCGCGTCCACCTGCGCGCCACGCCGCTCATCACCCACGCGGAGATGGACCGCGAGGTCGACGCGCTGGAGGCGCTGCGGCTGGTGCGCTTCTGGTCCGGGCTGCTCGGCGAGTAGCGCGGTTTCGGGCTTCCGCGCGCGGCGGTGGCTTGACGTCCGGTGACGTGAGCAGGTGCCATGGGGGGCATGTCCATGTCCCTCGTGGTGTCGGCCGGGCTCGGCTGGCTGCTGACGGCCGCGCCTTCGCCCGTGGCTCGCATCCTTCCGTGTGCCCCGGACACGCCCGCCTGGACCGAGGCGCGTGACAGGCTGGCCGCGTTCGACCCGCAGGTGGAGGAGCTCGCCGAGGGGGGCACGGTGGCCCTGGTGCGGCCGGCGATGACCGCCCTGCTGGACCTGCGCTGCTTCGCGCTGGCCCGCGAAGAGGCCGGTGGGATGTCCCGCATGGAGGACGAGGCCGTGTCCGGGCTTGCGTTGAAGACGTGGTGGCGCGACGGCGGGAAGGACTACTTGGCGTCGCAGCTGGAGCTCGGACGCCCCGGGCCCCACACGGTGGTGATTCCTCCGGACCTCCGCGACGTGCTGACGCGCGAGCACTCGAAGGGGCACCGGCTGGAGGCCCTGCTGTGTCCGGCGAAGGCCGATGCGTGCGGCGTGGAGACCGTGCCCTGGCGTGCCCGGGCGGATCAGGCCTTTCGTCCGGAGTCCCTGCGCCACGGTCAACTCCGTGAGTCCGTTGCGGGTCGCCCCCGTCCACCGGACTGCGAGGCGCGCGCCAGGAAGAAGCCTCCCGGTTCGCGCTACCGGACGTGGCGCGAGTGCCTGGTCGAAACCCCTGGAGCGAAGCCCGTCCAGTCGGCGCTGCCCCTGGGACGCATCCGCGCACCCATGGACGGCTGGCTGGTGGTACGGGGCCGCCGGGGGCACTACGCCTTCTGTGATCAGCTCGACGCGTATCACCTGGGAACCGGAACGGCGTACCGGTCGAGCAGCTGCTCGCAGCTCGCGCTGCAACCCGGGGGCACCGTGGACGGAGCGGGCACGGATGCCGCGCGCCGCTCCGAGGTGATGGCGGGGCGCATGGATCCGGCGCGGCTGCGGGAGCTGACGTGGATGCTACTGCTGGCGCCGGAGGTGCGGGCGGACGTGCAGGTGGAGGCCCTGCGGGTCCCCGTGCCGAAGGACTTCCGTATCGAATGGACCCGCACCCATCGCGTGGGGGGCGTCATGGGCGGAGTCTACGGAGGCTCCACGGCGCAGACGCGGCTGGGCTGGCGCTGGTTTCCGGCAGGAGGCGCCGAGCCCTGGTCGGGCACGTGGACCTACCCGTGGTCCTGGAATGTCGCAGAGGACTTCGTGAACGAGCTCCTGGGCGCCGCGGAGGCCACCTTCCAGGAGGGCTGCCCGGCAAGGCCGGTGCCGTCCGGGGTGCTCGACTTCACGCGCGAACCCGCCGTCCACGGGCTGGATGCACCGAACGGCGTCGCCCAGGTGCAGGACGCCCGCGTGGAGGCGCTGCGCGCGTGGCGGCCGCCTTTAGGCTGCGTCCCCGGTGCGGATGGCGGTTGAGGGCCCTCGCTGACGATTGCAGCAGCAAGCTTTCCGCGAGAACAAGCGTGCGTGCGTCACCCAGGCGACAGGGCCGTGGGGGGATGGTGGCGCGGCGGGGCCGCCGGTAAAAGCTGAGCCCCCATGAGCGTCCGTCTCCCCGACGTCCTCCCCGACGAAGACGTGCTGGACTTCGTGCAACGGCTTCACGGCGGCTTCGATGCGCGTCTGTATCAACAGGTTCTGGGTGCGGCGAACGCGTTCAAGGAAGGCGACGCGGCCATTGGTGTCGCGGCGGCGGACGAGGACTCGCGGCAGCGGGCCCGCGCGCTGCTGGCGCGCACGCGCCTGAGCGACGTGCACACGCATCCGCCCTTCGAGGACCGGCTGCACATCTTCAGCCTGGAGGCGTGGGACGCGGCGCGCTGGCGGCGCGTGGCGGACTGGACGCTGGGGCAGCTCAAGGACTTCCTGCTCACCGCGGACGAGGCGGCCGTGCACGACGCGCTCGATGGGCTGCCCAGCGACGTCATCGCGTGCGTGGTGAAGCTGATGAGCGACGCGGAGCTGAAGGCGGTGGGGGGGCGCATCTTCCATCCGCTGCCGGGCAGCCGCGTGGGCGCGCGGGGCTACCTGGGCGCGCGCCTGCAGCCCAACTCGCCCACGGATCATCCCGAGGACATCCGCTGGCAGGTCTTCAACGGGTGGGCCTTCGCGGTGGGGGATGTGGTGCTGGGCACCAACCCGGTGTCGTCGGATGTCGCGTCGGTGGCAGTGGTGGAGGCGGCGCTGCACGACGTGCTGGTGACGTTCGGGTTGACGGACGTGATGCCCCACTGCGTGCTGGCGCACATCGACGTGCAGGCGCAGGTGGAGGCGCTGCAGCCGGGCACCACGGGCATCTGGTTCCAGAGCCTCGGCGGGAACGAAGCGGCCAACCGCACCTTCGACGTGACGCTGGAGAAGATGGTGGCGCACGCGGCGGCGCGCACCGGTCCGTGGGGCCTGTACTTCGAGACGGGGCAGGGCGCGGACGCGACGAACGGGCACCACCACGGCACGGACATGCTCATCCACGAGTCGCGCAAGTACGGCTTCGCGCGGGCCCTCAAGCGCCGGGTCGCCGTGGCGCAGGCCGGCGCGGGGCGGGACGCGGCGCCGTGGGTGCATGTCAACGACGTGGCGGGCTTCATCGGGCCGGAGGTGTTCCGCACGCGCGAACAACTGGTGCGTTGCTGCCTGGAAGACATCGTGATGGGCAAGCTGCACGGCCTCACGCTGGGCCTGGACGTGTGCTCCACGCTGCACATGGACGTGACGCTGGATGACCTGGGCTGGTGCCAGGAGCAGCTGGCCGAAGCGGGGCCCGCGTACCTGATGGCGCTGCCCACGCGGAATGATCCGATGCTCAGCTACCTCACCACGTCCTTCCAGGACCACGTGCGGCTGCGCGAGCGGTACGGCCTGAAGGTGGATGACCGGATGTGGGCCTTCTTCCAGCGCCTGGGCGTCATCGACGCGGACGGCCGGCCCACGAAGCACTTCGGCGACCCTCGCCACGTCTACGTGCACTACCGCCGGCACAAGGGCGACACGCGCACGGAGGCGGAGCTGCGCGCGGAGGCCGAAGTGCAGATGGCGCGGGTGCGCGCCCGGGGTGTGCCGCTGGCGGTGGGGCATGGCGAGACGCCGTGGACGCTGGAGCCCACGCTGGAGCAGGACCTGCGGAGCCTGTACGAGGATGCCAAGGTGGGCCTCTGGTCGGAGCTGTCCGAGGCGACGGTGGAGTCCCTACCTGGAGCGGTGCGGCTGCGGACGCGCTCGGAAGACCGGCGCGACTACATCCTGCATCCTCCCTCGGGCGAGTCGCTGGAGGGCGCATCGGAGGCGATGGTGCGTGCGCTGCGCGAGCGGCACGGTGGGAGGTACGACGCGCAGCTCGTCGTGTCGGACGGGTTGGATCCACGCTCGCTGATGGACGCAGGGCACCTGGCGCCGTTCGTGGACACGCTGCGCGCGGAGCTGGACGCGCAGGGCTGGCGCGTGGCCCCGGAGGTGCTGGTGGTGAAGCACGGCCGGGTGCGCGCGGGCTATCAGGTGGGACGCCTGCTGTTCGGTGACGAGGAGGACGCGCGGCCGTGCGCCCTGGTGCACGTGATTGGCGAGCGTCCTGGCTCCGGGCACCACGCCTACTCCGCGTACCTCACGGCGCCCTCCGCGAGCACCTGGGCGCGGCAGGGCGCGGTGGACCACGACCGCACGCGGCTCATCGCCGGCATCTCGGACACGAGTGTGCAGCCGGAAGACGCCGCGCGGGAGGCGGTGCGCATCCTCGCGGAGCTGGCGGCGACCGCGCGCACGATGCCTCCGAGCGCGGGGGACACCGCGGCGATGGGGTGAGCTGTCTCCGGACGCGATGCGAAAGGCTCGCGTCCTGTCGAACTCGCGCGGCTCGGCACCGGTGAGCGTCCCGCTTCTCACTTACTCCCGGTGCGATGAGAAGGGCTCGTATCCTGTCACGTCCGCACGGCTCGGCACCGGTGGGCGTCCCGCTTCTCACTTACTCCCGGCGCGATGAGAAGGGCTCGTGTCCTGTCACGTCCGCACGGCTCGGCACCGGTGAGCGTCCCGCTTCTCACTTACTCCCGGTGCGATGCGAAGGGCTCGCGTCCTGTCGCGTCCGCGCGAACCGCTCGGAGCACCGGGACGTGGCGGCCCTGGCTCACGCGAGCCCGCGCTTCAGCGCGCGGACGCGATGCTCGCCGCCGTGCGCACGCCGCCCACCGCAGTGGCCAGGGTGCTCTGGCCCGGGAACACGGAGTCTCCCACCAGCCACAGGCCTCGGTCAGCCTGGAACGGGCCCAGCGTGCGGTAGTTGTCCAGGCCCGCGCGCCGGGGCACTCCGCCCACCGCGCCAGCCTCGCGCAGCGTGAAGCGTTGGAACGTGCGCGGTGAGGCCGTCATGGCGTGCACCACCTGGCCCATCCACTCGGGGGCCAGCGCGTCCAGGCCCTCGCGCATCCGCGCATGGAGCTGGGTGAAGTAGGGCCCCTGTGCTTCCTGCGACAGGCCCGCGAGCTTCTTCAGCGGCACGTGCGTGGACACCGTCACCGTGCGCTGCCCCGGCCGCGCGCGCCCTTCATCCGCCACCCCGCTCACCGAGGCGAACAGGTGGTTGCCCTCGGTGAAGGCCTGGGCCGGATCCCGCACCAGCTCAAGGTGGCGCGCGCTGCCGGAGTCCCCTTCGGGCGGACGCACCACGAGGTACAGCATCGCCGCACCCCAACCTCCATCCACGCGCTCGGCGAGGGCATCCACGCGGGGAAGGCGTCCCACGGGCACGTCGAGCAGCGAGCGCAGGCCCTGGGGCAGCACGTTGGCCACGACGTGCCGCGCGAGCAGTTCGCCCCGCCGCGCCGTCACCCTCCAACCGCCCTCCACGCGCGTCACCGCGCGCACCCGGTTGGCCATCAGCACGTCGCCGCCACGGGCCGTGATGGCCCCCGTGAGCGCCTTCGCCAGCTGGCCGATGCCGCCCCGCACGTGCCCCGTGCCGCGCCAGTAGTAGTCCATCGACGCGAGCGCGAACGGGGCCTCCGCCTCCGCTGCCGAACACTGCACGGTGATCTGGCAGAGCGCGTCCAGGTAGGTGCGCAGCGGCGTGAAGTGCTCCAGTCCGTGGTGCGCGACCACCGCCCCCAGCGGTCGGCCCAGCCAGCGCGCCAGCGGCGCATACGTCCACGCGCGCCCCGCGTGCCGCAGCAGGGACTTCAGGCTCAACGGCGGCAACAGGTCCGGGTCGTCGAACAGCGGCCACAGCACTCCGGCGACCCGGGCCTGGGTCTCGAAGAAGCGTGTCAGGGCCTCCACGGGAGCGCCCGGCAGCGCGCACAGCTCACCGATGAAGCGCGTGCGGTCCCGGTGCACCGGCAGCCGCAACCCCGGGGCGCGAAGCTCCACCAGCGGATCCACCGGCTCCACCGTGACGTCCAGCGCGTGCTCGCGGATCCACCGGCCGAAGAGCTGGTGCGCATCGAAGCCGGAGAACAGCGTGGCGCCGGACTCAAAGGCGTAGCCTCCGCGACGGAAGGTGCTCGCACAGCCGCCCGGATAGTTGAGCGCCTCGCACAGCGCCACGCGGGCGCCCCGGCGACAGAGCTCCAGCGCCGTGGCCAGTCCGCCGAAGCCCGCGCCCACCACCACCGCGTCGTACCAGGTGTCCAACGTCGCTCAGGAAAAAGGGACCGGCACCGGATGCGGGCCGGGGGAGGCCCGCGCCTTCCGGTGCCGGTATCGCGCACATGGCCAGTCGCGACAGGACATTCCTAACGGGCCCACCCTCCCGCCGCGAACCTTTTCCCCAGGCGGGGGAGGCAAGCATCCATGCGCTTTCACTGGCGGACACCCGGGGCCTACCGGGGCATGCGGAGCTTGATGTTGAACGTGTACGCCACGTTCACCGCGCGGCCCTGGTACGTCATGGGCTGATAGTGGCGCGACTGGAGCGCCGACAGCACGGCATCATCCATGTACGGCAGGCCCTTGATGATGCGGCAGTCCCGCATGGTGCCCTCCACGGTGATGCTGAGTGGCGCGGAGCTCAGCTACACGCGCCACTCAGCATCACCGGCGGCGTCATCCCGCCCATGAAGGGGAGGACCTCCGTGCCGGTGGCCTCCGGGATGTTCGGCACGCCGATGGCGCCGATGGGGCTCGTGCTGTTCGGATCTCCGTCCGGGTCTCCCACCGGCTCGTTGGAGCCCGTGCCCGTCGCGTCCGTGGTGGTCGCGTCCGCCACGGTGGTCGGCTCCGGCGTCGGATCCGGCGTCACCTCCGGGGGCGTGGTGGTCATCGGCGTGGGGGTGCGGGGGATACGGT
>NZ_RAWB01000014.1 GCF_003612055.1 Corallococcus llansteffanensis
CTCCCGCCCTACCCGTGCTCCCGGGTCAGTTGGGGCAGCTCACGCTGCCCTTGAAGTTGCAGCAGTTGTTGCCCGCTCGCCAGGACGCCGATGCTTCCGCGCACTGAAACACGTCGGTCTGGGTCGCTCCGGCACCGTCAATGACGTAGCAGAAGTCCGAGTACGCCGCCGGCTGCACGGAGTGGCAGGTCGCGATGGCGGAGGTCAGGTCCGTCGCGGAGATGATCTTGCTCGACCTTCCATTGTTGCAGTTGTAGCCGGGCAGGGCGTAACCACAGGTGTAGCTGCGTGTGGGGCAAGAAAGGCTGCCCTTGAAGTTGCAGCAGTTGTTGCCCGCTCGCCAGGAGCCCGCGGCCGCCGAGCACTGCGTCACGTCGGTCGGGGTCGCTCCAGCGGCATCGATGACGTAGCAGAAATCCGAGTACGCCGCCGGTTGCACGGCGCGGCAGGCGCCAATGGCCGCGTTCAGGTCCGCCGCGACGACATAGGCGCTCGTCCTTCCGTTGTTGCAGCCATAGCCCGGCAACGCGTAGCCACAGATGTACGAGACGGCGGCGAGCTCAGCGCTGACCTCGCCGGTCGTGCCTTCGTCAATCCCTTCGCCTTCGACACTTCCTCCGCACGCGCCAACCATCACTGAAAGAGCAAGCGCGAGAAGTACGCTGCGCACCGGCGCGTGGAGACGTTGGGTGATGCCGGAGCTGTTCATGGCAATCATTCGCAATCCTCTTTCCTGGGCGGATACGCCCTTCGGGTTGTGCGGGTTCACAAGACACCCCGGAAGAAACATCCAAGTCAAGAAATCCTGGAAATGCCTCCAATCCTGATCGCGCGCCGTCGGTCCAGGGTCGACACGTACGGTCGGAACGTCTTGCTCACCCCACCCGTACCGTTCACGATTCCCGCCAGTTCGTGGAACCCTGACTCCAACAGACTTCTAGAGCGCTCGTGTATGCGAATCGCTGTATCCGGCACTCACCGCGCGGGAAAGACCACCCTTGTCGAAGAGCTGTCCGACCTTCTCCCGACCTACGCGACGGTGGATGAGCCGTACCACCAGTTGGAGGAAGAGGGGTACGAGTTCGCGGCGCCCCCGTCGGTCGAGGATTTCGAAGAGCAGCTCGCACGGTCCATCGCCGACCTCGATGATGACCACCGCGACGTGTTGTTCGACCGATGTCCCGTCGACTTCATCGGATACCTGTTGGCCCACGAGGACCGCGACGCGTTCGACCTTGACGCATGGCTCCCGCGCGTACGCAGCGCCCTCCGAAAGCTCGATCTGGTCGTGCTGGTTGGGATCGAACAGCCGGATCGGATCAATCTCTCCTCCTCGGACGACGAGGAGCTGCGCCTGTCGGTTGATGCGAAGCTGAAGGAGCTCCTCCTCGGTGATCCCCATGCCCTGGGCGTGGCGGTGCTCGAGGTCGAAGGTTCTTTGAGAGCGCGTGCGAAGCAGGTTCTCAAGCACCTTGGGAGTGGCTCGGTTCCGTAGGGCGTCCAGTCCATGGGCACACCCCCCGCCCCAGAAGCGACCGCGCATATCCAACAGGGCATCGCCTCCCGACGGCCACGCCCCCCATGAATCGGTGCGGCAGGAGGCGGCACCTGCGTCATGGAGCAAGGGAGGCCCCACGGCCGGCCGCATGGACCCTGACGCAGGCCCGGTGGTACGAGAAAGCACATGGGTGAAACCGAGGACGCGCTCCACTCCCGGGCAGGGATGAAATCGGGTGACGCGAAAGCTTCCGCTCGGGACACGGAGCCCGGGGTCGTGACGGGCGAAGTGCCACTCACCCCCGTGCAGCACTGGTACCTGTCGCAGCCCCGGAACTGGCCTGAACACTTCAATCAGGCGGCGCTGCTCGTCCCACACGAGCCGCTGCGCGCCGAGTGGCTGAAGCAGGCGGTGCGCCATCTGGTGCGGCACCACGATGCGCTCCGCATGCGATTCGAGTGGACCCGCTCCGGCTGGTCGCAGCACTGCATGCCTCCCGACGACCTGCTGGAGGTGGAGCACTTCGAGCTGGGCCACCTGCGGCCGGAGCAGCAAGTCGCCGCCCTCGAAGCCATCGCCACCCGACTCCAGGACGAGTTGATCATGGGGCAGGCGCCGATGTTGAGGGTCGCCCGCTTCACGTCGGGGCTGGACGAACCGGAGCAGTTGCTGCTGATCGCCCAACACCTCGTGGTGGATGGGCTCTCCTGGCGCATCCTGCTGGAGGACTTCCAGACCGCGTACCAGCAACTGCGAGAGGGACGCGCTCCCCACCTCCCCGACAAGACCACGTCCTTCCAGCAATGGTCGCGGCGGCTGGTCGAGTACGCGCGCTCGTCCACGCCCCCGTTGGATTACTGGAGAAGCCTTCCGAGCTCGGCCGACGGCCACCTGCCGGCGGACCTGGCCGCCACGGGGATATCCGCCCAGACAGTGGGCACTGCGCGAACCCATTCCTGTGCACTGGGCGCGGAGGAAACCCAGGCGCTTCTGGGCGAAGTGCTCAAGACCTTCCACTGCGAGCTCAACGACATCCTGCTGACCGCGCTGGCCTCCGCGCTCGCCTCGTGGACCCGGAGACGCCGCTGGATCATCGACCTGGAGGGGCACGGCCGCGAGCCGCTCTTCGACGACGTGGACCTGTCGCGGACCGTGGGCTGGTTCACCTCCCGGGTCCCGGTGGTGCTCGAACACGAAGGCGATGACGTGCGCGACACGCTCCAGTCCGTGAAGGCCCGGCTGCGCGGCATCCCGAACCGGGGCCTCGACTACGGCATCCTGCGCTACCTGCGCGAGGACACCTCCGAGCCGGTGCCGGAGGTCTACCCGGGGCTGCTCTTCAACTGCCTGGGACAGGCCGCCCCGGTCTTCTCCGGCGACGCGCTCTTCCAGCCGTCCGACGCCTCGGTGGGGCCCACCACGAGCCTGCTCACGTTTCGTCCGCACCTGCTGGAGGTCCACAGCCTCGTGCAGGAAGGACGGCTGCGGGTGGACTGGACCTACAGCCCGGCACTCCTCCTCCCGGAGACGATCGCACGGCTCGCCGAGCACTTCCTCCAGGCGCTCCGGCAATTCGTCGCGCTCGCCCGCACCGACGGCGTCCGGCGTCTGTCGCCCGCGGACTTCCCGCTCGCACGCGTGGACCGCTCGGGGCTGGTCCGGATCCTGGCGGAGCGCGGCCCCATGGAAGAGCTCTACCCGCTGGCGCTGTCGCAGCAGGAGATGTTCGAGGAGAGCCGGGCCCGTCCCGGAACGTGGGCCTACGCCCTCCAGATCTCCGGGCGCATCTCCGGCGCCCTTTCACCGGAGAACTTCGAGCGGGCCTGCCAGCACGTCATCGACCGCACCCCGGTGCTGCGAAGCGCGGCGGTGTTCGACAGCGTGTCGGTCCCTCATCAGGGGGTCCAGCACAAGGCCCGTCTCACCGTCGAACGGATCGACCTGGCTCAGATCGCGCCGAGGCTGCACTCCGTGGAGCTGGCGCGACAGAAGGATGACGCACGGCGCGGCTTCAATCTGGAGCGGGCACCGCTGATGCGCCTCTCGCTCGTCAAGAGCGCGCCGGAGCGCTACCACTTCGTCTGGAGCACCCATCACGGAATGCTGGACGACTGGAGCATGTCCCTCCTGCTCCAGGAGGTCTTCACCGTGTACGTGGCCCTTGAGCAAGGCGCGCCGGTGGACCTGCCCGCCCGGACGCCCTTCCGCGAGGTGATCCGCTGGCTGGAACGTCAGGACCTGGCGAAGGCGGAGGCGTACTGGCGCAGCGAACTCGCGGGGCTCGCGCTCCCCCTCCGCGCGGAGCCCACGGGCGCACGTCCTGAATGGCGCTGGGCGGAGAAACGGGTACGGCTGTCGCGGAAGACCACCGAAGCTCTCTCCCGCATGGCACGCCGTCACCGGCTCACGCTGAACACCGTGGTCCAGGGCGCCTGGGCGCTGGTGCTCGCACGGAGTCAGCAGCGACAGGAGGTCTGCTTCGGCGCGACGTCGGAGGTCCGCCCCTCGGAAGTGCCCGGCATCGAGGAACTCATCGGGCCCCTGCTCAACACGCTCCCGGTCCGCGCGCGGTTGGACCCGAAGGCGTCGGCCGCCGAATGGCTCGGAAGCCTCCAGGCGCGCCAGCAGGAGCAGCGCCCGTTCGAGCACGTCCCCCTCTCCACGCTGCGCCGCTGGATGGGCGCACCGGACGGGGCTCCCCTGTTCGACAGCATCGTCCGCTTCCAGCAACACCCGATGCGGTTCTCCGCGGACCCGCGCGCGCTCGGGTTCACGTTCGACAAGATGCGGGTCATCGACCGATGGCCGTACCCGCTCGCGCTCAGCGTGGTGCCCGGTGAGCAATTGAAGATCGAACTGGGACACCGGCTCGACCGCGTCGACACCGAACAGGCGCGGCACCTGCTGCAACACTTCCGGCGGCTGCTGACACACCTGGCGAATGGGCTCGAGCAACGACTCGGGGCGTTGATGGAAAGTCCGTGAAGACGAACATCCGGTCCGGCTCCGGGGCCGTACCGTGGAGCGTATGCACCGTGCTCCGCTGCGCCTCGCGCTCCTCCTCGCGCCTCTGCTCTCAGGGGCCGCCTGCCACCGCACCGCGACTCCCGCGCCCGAACCCGCGGGCCACGTCCGCCCCGGCACGCCTCCGGAAGTAGACATCGTCCGGGCGCGGGCGCTCGGGCAGACGGCCGCGTTCACGTGGGAGGAGTGGGGGCCGGCGGCCTTCGCGCGGGCGAAGCGGGAGGGCCGCTACCTCCTGGTCGATGGCGCGGCCGAGTGGTGTCACTGGTGCCACGTGATGGACGAGACGACGTACCGCGACCCCGAGGTGGGGCGGCTGCTGCGTGAGCGCTTCGTGGCCATCCGCGTGGACGTGGACGCGCGGCCGGACCTCGCCGAGCGCTGGGTGGACTACGGCTGGCCCGCGACCATCCTGCTGACCCCGGACGCGGAGGAGGTGGGCAAGTACCGGGGCTACCTCGCACCGGAGCGACTGCGCGCCATCCTTCAGCGCGTGGAGGCGCTGGAGGCCGAGTCCCAGCGCACCGCGCGCCCGCTCTCGCTGGACCTGCCCGCGTCCCCCGTGATGCTGCCGTGGGTGACCTCGAACGTGGTCCGGGGGATGGACGGCTGGTACGACGCCCAGGAAGGCGGCTGGGGCCGCACCCAGAAGGCGCCCCTGGGGGCCAACGTGGAGTTCGAGGTGCTCCGGGCCGCGCGTGGGGACTCGGCGGCGCGCGAGCGAATCGCTCGCACGCTGGAGCGGCAGCGCGCGGTGCTGGACCCCGTGTGGGGTGGCGTCTACCAGTACTCGGCGGCGTCCCACTGGAAGGCGCCCCACTTCGAGAAGTTGATGTTCATGCAGGCGTCGAACCTGGAGGCCTACGCGCGGGCCTGGGCCCTGCTCAGGACGCCCGCGCTCCTGGAGGACGCACGCGGCATCGCCCGGTACCTGGAGCGCTTCCTCCAGGCACCGGATGGAACGTTCTACGCGAACCAGGACGCGGACGTGGGCGCGCACGACCGGAGCGTGCCCTTCGTGGACGGGCACGTGTACTACGCGCGGGACGACGCGGGCCGCCGGGCACTCGGGATGCCGTGGGTGGACACGCATGTGTACGCGCGGGAGAACGGGCTCGCGGTGGCGGCGCTCGTGACGGTGCACGAGGCGACCGGCGACAAGGAGCCCCTGGCCCTCGCGAGGAAGGCCATGGACGTGCTGCTCTCGAGTCACGTGGGCGAGGACGGAGCGGTGTGGCGCGAGGCCTCCCCGCACTCGGGCCCGCGCTTCCTGGCGGACGCGGCGGCGCTGGGCCGGGCCCTGGCGCTGCTCGCGCGAACCACGGGCGAAGCGCGCTACCGGGAGGCCGCCCAACGCGTGGGCCACGCGATGATGCGGGACTTCGCGGATCCGGCGAGCGGAGCGCTGTACGAACAGACGCTGGACCGGGACGCGGTGGGCATGTTCGCGCGGAGAGAGCGCCCGTTCGCGCACAACGTGGTGGCGGCGCGCTTCCTGGCCGCGCTGCATGCGCTCACGGCGGACCCGGCGTGGCGCGAACGGGGCCGCGACGTGCTCGCGGCGACAACGACCCCGGCGACGCTCGAAGCGCAGGGCCGGATGCTGGGGGACTTCCTGCTCGCAGCGGATGCGCTCGGCGTGGTGCCCTGGCCCCAGGGGATCCTCCCCAGTGGGGCGCGCTGGCCAGCGGATCGTCGTCCTGATGGCCTCCATTGATGTGTCCTACAGCCTCCGCCCGAAGCGGGCCAGGCAATGCCAGACCTTCTTGAGCTGCTGCGGGTCCCATGCGGCGTTCGTGCGGGCCCGGCCCAGGATGAATGGCGTGAGCCACGCCTGGTCCGCGAGCCGTTCCGCGAGTTGGACGATGTCATCTCCCCGGTAGTCCGGATGACGGCGGAGCGTCTCCACCTCGACGGCGTAGCCCGGATGCCACTCCAGTCTCACGCCCAGGGCCTGCGCCTCCTCCTCGACCTGCGTCCCGCGGTAGCTCGGGTCGAGCACCAGCGCCTCCATGTCGCCCGGAATGCGGAGGTCCCCGTGAACATGGGCCTCGATGTACGCGTCCAGCGGGTCCTCGAAGGGGGTGGCTTCCGCCAGCGCGATGAGGTCCATCCGACGGGCGGTGCCAAAGGACTCGGGCTCGAAGACGCTGTCAGGGAAGCAGAAACTGGCGCGGTCCAGCGTCTCCTCGGTCAGACGGAAATGGCTGGAGCCGAAACGCGGGGACGCACCATAGGGGTCGCCCCGGAAGTCGAGTGCGCCGTACTTGGGACGCTCGCGGTCGTGACGCAGGTCGTAGTGGCCATGGAAGAGCCGGCTCTCCCACTTCCAGCGAGCCCCCGCGGGAAACGCCGTGAGCCCCCCGTTGCTCGTGCGCGTCTCGAACTGGGATCGATAGCCCCCGTCGCGCCGCATCGCGGTCAGGATGCTGCCGCCCTGAAAGGGAACGTCCGGGTGGAAGTGAAGGGTGATGCGGAACCGGCGGTCCAGCGGCCCTCCACGGGCCTTTCGCTCCAGGTGCTCCAGGGCGGGATGTGGAATACGCCGGTCAGGCGTCCACGGAGGCGGCATGTCCGCCTTCTACCGCACTCGGGCGGCCGACTGGGGAGCACAGCGCGGCCCGGGCCGCGTGACGCACCTGGGGCCGCGGTCAGGATTCAGGCGTGGGCGCTTGAGGATCCGTGGGAGCTGCTTCCCCTGTCTCCGTCTTCTCCGGGACCGGGCGCATCACGATGGCGGCCCACAGTGCCAGGTGCCAGGGCATCAGCAGGAGGCTGCCGGGGCCCATGGAGGCCGTGCCCACGAGGCTCGCCAGTCCCCAGCCGACGAACAGCAACCACAACCCCACCGCGCCAACGACTTGCAGCCAGCGCTTCTCCAGGCTGTGGCCAAGGAAGGAGCACAGCGCGGGAAGCCACACCCCCAACATCCCGAGGATGAGGGATTGCCCCAGGGAGGAGCCCCAGTCGAACTGCCTGGCGCCGGTGAACGCCCCGACCAGTCTGATGAGGCCCGTCTGGTGCAACGAAGACAGCAGCATGACGACGATGCTTCCTGCCCCGGGGCCCGGTCCCGTCCGTGGGCTGTCGTCGACGGGGGGCGCGGACGGGTACGATTCCACCATTTCGGGAGGCAGCTCCAGCGCGTACGGATACCCCAGGGCCAGCAGGGCGGCCTTGGCCGCCTGACGCACCGTCGTCCAGTTCTCCCCCCTGTACTTGCCCACGGGGTTGTCGCGCGACATCAGTCCCAGCAGCAGGTCCGCCCGCTCCCGGAGCGACTCGTCCGCAGCGGGGGCACGGCCCATCGCCGCGATGAGCGCGTCGATGTCCGCACGCACCATCCCAGGTGAGTTCACCCTGGTCAGCAGGGCCGCGAGCGGGGGAAACGCCTCCGCCGTCTCCGCGGCCACGGGCTCAGGCGCGTCGGTCGTCTCGTCGGTGGTGGGCGGCGCGGGGCGGTGGGCTTGTTGGGACATGGAGTGCTCCTGACGACAGTCATCCCCCCTGCCGGCTACCTGGGGCAAGGGGTGGGGCCGTCGTCTGGAGGGCATCGGATGCAGGCACACTGGGGGCACATGCGGTCCCACAGGGCCAACCCCGGGAGGCGATGCCCAGGGCTTGGCGCTCAGCGCCGCGCGAACCGGGTCTCGGCCGCCTTGAGGACGTGCTCCTTGAGCAGGTAGCCGAAGCCCGCGTTGCGCAGTCGGACCATGAGCTCGTCCCGGGTCGTCTTGAGCTGCGCGGCGGTGCGCTCCAGGTTCCAGCTCCCCTGCGCGAGCTGCTTGAGCAGGTATGCCCGGCGCGTCTGCGCCGCCGAGAGCCGGTAGGTCTTGAGGTACTCGACCGTACCGTCGCCGCGCAGGATGGCCTCGCCCATGTGGTTCTCCTCCGAGGGCGACAGGCCCGTGATGAAGCGCTGGAGGTGGAAGGGACCGGCCTCGTAGACGGGGGAGGTGACCACCTCGGCGCCGATGACGCCCTCTGCCATGAAGCCCATGAAGTCCGCCCAGTCCACGCGCATGCGCTCGATGGCGGCCCGCAGCTCCTTCATCGAGTTCACCCGCGCATCCTCCACGCCCAGCCCCAGCACGGGCACGTCTCCCAGGAAGCCGTACTGCATGAGCAGCTCTCCGTAGAAGTCCTCGAGCAGGGCCCGGTGCAGGGCGCGGTAGTCCTCGGGGTGCGAGACGATGGCGCAGGAGAGCAGCGCGTCCGCCTGGAAGATGAGCATGCCCACCTGGCGCTCGTGCAGCTCGAAGATGCGCAGCGCCTCCGCGAAGGCCGCGCTGGCCCAGCCCGAGAAGGACCCCTCGCTCCGGGGATTGAGCCCCTGGGAGAGCGCCTCCTGGGAGTATTCGTTCCACGCCACCTCCGGCCCGCCGAAGTACAGCGCGAGGAAGCCCTCCATCGTCAGGTGCATGGGCAGCAGCCGCAGCCGGTTCTTGTCCTCGCGGTGCACCATGCGGTGCAGCACCCGCGTCGAGAAGGGCCCGTGCTTGAGGCTCTTGCCCTCCTTGCCCCCGGGCTTGCGCAGCCGGGTCTCGGGCGTCACCGCCGTGCCCTTGTCGTCCCAGTCCACCACCAGGCCATGGGGGACGTAGGACGTGTAGTGGAGCCCGGTCTCCATCAACCCGCCCTGGAGCGACACGACGCTCACGTCCTCGTCGTAGCTCCTGCGGGTGATGCGCAGGTCTCCGGGGATGTCATCCCGCAGCACGGGGACCAGGCGGATGCTCCCCCAGACCTGCGAGGGCGCGAGCCGCAGCCCCGTGAGCGGCAGCCGCCGCACCGCGCTCTTGTGGCCCTCTCTCATGCCACCTCCTCGTCGAGCGGCTCTTCCGGTTGCTCGGACAGGGCCCTCGGGGTCTCGGTCCCGGCGGGGCCTGGGGGCACGTGCTCGAGCATCCGCCGCACGCGCGCCGCCAGGTAGTCCTCGAGTTCCGCCAGGGGGGAGGCCCCTTCCGCGAAGCGCGCGAAGCCGAGCACCGTGGGCAGGTCCTCCGCGTCCCGCACGCCCACGGTGGGCACGTGGGTCCCGATCCCCCGGGGCGCGTAGAGCTCCGAGGCGAACACGGGGTTGGCGTGGATGATGGTGGTCTGGCGGGCCGGGTCCAGCTTCGTGCGAAACAGGCGGGTGACCTCTGCCACGGCGTTGGGGGGATCGTTGTCGTATCCATCCGACACGACGACCACCAGCTCGGGCCTCCAGTCCAGCGCGTCCAGCAGCGGGGTGGCGAGGTCCGTCTGGCCCCGAGCGCGCGAGAGCAGGGGGTGCTCGGGAGGATGCATCCAGAAGGCGCGGTATTCGCGCGCCGCGGCGGCCAGCAGGTAGTGCGCCGCGAGCGCCACCCCGAGGGGCCGGCGGCGCTTCTCGCTCGAGCCCGAGGCGGAGTAGCTGTTGTCCAGCACGGCCGCCACCCGGCCCAGGGGCACCGATGCCCGGCGCAGGCTGTTCACCGCCGCCTGTTCGAGCACCGTGTGCAGCTCCGGCAGCCGCTCCCGTCGCACCTCCAGGGGGAGGGAGAGCACGTAGAGCGCCAGCCGGGTGAGCGGCGTGCGCCCCAGGTCGAGGGTGATGGCCCCCTGGGCGCGCGTGGCCGAGCCTTGCAAGCGCAGCCGCTCGGCGGCGGTGAGGCGCGGCTCGATCTTCCGCAGGAAGACGTCCCGGGAGAGCTGGTGCTTCGCGGCGAGCCCCTCGGCGACGGTGTAGGGCAGCTCGAAGAGGGCGGAGGCGTCGTAGTGGGCCTTGCGGAACGTCTCCAGCAGGGGGGCCTGGAACACGCGCTTGCGCCAGCCGTGGAAGAGGAAGGGGTTGAGCTCTCCGGGCAGCTTGAGGTGGCCGTGCGCCACGGCGGCGCGCAGCTTGGAGCGGTACTTCACCGCGTCGAAGTGCAGGTCCGCGCGCCCCTTCAGGAACTCGCGCACGATGGCGCGGGAGCGGCGGTTGTTGATGCGCCGCTCGCGCAGCACGTCCAGCACCCGGTAGGCCCGCTGGGGCGGCAGGGCCCGGAGCGCCGCCGCGATGAGCGCGCCCTCCTCGTGCCGGTCCGCGGACGGGGTCTGCTTTCCGCTCGCCAGCAGGTTGAGGATGATCTGCGCCTGGTTGAAGTGGTTGATGCCCGCGGCCAGCGTGCGCGTGTAGAGGCGGCGGTAGTTGCCGAGGATGTAGGCGTGCAGGAACTCGATGGACACCGCCTGCCCGCGCCCGTCGTTGTAGAACTCGCGCTGCCCGGTGCACGAGAAGCACGCGTTGACGAACATGACCAGGTCCTCACGGGCGACCTGCTCGGCGCGTGCTCCCGCGATGTCCATCGGACGTTCACCCTTCCTGAGGAGGAAGCGCCGCTCGGGGAGGGCGGACACGATTGGCTAGTCAAGCTACAAAGGCTCGGTTCGGAAATCGCATCACAGTCCCGCGAGCGGCACCCCTCACCGTAGCATGACGCGGCAGCCGTGCTCGGGCTGACACACGAGCCGCAGCACGGCCCCCATCACCACCGGGTGCAGGAGGCCGCTGCCGGGCAAGGGCGCTCGGGGCGTCACGGTTCCTCGACGGTCACGGGGGCACACGGCGACTCCTTCACCAGTTCGAAGGGTCGCCGCTTCCGGTCAGGCTTCCTCGTCGGGAAGGAGCATCCGGAGAAACTCGTCGTCGGGGCCGAGCGGACGCCAGCCAGCAGGGGAAGGGTTCGCGCGAAGTGCCGCCCTCGCCAATCTGGCCCGCTCCTTATGGGTTTCTGGGGTGTATGCGGACCACGAGCCGAGTGCCTTGGCTACTTTGAATAGGTTCTCGTCATCCAGCACGGCTGGCCAACCGTTGGGAAGACTCTGAGACAAGAGACGCACGAGAACATCGCGAACGAAGCGCGTGACCCGCTTGCTCTGTTCCGCCTCTGCGAGTAACCCACTCAACACCTGCACCGCAGCTACGTCATCGTCGCCAAGCTCGTCGCCAAGCTCGTCGGCCAGCGCGTACAGCGGGACAGTAGGGCGCGCGTCGGCAAAGGCTGTGAGCGAGTCGAAGCCGCGCGCACGGACCCGTTCGTACAGGCGTGCTTTGATGTTGCCCTGCCAAGCGCCTCCACCGCTCATCGTCTTCTCCAGGGCGTGAAGTTCTGCGGAACAACGTGGCGACGCCACAACGTGGGAAACCCGCCTCGCCAAATATCGGGACCACCCTCTGCATTCAGGCTTCCTCGTCGGGAAGGAGCGTCTGGAGCAGTTCGTCGTCAGGACCGAGCGGACGCCAGCCGGGCGGCGGCGGGGCGGCAAGGAGCGCATCGCTGGCTTGGTCTACACGCTCTTGATGGGTTTCCGGTGTGTAACCACTCCATCGACCGAGTGCTATGGCAACGTCCATACGGGTTCCGTCGTCCATCACGGTCGGCCAGCCGTCAGGGAAGTCGTCGGACAACTCGCGCACGAGCACATCGCGCACAAGACGTGTGACTTGCCTGCGCTGCTCTGCCTCTGCAAGCAGCCCGCTGAACACCTGCACCGCGGCGACATCGTCTTCACCAAGCTCGTCGGCCAACCTGTGTAATGGAACGGCAGGGCGCGCCTCCGCAAAGGCGGTGAGCGTGTCGTAACCACGCTCGCGGACCCGCTCATACAGGCGGGCTCTCACGTCGCCCGCCCACGGATGCCGGGCGCTCATGGGCCCCTCCAGGAGACGAAGTTCATTGGGAGCTTATAGTCCTTCATGTGCTTTGCGACGAGCTTCAGGACGGCATCCCGCGTCAGCATCCGGCCGGCTCGTGCCTCGGCTTTGAGTAACTCGTGCATAAGAAACTGGTTCCATTCACCGGGCCATGTGCGACCCAACTTCCAGTTCCCCCCACCGTGAATTGCCTCGTGGTGGGCCTGCTCCAACCGGATGCAGAACTGGTCAATGTCCATGTCGCCCTTGAAGCCGCGCCGCTCGAACCACTCGCGGTGCTCCTGCGGCAGCACATGGTGTTTCGGAGCGTCCGACATGCCCGCCCCCGCTCTGCCCGTCACCTGCATGCCGCGCACCTCGGGGCCGTCCCCCAGCGCTTCGCGCACGCCCTTGGGCAAGTCCTGGCGCGCCTGGGCCATCGTGACCTGTCCGCCCTGAATGAGGACGGCCGCGCTGACGGCGGGAACGGAGATGACGCCCGCCTGCACGAGCCTTCGCATCATCTCCACCCACTCGGCGGAGACCACCATCCGCGAGCCCACCATGACTCCACCCGAACTCATCACGAGGCCCACGCCCAGCGTCGCGGGGGCCGAGGGCGGCACGCGTGGCATGGCCATCTTCATCGTGGAGATCATCGTGACCATCTCCACCGCCTGCATCGCCGCGATGACCTGCCCGCCAAGCTTCAGGGTCTCGCGGGTCTCTCGCTGGAGCGTGTCGAACTCACGCGTCAGCTTCCCCATCAGCTCGGGCATCGCGGTGGTCGCCGCCTCCACCCGCTCCGGGTCCAGTGAGGCGAGGTCCGTCAGCGTGGGCTCCATCAGCCCCTGCACGCGATGCAGGTCCGTGAAGAGCTTCTCGGCGCTGCACATCGGGCAGTCGCGAAGCACGGCGTCCGCGAGGTGCAGGAAGTCCACCCAGCTGGCCAGCAGGAGGGTTCCGAACTGAGCCGCCTGGAGCTTCGGCCCCGTCATGCGCAGCAGGCCCAGTTCCATGTCCGTGTCGCCGACTTCCGAGGCCACCTTCGTCAACGCGGTGGCACTCCCAAGCGCGCCCTGAAGCCACGTCACCTGCTTGGAGCCCTGGTCGAGGTAGCGCGTGAAGACACCGGTGAGGCTCCAGCCCCAAGGGTCTGGAGGGCGGGCCGCCAGTCGGGTGAACGCAGCCTCGACGCTGCGCAGGGAGCCCTTCACCTCGTCCGTGGCGTCGAGGACTGCCTGCCGCGTCAATGCAGCGCTCCGGGCCCCGCCCCCGACAGCGCCGTCTCCCACGGCTGTCACGTCGTCACGCGACTGCTGGCGGCGCAGGAGCCGTTGCTCGGGCCCAGCAAGCGCGCGCGGGAGGACGTTCCAGGCGCGCGAAGGCTCATCGCTCGGGGTTTCCACCCAGGCGGGCGAGGAGGCGCCACGCGGCGCGTAGCTCAAGCTTCGGCCGCGTCCAGGCGCTTGCGACACGGAGGCGCATCCCGTGGCCATCAGCATCAGGGCCAGCAAGAGGGCGTCAGCGCGCATTGTCCACCCCCAGGCCCACCGAGGCGAACGCCCCCGGCCGTAGCGTCCCTTCCGGCGTGGGGAAGAGCAGCGTGCCGCCCGTCCCCATCGCGTAGAGCTGTCCGCCCAGCAATCGCCAGCGGGCTTCGGCCGCCCCCAGGTAGCGCACCCCCGCCTGTCCCATGCCCATCCCAAGGCCCTTCACCGCCACTTCGAGGCTGCGCGCGAAGAGCTGCACCGCCACGTGTCCATCCACGTCGACGCGGCCCCACGAGAAGGCTTCCGCGCCCGCTCCCACCACCGCACCCCATGCGCTGCCCTCACCGGGCCGTCCGCCCCAACCGGCAAGCAAGTGGGCCTCGAAGCCCGGCCGCACGACCACCACGGCGGTTCCGTCCAGGTGCGCCAATGTCACCGAAGAGGCCCGACCTCCGGCCTTCCCCCAGTCATGCACGGCGGAAAGCGCCAACGTGTAGCGGCCCGGTTCGCGGGGCTGGCCGAAGAGGACGTGCTTCAGGTCCAGCGCGACTTCCGCCCCCATGAGGCGCGCGCCCAGTACGTCCGAGGCGAAGGCCTGCGTGTAGAGAGGCCCCAGCGTGCCGGTGAGGAAGCCGCCCGCTGGGTGGTAGTCGGGGTTGCTTCGGTTGGAGTAACGCCGCACGAGATGCGCGGACAGCAGGCTGTAGGACTCCAGCGCGCCGAACCAGACCCCCACGGGCGCGTTGTTCGAGCCCAGCTTGAGGCCGCGCACCACCTGTCCGAAGTCCGAGAGGCTGTCCCAGTCCTGCTTCCTCACGAAACCCGTGTCTTCCCCCCACGGACGCAGTCGCACCGGAGCGCCCAGGTTGATACCGAATTCCGGACCTCCATCCAGGACGAGCGTGGGTTCCAGTTGGACGAAGCCCTCGGTCTCACCTCTGCCTGAGTGCGGAAGGAGCACGAGTGTTGCCACCTCCAGCCGCGTCAGTGAAGCCCAGGAGCGGGGCGGCTCATTGGGGACCGAAGCCTTGGAGTCGGGCGAAGCCGTGGCCGCTCCTCGTATGGAAAGGAGCCCCAGCCACAACACCGCCCACCCGCGGTTGCCCATTGCTCGCGCCTCCTGACTGCACTCCGGTACGGTGTGCAGTGCCCAGTCATATCCACCGAGTCCGACAAGTCGGCTGAAACGGGTGTTGCATTTCCCAAAGGGCATGGAGGGAGGCAAGAATCAGGGCTTCAACCTATGGGCAGCCAACTCCCAGCCGGGCGCGCTCCAGTGCCTGGCACTGGAGCCCGTCTTCGATTCAAGATCATCCAAACGCTGATGGGCTGCGCAGAGAGCGACAGGCCCATCCGACGCAGGAAGCGTCGCAGGGCACGGCGGCAGGGCGTGCGCGGTGGACAGACCGGAGCCGTCTCTTTTCTCCAATTTTTCGGCTCGGCCTTGCAAGTAACCCCTCACGACCCTGCGCTGGTGCCGGAAGGCGTCTTCGCGCCGGGGGAGGGCGGCGTGCGCTTCGAGGCGTTGCCGCCGCCCACGCAAGGTGAGGTGGAGCGGCTGCTGAGGGTGGTGCGTCACCGGGTGCTGCGCCTGCTGGAGAAAAGAGGGGCCCTGCCCGCGCAAGGGCCTGAGGACGCGCTGCAGGCATACCAGGCGCACTCCCTGCAGCAACGGCTGCGCTGGACGGAGGTGGACGTCCGGCCCCCTCCCAACAAGCAGCCGCGGTGCGCCTTGCTGGAGGGTTTCTCCCTGCACGCCAACACGCACCTGCATGCCAACGACAGGCAGGGACTGGAACGGCGATGCCGCTACGGGGCGCGCGGTGCGCTGGCGCTGGAGCGGCCGTCACGAGCGGAGGACGACCGCATCGCCTATCGGATGAAGCGCCCGCTGCCGGACGGCACCACGCACCTCCTCTTCACCGGGTTGGAGTTGCTGCGTCGCCTGGCGTCCCTGGTGCCTGGTGCCTCGGGCAAACCTCACGAGGTTCCACGGCGTCTTCGCTCCAGGCGCCAAACTGCGGCCATTTCGGCTCCCTCAAGCAGGTGCGGAGGAGGCGAGCGCGGGGCTTGAGGCTGCGGCCAGGAAGGAGCGCGCGGCCTGGGCCGGCGTGTGCCCAAAGGGGGCTCAAGCGGCCTGTCCACCGGCCGGGAGCATCGCTCGGGTGGGAGTAGCCCGGTTCCGTGGACGCCCGAGATCTGGCGGAAGGAGCACGGTGCGTCACGCGGAGCGCCGCCCTCCCGGAGCGGCCTCGCCAACCTTGAGGTGCGTGCGCAGCCAGACTGCCATTGCCTCCGCCTGTTCCTGGCGGGCGAAATCGGCGATGGGTTCCTGTCGCACCTCTCCGTCCGCGGTGGAGAGCCCGAGCGTGAGGTGGTAGCGGGTCACCTGCTTCCTGTGATGCACGCGAACCTGGGGTTCGACGCGGAGCGACTGCACGTCACGCCACCGGACGTCGAGCCGGTGCTTCCAGCCGGAGAAGGGCGGCAGGGAGAGGCTTCGCGTCTGGGCGTGGAGGCACAGGTCGAAGTCCCCGGCCTTCCGCCGTGCGCGCGCCCACAGCCCGGCGAGCACACCGCAGGCGATGACGACCGCCCAGGCTCCCACGCTTACAGGCAGCGGCGCGATGAATGCACCCGTGACTCCTCCCATCACGGCGCACACCAGGGCGGAGCTCCCCCATGCGAGGAACATCCAGATGGCCGGCGACGGTGCATCAAGCGTCACGCACTCGCTGCCTTCCTCCCGGACGAAGGTGGACAGGAGCGGCGGCTCCGGCTTGAAGCCCTGCGCCACCATGGCGCCCAGCCAGAGTGCCACCAGGTGGAAGGGCAGCAGGACCATGAGCATGAACAGGTCCGAACTCCCCAGGCCCGGCTGCAACATCGCCTCCGAGGGCTGGCCGGGCTGGTAGTACACGAGGACACGGGTCCCGAGGGGGTAGCGCGCCACCAGCTCCTCCGCGTCCCCGGGGTCGCTCGTGCGCCATGAGGAGGAGCGGTGCTTGCTGCCCTCGTAGGGCTGCCCGTCGACGGAGTAGGTGTAGGCCACCTTGAAGCTGTAAGTGATGCCCTTCGAGCGAACTGCTTCCACCTCGCTCCGGGTGATGGTGCCCTGCACGGAGGGCCAGTTCGCTGCCTCGACCTGACGGACCATGTGGGCGCTGGCGAAGACGTCAATGGCCCCCAGGATGATCGAACGTGCGACATCTGTGCAATACGCGGGGAGGACGCCGCCAAACCCATCGTAAGCACAGGGTCAAAGACAGTGCCGAAGGCGGGATTCGAACCCGCAGACAAGGCGATGGAAAACCCCAGGCAGGGCGCGCTGTTACCCGCCATCGCCTTGATTCTCCTCGGGTTTGTAATCCCGCCCCGTCCCGCGCCGTCCCCCGGTGTGCCGCCTCCAACCACGCTGGAGGGGCACACTGAGGGCACATGCGGCCCAGCAGGTTCAAGCCGCTCACAAATGAGCGCGGCCCGCTTTCCCCAGTCTTGCAGGGCTCACGAGAAGCCCGTGGGAGGCTGACGGTAGCAATCCGCGCTTCCTGCTCGAACAGGGGAGTGGCGCTGACCTCATGAGCCAAGGCGGCTGACAAGCCCTGTAGGGTTCTCCGGGTTGACGCCCTGCCGCATGGGCCCCACCAAGCGCGTCGCATCCGGAGCGCGATCCATTTCGCGTTCGTCGCTCAATTTAGAATATGCGGATTTTTTCAATGCTGGTGGCCGCCAGCCTCACGTTGCTAGCTTGTGACTCGAAGACCTCTTCCGGCACGGCTGAGGTCGACTCCCCGCTGCGCGCGAGCCCGGGCGGCAAGACGTTCGTCGCCGGCACCCGGTTACTGAAGACCGAGAAGGCCTTCCCCGGGCGGTACATCGTCGTCCTCGAGGAGAAGGCCTCGCTGGCCGCGCTCCAGGCGCCGACGCAGCGCGTGGCGTCCGCGGCCTCCGAACTGGCGTCGTTCCACGGGGCGAAGGTCGGGCACGTGTACTCGCACGCCCTCCCGGGGTTTGTCGCGACGATGACCGAGGCCGACGCACGGCGGCTGAGCCTGGACCCGCGCGTGCGCTACGTCGAAGAGGACGGAATGATCAGGGCCGCCAGCACGCAGCAGTCTCCTCCGTGGAACCTGGATCGGATCGATCAGCACGACCTGCCGCTGGACCAGGGCTATTCCTACAGCCGGACGGGCAGCGGGGTGCATGTCTACGTGCTCGACACGGGCATCTGGACGCCCCATACCGAGTTCGAGGGTCGCGCCCGCTTCGAATACGACGTCGCCAGCTACAGCTGGAACCAGGGCAACCCGGACTGCAATGGCCACGGCACCCACGTGGCGGGAATCATCGGCGGCAAGACCTACGGCGTCGCCAAGGGGGTGAAGCTCCACGCGGTGCGCGTGCTCGGCTGCGACGGCGCGGGTTACGTGTCCGATGCCATCCTGGGCATCGAGTGGGTGACGGCCAATCACATCAAGCCGGCGGTGGCCAACATGAGCCTGACTGCCTATGCCGACACGCAAGCCCTGGAGGATGCGATCACCCGCTCCATCAACGCGGGCATCCCCTACGTCGTGGCCGCGGGCGACACCGAGGGCGGCCCCTTCAACTTCGGCGCGGATGCGTGCTCCCGTTCTCCCGGGAGGCTTCCGGCGGCGATCACCGTCAGCGCGACCTCCGACACGGACCAACGGTTCTCGTATGCCAATTACGGGAGCTGCGTGGACCTCTTCGCGCCGGGTTCGGGGATCACCTCGGCCTGGCCGGGTGCAACGGGCACCTATGGTCATTACAGCGACACCCTGCTGACCAGCGGCAGCTCCATGGCCGCCGCCCATGTGGCGGGCGCGGTCGCGCTCTACCTGGAAGCCAACCCCACCGCCACACCCGAGGAGGTCGCGAGCAGGCTCATCAGCCGCGTGACGCCGGACAAGGTCTCCGGCACCGAGGGCGCGCCGAACCGGCTGCTGTACACCCCGTGCTCGGTGCTGGAGGCGACCCAGTCACCGCAGGTGGCCCTGACCGCACCAGCGGCCGGAGCGGCGCTGAGCGGCACGGTGACGCTCACGGCCAACGCCACGGATGACGTGGGCGTCACGAAGGTCGAGTTCTACGCGGGCACGCACCTGCTGGGCACGGTCACCTCGCCCCCCTACGCCCTGGCCTGGGACACCACCACCGCCAGCAGCGGCCCCACCACGCTCACCGTCAGGGCGTACGACGACGGCTGCGGCTGGACGCAGAGCGCGCCCGTGGACGTGGCTGTGCAGAACGCGGGCAACGCGGCCTTCGACGCGCAGTGGCAGGTGCCCGCCTGTGCGAGCGTGAGCAGCCGGTGTGACTCGGTGTGGCTGCTCGAGGGGAGGGGAGCTCTCGGCCCCGAGCCGCATGCCCCGAGTACCCTGATGGGGAACTGCGCGGATGGAACGGACCGGCCGGATCTTCCCAGCCCCGCGCTGCAGCGGCTCGCTGTCTTCCGGGATGCGGGTGATGCGCTCGCGCAGGGCAAGCGGGTGACGATCCAGGCGACGGTCCGGGCCAGCCACCAGTACTGGCAGGAATACCTGGACCTCTACACCGCGGCCGATGCGAGCAACCCCGTCTGGACATACCTCACGACCCTCTCTCCCGGCGGTCATCGAGACCAGGTCCTCTCGACCCACTTCCTCCTCCCTCCGGGCGGCCTGCAGGCCATTCGCGGGGTGTACCGCACCGGAGGAAGTGCCCAGGCGTGCAACCCGGACTCCCGCTCCGACCACGATGATCTGGTCTTCGCGGTGGGACAGGAGTCGGACCCCTCTGCGCCCACGGTGGCCATCACCTCACCCACGGCGGGCGTCGCAGTGGAGAACACCGTCACCGTCGGGGTGGCGGCGAGCGACAACTTCGGCGTGGCGCGCGTCGAGCTGTACGACGGCGCGACCCTCGTCGACACGGCCACCCGTCCTCCCTTCTCCCTGACGTGGAACACGAAGGGATGGCCCAACGGCGCCCATCGCCTCACGGCGCGCGGCTACGATGCGGCGGGCCTCGACACCACGTCGGACCCTGTGGACGTCATCGTCAACAACGACATCGTCGCGCCGCAGGTGTCCTTCCTCTCGCCCGCGGAGGGCGCGGCCGTGAGCGGAGATGTCCACCTGACCGCCAGTGCCAGTGATGACCGGGGCGGGAACGTGCGTGTCGAGTATTACTATCTGCTCCCGCCCTCCAACTATCGCCTCATCGGCGGCAGCTCGACGGCGCCCTACGACGTGACCTGGAGCGCCCGCTATTTCACGAACGGTTCCTGGGCGCTCTATGTGAAGGCCTATGACACCGCGGGCAACGCCTCCATGGCGGGGCCGCTGAACGTGGTGTTGGACAACGACAACACACCTCCGACGGTGGCCCTCGTCTCGCCGGCCTCCGGCGCGAACGTGAGCGGCTCGGTCTCCCTCCAGGTCTCCGTGAATGACGACCGGCAGATGGAGAGGGTGAACTACTTTGTCGATGGCAAGCTGCTCGGCACCCGTCTTTCGGCTCCCTATGCGCTGACGTGGGACTCGACGTTCCAGGCCAATGGCAGCCACACGCTGACGGCCACGGCCATGGATGCCGCGGGCAATGGCTCGACGAGCGCCGCTGTCACCGTGACGGTGAGCAACCCGGGTGCCGCGGCGTACGATGCGACCCTGAAGGTCCCGGTCTGCACCATGCCGTCGTACTACTGCGACTCGGTCACGCTGCTCGCGAACAGGGGCGCTCCCTCCGAGGCCCACACGCCCAACACCCTGGATGGATGCGCCGACGGCACCGCGACCTTCTATCAGGGCAGCTCGACAGCCATCGATCGGATCCGTGTGTATCGGCCGGATGGGACGAACCTGGCGGCCGGAAAGCGGGTCCGGATCGAGGTCACCATCAATGCCCTCAGCCCGAACCGTGAGGGGGTGGATCTCTACTACACGAGTGACGCGGCCCACCCCTCATGGACGTACCTGACCACGCTCGTGCAGGGCAACTATGGCCCGCGGACCGTCTCCACGGAGTACCGGCTGCCCTCCGGAAGCGTGCAGGCCGTGCGCGCGAGCTACTGGTTCAGCACGCACACCCAATCCCCGTGCAGCGTCGGCTCCAATAATGACGATGACCACGATGACCTGGTCTTCACGCTCGCCGACGAGCCGGACACCACGCCGCCCTCCGCGCAGCTCACCTCTCCGGCCGGGGGCACTGTCCTGACAGGGATGGCCACGGCCACGGCCAGCGCGAGTGATGACTACGACGTGGCGCGCGTGGACTTCTACGAGGGGACGACCCTGCTGGGCACCGATGACACGCCGCCGTACAGCGTGAGCTGGAACAGCTGGAACACGCCCAATGGCAGCCGCTCGCTGACGGCGGTGGCCCGGGATGCCGCGGGGAACGCGGGCCCCTCGAGCCCCGTGGTGGTGACGGTGAACAACGACCACGCTTCAATCCTCACGACGATCACCAGCCCCTCGGACGGGGCGACCCTGGTGGGAACGGTGACGCTCTCCGCCACGGTCGGCAACCCGAGCAAGGTGGCGCGGGTCGAGCTCTACGCGGGCACGCGCTTGCTCGGCACCGATTCCACGTCTCCCTACGCCTTCAGTTGGAACACCATCGCCGAGCCCACCGGCCCGTACACCCTGACCACCCGCGCGTACGATGCGTCAGGCAACGTGGAGGTGTCCGCGCCGGTGAACGTGACCGTCGTGCGTGACAACACTCCGCCCACGGTGTCGATCACCTCACCCTCGGCGGGTGCCACGGTCCGCTCGACCGTGCAGGTCCAGGCCACCGCCATCGATGACACGCAGATCGTCCGGGTCGAGCTCTACGTGGACGGTGCGTTGATTGGAACGGACTCCTCCTCGCCCTACGCGATCTCCTGGAATCCGAACTCGATGGCCAATGGCAGCCACACGCTGACGGTCAAGGCATATGACTCGTATGGCAACGTGGGGACCTCGCCTGCGGTGGTGGTGACGGTGGCCCGCGACGTCACCGCGCCCACGGTCTCGGTGAGCTCACCGGCGGAGGGCGCCACCGTCAGCTCCTATGCCTTCTTCGCGGCGAACGCCGCCGATGATGATGTCATCTCCAAGGTGGATTACTTCCTCGATGGACAGTTGTTGGGGTCGGGTGGCAACAGCTCACCCTACACCCGTGCCTGGGACAGCCGGAGTGCCGCCAACGGCGCCCACACGCTGATCGCCAAGGCCTACGACGGGACCGGCAACGTGGCCGTATCTGCCACGCGCTCCTTCATCGTGGACAATGACCTCACGCCTCCGACGGTGGCCCTCACCTCGCCCTCGCAGGGGACGAGCCTGGCGGGACGGGTCACCATCCAGGTGAGCGCGAGCGACGACCGTGGCGTGCGCGGGGTCGAGCTCTACGTCGATGGCAGCTATGCCGTGTCCAGCTACTCGCCGCCCTTCGCCATGACCTGGGACAGCCATTCGGTGCGCAATGGCAGCCATACCCTCACCGTGAAGGCCTATGACGCGGCGAACAACCCCACCACGAGCGCCCCGGTCACGGTGAGCGTGGCCCAGCCGGGTGCCGCCGTGTACGACGCCACACGCAAGGTCCCCGCGTGCGCCCAGGTCTCCAGTGTCTGTGATTCCGAGTCGCTCCTGCAGGGCCGCGGTGTTGTCTTCCAGTTCCCAGAGCTCCACCCGCCCAACACGCTCGATGGCTGTGCCGATGGAACGGGGGGCTCATACCCGTCCGGGCGGGTCGGCTGGATCGCGGTCTCCGGCGTGAATGGGGCTTCCCTGCTGGAAGGCAAGCGCGTCCGGCTCGATGTCGGGGCCATGGTCGACAACAGTTACTCCGATGCGGTCGCCCTCTACTACGCGAGCGATGCCGCCGCCCCCGTGTGGACGTACCTGACCACGCTTCGGGCGAGCGCGAGTGGCTCGCAGGTCCTCTCGACGGAGTACGTGTTGCCCACGGGAAGCGTGCAGGCGGTTCGCGCCAGCTACCTGTCTGGCGGCAGCACCGCCTCGGCCTGCAGCACCGGCTCCTATGATGATCATGACGACCTGATGTTCGCGGTCGGCCCGCCGGAGTCGGACGTGACGCCCCCGACGGCGGTGCTCACCGCTCCGGCCGCGGGCCAGGTCCATGGGAGCGTGCAGGTGACGGCCACCGCCAGCGACAACCAGGCCGTAGTGAAGGTCGAGTTCTATGACGGTGCGACGCTGCTGGGGACGGACACCACGGCGCCCTACGGCGTGAGCTGGAATACCGCGAGCGTGGTTGCTGGCACCCATACGCTCACGGCGAAGGCCTACGACAGCGTTGGCCTCACGGGGACCTCCGCCGGGGTCTCGGTGATCGTCGACAACCTCGCTCCGACGGCGGTCCTCACCGCTCCGGCCAGCAATGCCGAGCTGCTCGGCACGGTGACGGTGACGGCCACGGCGCAGGACGACACCGGTGTGACGAAGGTCGAGTTCTATGACGGCGCGACGCTGCTGGGGGCGGACACCACGGCACCCTACAGCGTGAGCTGGAATACCGCGAGCGTGGCGGCGGGCTCTCATGCGCTCACGGCGAAGGCCTACGATGGTCTGGGCCAGACGGGGACCTCCGTGGCGGTCCCGGTGATTGTCGACAACACCCTTCCCACGGTGTCATTCACCGCTCCCGCGGCCACCTACGTTCGGGGGAGCGTGCAGCTGACGGCCAGCGCCAGCGACAACCGGGCCGTCGCGAGGGTCGAATTCCATGACGGCTCGGCGCTGATCGGCACCGCGACCACCGCGCCGTACTCCGTGAATTGGGACACGGTGGGGATGGCCAATGGCAGTCATATGCTCTACGCCAGGGCCTATGATGCCGCCGGGAACGTCAAGGTTGATTCGCGCGGCGTCACCGTGGACAACGCCGCTCCGACCGTGGCCATCACCTCTCCGGCGAATGGGGCGACGCTGATGGCTCTGTTCCTGAGCACCACCATCCAGGCCAGCGCGAGCGACAACGCCGGTGTGGCCCAGGTGGTGTTCTACGATGGCGGCACCGTGCTCGGCACGGACACCAGCGCGCCCTACAGCGTGAGCTGGAACCTCCTGAGCGCGGCCAAGGGCAAACACACGCTGACGGCAAGGGCCACTGACGTGACGGGCAATGTCACCACGTCCGCGACGATCTCCGTGACGGTACAATAGCGGGGAGCAAGGCCGCTTTAGGATTGCTGGGTCTGATGATGTGCCGAAGGCGGGATTCGAACCCGCAACCTCCGCGTTCTGAGCGCGGCGCCTCTACCAAGGTTGGGCTACCCCGGCGTGATGTGGAGTGAAGTCGGGACGACTGGATTCGAACCAGCGACCTCGCGCGCCCGAGGCGCGCGCTCTGACCAGACTGAGCTACGTCCCGATGTGATGTGAGCCGTCGAGGGAGGACCCGGACATGACTGAGGCCGGGTCCCCCCTCGGGAGCCCGGCCTCTGTCCATGCCCGCCCCGGAGTACCGGGTGGCTTGGTCAGGTGCCGGGTGGACTGCCGCGGAAGGAGGCGATCGCCAACTCCAGGCTGTCCGGAGCGGGGTCCAGGTCGGGTAGGGGATTCGGGTTCTGCTCGTCGCGCTTCGTCATGGCCACCGCTCCTTTCGTGGCCAAGAGACGCGGCGGCATTTCGGTCCTGACACGCCCGTGGACGAATCAGCCTTCGCGCTGACGGAGCTGGCGGCGGTACTCGCCGGGCGTCCTGCCGGCGTGTCGCTTGAACGCCTTCCCGAAGGCGCTGTCGGTGTCGTAGCCCACCGACTCCGCGATGGCCGTCAGGGACGCATCACCCTCCGCCATCAACTGCATGGCCGTGTGCATCCGCCAGTGCGTGAGATAGGTCAAAGGGCTCTCGCCAATCACCTTCTGGAAGCGCGCCGCGAACGTCGAGCGCGACATGCTGGCGAGCTTCGCCATCGCCTCCACCGTCCACGGATGCTTGGGGCGGTCGTGCAGTTGCTGCAGCACCCGGCCCAGCTGCGCGTCCTCCAGGGCTCGGAGCCATCCGCCCTTCTCCGCGGGGAATGCTTCCACGTGCGTGCGCAGCGCGTGGATGAACAAGACGTCCGCCAGCCGGGTGGCGACGAGCTCGTGGCCGGGCCGCCCCGCCTCCATCTCCGCGGCGACGAACTGGATGAGGGCTTCCACCCCTCGCGTCGCGCCGACCCCGTCTCCCTTGACGTGCAGCACCCGGGGCAGGCCTTCGAGCAGCCGGTTCAGCCACGTGCCCGTGAACCCGAAGCTGAAGGAGATGAGCGTCGTCTGGGGACCGCCTCCGCCGTGGCGCAGGACGCCGCCACACTGGGCGCCGGTCTCGGCGTAGAGCTCCGGCAGGGGCCGTGTGCGCGTCCTGGGGGCGTCCCGGAGGGCGTGCGGCGCTCCCCCCAGGATGAAGACCCAGTCGCCCGCCGCCAGGGCGAGGCGTTGCCCTTCGACCTCCAGCCAGCAGCTCCCGCGAGAGATGGCGTGGAAGAAGCCCGGGTGCCCGAGGTCGAGCTTGATGCCCCACGGCGCGCTCAACTCCAGCCGGCCGTAGACCTCCGTCTTCAGCCGAAGGCTGCGCAGCGAATCCGCCAGAACGTCCATCCAGGCCTCCCGACTCGGACGATTGAACCAGAGAACTGGAGCTTCGCACATGGAGCGTCCGACACCGCGGGACTACTCAGGAGGCATGAACAGGAGCTCGCGCCCATGAATCTGGCAAAGACCCTTGAAGATGACTCCGCCACGGGGGCGCGCCCCGCGGTGCTCCACGTGCTCCGGGCCGGGTGGGCCTCGTCGGTTCCCGTCGTGGTCCTCGCCACGCTCGCCGTCCTCCTGGCGCCGCATGTTCGAGGCATTGGATTCTTTCCGGTGCTTCGCTACGCGGTCGTCACTCCCGTGTGCCTGCTCGTCGCGGTCGCGTCGGCGTTCCTGTACCGCGCCCTCGTGGGTTCCTCGCGGCCACGCGTCCTGCTGACCGCGGCACTCGTCGGACTCGCGCTGGTCGTCCTCGCGGGGATGGCGACAGGGGGACCTCCCGGGCTTGCCGCCGCGGCTTTCCCCGCGCTGCTTGGCGGCGCTGTCGCCTTGTCCCTGCTCGTCCCGCGCTTCGTGGACCGTCCGCGCCGCTCGCGCATCGGCACCACCGCGCTCATCGTCCTCGGTGCGCTGGAGCTCATGGGCGTTGCCCTTGCGCTCTCAAGTGAACGCGCTTCACCCTCCGACATCCCCCGCACGATGTTCGACGCCGACTCCCGGTTCATCACCCTCCCGAGCGGCGCTCGCATCCACTACGTGGACGAAGGGGAGGGCGAGACGCTGCTCTTCCTGCACGGCAACCCCGCCTGGTCGTTCCAGTGGCGCGACCTCATCAAGGGGCTTCGGGGTTCGTACCGCTGCATCGCGCTCGACTACCCCGGCTTCGGCCTGTCCGAGGCACCCGCCGGATTCGGCTTCACACCGCGTGAGCAGAGCCTCGTCGTGGAGGAGTTCGTCGAACGGCTCCAGCTCCGCGACGTGACCCTGGTCATGCAGGACTGGGGCGGCCCGATTGGACTCGGCTTCGCCGGGCGCCGCCCCGAGCTCGTGCGCCAGGTGGTGCTTGGGAGCACGTGGGCCTGGCCCACGGACTCCGGCACACCTCGCGGCATCTTCTCGGCCATCGCCGGTGGACCCCTCGGCGAGTTCTTGCAGGTGAACTTCAATGGCTTCGCTGCGTTTGGCATCAAGAACGGAGTGGTCCGTGAGCTGCCCTCCGATGTCCTCGGCGTCTACCTGCGCCCGTTTGTTCCCCTGGAGCGACGCGGCATCGCGGCGTTCTATCCGGGGCAGATCACCGCTGCGACGGGGTACTTCGCGGAGGTCGAAGCCGGCCTGCCTCGCCTGGCGCAGAAGAAGGCGCTCATCTTCTGGGCGCTCCAGGACCAGGGGTTCCCCCACACGGAGCTCGAGCGCTTCGAGCAGACGTTCCCGAACCACCGGACCCTCGAACTCCCCAATGCCAACCACTTCTTCTTCGAGGACACCGCGGAGCAGCTGGTCTCGGAGCTCCGCGCCTTCATGGCGGAGAAGCCGTGATCATTTCTTCAATGCAGAGCGCCAACGCGATACGTCATAACGAAAGCTTCCCGGACTCATGCGCCATGACAGAACCATGAAGAACACATGGCGTGTTCAAGACCCTTGGTCCGCCCCGCACGCTGTAGGTTGGCCCGCGTCATCGACCTGACCCGGTGCACCCTTCATGCGTGTTCTCACCTCGACCCTCCTCGTGGAAGCTGTCACGGAACTCTCAAGGGGCACCCGGCTCGTCCGGGCCAAGGAGGTGCTCGCCTGGTGTGACCGGAACCAGGTGGACTGCCAGGGCGCAGGGCTCAAGAACCAGGCGCTCTGGGATGCGGACCTCGAAGAGGCAGGCGGCCCGCACCGGCTCCTGAAGTTCAAGAGCGGCGAGTGCAAGCAGTCCCGGGTGGGCTGGGCGCTCATCGCTCACGGCGCCAAGGCGCGCGAGGCCGCGGCACACCTGGGCTGGCGCGAGCTGCGCTGGACGGGAGAGAACTGGGACTGGCTGGGGGGAGAGCCGCCACCTCCACCCCGGCGCCCCGCGTCACGGGAAGCTCCGGCCCAGGCAGCGGCCGTCAGGGGTTGAGCGGGCCGCTGCGCGTGTCCGCCGCGTGTCTCAGGCCGAGACCGGCGTGACGGCGGTGGGGTGCACGAAGGCATCCCGCTTCACGCCGTGCTTGCGGAAGTCCTGCACCGCCCGTGCGAGCGTGGCGGCCAGCAGCCCCAGGAAGGGCAGGTGCTCGCCGCCTTCACAGGTGGCCTGCCCCTGCGTGTCCTCGGCGTCCGGGACGAAGCGCTCGTCCCAGCGCACCAGGCCGAACGTTCCGTCCGCGGACACCGCGCCGTGCACCAGCGGCGTGCCCGCCTTCCGGGCATGGTCACTGAGCAGCTGGCGGCTGTCCTGGTTGTCGAACGCGTCCACCAGCAGGTCCGCGCCCTTGCAGAGCGCCTCCACGTTGTCGCGCGTGAGGCGCACGCCGAAGGCTTCCGCCTTCACTCCGTGCAGGTTGTGGAGCTGGAGCTTCAGCGCCTCCGCCTTGTTCTTCCCCACGGACGGCTTCACGTACGCCTGGGACAACAGGTTCTTCGACTCCACCCGGTCGAAGTCGACGAACACCAACGTCGCGTCCAGGTTGCGACACAGCATGGCCGCCGTGGACCCGATGGCCCCCACCCCGCAGAAGACGATGCGCATGGCGGCCCTCAGCACGCCCCGAAGGGCACCTTCGGGCGCAGGTAGATGCGCTCCTCGCCGTGCGCGCCCCGGAAGCGGTCCACGACGTAGTGCTGGAAGGCGTCCTCCCGCAGCTGGAAGCGCTGCATGCCGGGCACTCCGCCGGAGCGCACCAGCTCCACCGCGATGCGGCGCACGTCCGTGTCGCTGATGATCCGCTCCAGCTCCACCGGCACGTCCGCCGACTGTCCGTCGAGGGTGATGTTGAGCGTGGCCATGGTCGACGCCTCCTTGAAAGCGCGTCCCGGGAAGGACCGCGGGAGCGCGGTCGGTCGGGGACCCGAGCCCGGGACGTCGCCTCCTCGGCGTTCCTGACAGCCGGCCTGGCGCCGCCCGTCCAGGTCCGTTCTGCCCTTTCCAGGGGACCGTGCACAGTGTTGAGCTCCAGGAGGGCCGCATGGAGTCGCCGCGAACACCGCAGGACTGGAACCTGACGCCCACGGAGGCCGTGGCGCTGCAGAAGCGCCTGCGCGAGCAGCTCATCCTTCAACCCCCTCCGGGCCTGAAGGTGACGCGGCTTGGGGGCGCGGACATCTCCACGGAGAAGGGCAACGACACCGGCTATGGCGGCATGGTGGTGCTGGACGCGGCGACGCTTCAGCCCGTGGCCCGGGCCATGGCCGCGGTGCCGCTGTCCTTCCCCTACGTGCCCGGGCTGCTGTCCTTCCGCGAACTGCCGGTGCTGGAGGCGGTCTGGGCGCGGCTGACGGTCCGGCCCGACGTGCTCGTCTTCGACGGTCAGGGCACCGCGCACCCGCGCCGGTTCGGCATCGCCTGTCACGGGGGGCTGCTCTTCGACCTGCCCTCCATCGGCTGCGCCAAGTCGCTCCTGGTGGGCACCCCCGGCAAGCTCGCGGAGCGGCGCGGGGCCACGGCGCCCATCACCCACAAGGGCGAGGTGGTGGGCATGGCGGTGCGCACCCGCCAGGGCGTGAGCCCCGTGTACGTCTCCCCGGGCCACCGGATGGACCTGGAGACCGCGGTGGAGTGGGTGCTGAAGGCGAGCCCGCGCTACCGTGAGCCGGAGACGACGCGCCACGCGCACCGGCTGGTCAATGACTTCCGCCGGGCGGGCGGTGAGTCGGCGGAGCTGGAGGAGGAGCGTCCCGGATGAAGCCCGTGGGCTTGATGCTGGTGGTGGCGGGCGTGGGGCTCGTGGCGGTGGGACTGCTCGTCTGGGTTGGCGCCTTCTCCTGGTTCGGCCGGCTGCCGGGAGACATCCGCGTCGAGAGCGGACACACCCGGTTCTTCGCCCCGCTCACGTCCATGCTGCTCGTGTCCGTGGCGCTCAGCCTGGGCGCCTGGGTGCTGCGCCGGTTCTTCTAGGCGCGCGGCCTCCGGGCCCTCCTCCTGAATTCCTCTCAAGGATGGGCGCGCTCGGCGTCTGTCCGGCAGGACCTGCCTCGTCAGGTCGCCCGCCTGCTGTCCGGGCGACCAGGGAGGGGGCTGGCCGGGCGCGTCTGGGGAGGACGCCAACCGGACGGGGAGTGGATCCCCGCCGTTGAACCGCGCAGCATGCGGACCCCGTCTTCCGGCCCCGGGCCCGGCTGGACGTGGCATTGGATGGGCGGCTGTCAGGCCGTCAGGAGCGAGCATGCGCAGGTTGTCGTCCCCGTTGAGCGAGCTGGCCTCCCACTACCCCGTGGTCGTGGTGGGCTCGGGGTATGGCGGTGGCATCACCGCCAGCCGCCTGTCCCGCGCGGGACAGCAGGTGTGCGTGCTGGAGCGCGGCCGTGAGTGGCAGCCCGGTGAGTTCCCTCGCACGCCCGCGCAGGCGGTGGCCGAGTTCCAGCTCCACTGCGCCCCGGGCCAGGGCGACCTGGACGTGGGCAGCCCCAGCGGCCTCATCGAGGTGCACCGCAACGGCGACGTGACCGTCATCAACGGCTGCGGCCTGGGCGGCACGTCGCTCATCAACGCCAACGTGACGATGCGGCCGGATCCGCGCGTGTTCGAGGACCCCCGCTGGCCCCAGGCCCTGCGCGCCGACGTGCACGGCCTGCTGGAGGACGGCTACGCGCACGCGGAGCTGATGCTGCGGCCCCTGCCGTACCCGGAGGACCACCCGCCGCTGCAGAAGCTCAAGACGCTGGGCATCTCCGCGGAGAAGCTGGGCGGACGGCTCCAGCGGCCGCCCCTGGCCGTGACGTTCGAGCCGGGCGTCAACGCCGCGGGCGTGCGGCAGCCGGGGTGTTCGCTGTGCGGTGACTGCGCCACCGGCTGCAACACCGGCGCGAAGAACACCGTGCAGATGAACTACCTGCCGGACGCCCACGCGCACGGCGCCCGCATCTTCACCGAGGTGGCGGTGCGCGCGGTGGTGCCGGACGGCGCGAAGTGGCGCGTCTACTACCGCCCCCTCCACACCGGCCGCGAGCGCTTCGACGCGCCCGACGCGTGGCTCACCG
The DNA here is from genome assembly GCF_003612055.1 of Corallococcus llansteffanensis. Classification (GTDB taxonomy): domain Bacteria; phylum Myxococcota; class Myxococcia; order Myxococcales; family Myxococcaceae; genus Corallococcus; species Corallococcus llansteffanensis. Next base: position 30,366 of record NZ_RAWB01000014.1, read on the forward strand.
CCGACCGGGTCGTCCTCGCGGCCGGCACCATGGGCACCGCTGAAATCCTGCTGCGCTCGCGCGAGCGCGGCCTGTCCGTGTCCTCGAAGCTGGGCCACCGCTTCAGCAGCAACGGCGACGTGCTGGCCTTCGGCTACAACCTGGACATGCCCGTCCACGGCGTGGGCAATGGCGAGCACAGCCACGAGTCGCGCGACCCGGTGGGCCCCTGCATCACGGGCGTCATCGACCAGCGCGACACGGCGCGGCTGGACGAGGGGATGATCATCGAGGAGGGGGCCATCCCCGGCGCGCTCGCCTCGCTGATGCCCGCGGCGCTCGCGGGCGCGGCGGCGCTGGTGGGCGAGGACACCGACGAGGGCATCCTGGACTGGGTCCAGGAGCGGCTGCGCCAGGCGGACAGCCTGGTGCGCGGCTCGGAGCACGGCGCGGTGGAGCACACGCAGACGCTGATGGTGATGTCCCACGACGAGGCCAGGGGCGAGCTGCGGCTGGAGCACGACCGCGTGCGCCTGCACTGGCCGGACGCGGGCCGCGACCCCCAGCTCATCCGCATCGAGGAGCGCCTGCGCCGGGCCACCGCCGCGCTGGGGGGCACCTACGTGCGCTACCCGCTCTGGTCGGAGGCCTTTGGCAAGGAGGTGCTCTGCACGCACCCGCTGGGCGGCTGTGCCATGGCCGAGCGCGCCGAGGAGGGCGTGGTGGACCACGAGGGGCGCGTCTTCTCCAGCGCCTCCGGCCGCGCGGTGCATGAAGGCCTGTACGTGTCCGACGGCTCGGTGATGCCGCGCTCGCTGGGCATCAACCCGCTGCTCACCATCTCCGCGGTCGCCGAGCGGGCCTGCGCCCTGATGGCCCGGCGCCACGGCTGGACCATCGACTACGCGCCGCTGCCGGAGGCGGACTCCCGACAGGCCCCCGGGCACGTGGGCGTGCGCTTCACGGAGACGATGCACGGCTTCGTGTCCGGCGAGGTGGCCGCCCCGCACCTGGACGCCGGGGACCCGGAGCGCGACGACGCCACGCCCCTGCGCTTCGTCCTCACGGTGACGACGGACAACCTGGACGCGACGCTGAGCGACGAGCGCCACCCCCTGAAGCTGATGGGCATGGTGACGGCCCCGGTGCTGTCCTCGCGCCCGCTGGTGGTGACGCGCGGCGAGCTGCGCCTGATGACGCGCGAGCACGCGCGGCCGGGCGGCCAGCGGATGGAGTACCTGATGCACCTGCTCAGCGAGGCCGGTGAGGCGTACTACCTGGAGGGCTACAAGGACCTCTACGACGACCCGGGACCGGACCTGTGGAAGGACACCACGACGCTCCTCGTCTCCCTGCACAAGGGCCAGGACGCCACGGCGCCGTGCATCGCCCGGGGCTTCCTGCGCCTGACGGCCGAGGAGTTCGCCCGGCAGCTCACCACCCTGCGCGTGCTCAACGCCCGCGACAGCGTGCAGCGGCTGGAGGCGCTGGGTCGCTTCGGAAGCTTCTTCTTCGGCGCCCTCTACGACACCTACGTGCGCCGGGTGGCTGCCTAGCGGCCGGGCAGGCGGCGGGCAGTGCTGCAGGTCGCAATCCCGTGCCCTCCGGGGTGGGCGTGGGCACCCTGTTTCCCACCGGGACCGACAGGGAGGACCCCCATGGCTGAAGACCGTGACCCGCAGCGCCGCTCGGGCGCGCCCCAGGACGGGGAGCGTGCGGAGGAGCATCGCGAGCCGTCCATCGAAGAGCGGCGTGCGCGGCGGAGTGCGATGCGGGCAAGTCAGACGTACGCCCGCTTCATCGATCATCTTTGCGACCGGGGAGGCATGTCTCCCAGCGTCGCCCAGCAGGCGGCCGTCTCCGTCCTCTGTGGACTGGAGCAGCGGATCTTCGCCGAGGAAGCGCACGACCTGGAGGCCCAGCTTCCGCGCAAGCTCACGGAGCTGCTCCACCGCTGCGAGCGCCATGACGCCGAAGCCCGTCCGGAGCGGTTCGGGAAGGACGAGCTGCTCAAGCAGGTGGGGGAGGACCTCGCCCTGCACCCGGACGCGGTGGAGCCGGTGGTGCGCGCGGTGATGGACTCCATCCGGCATCAGATCAGCGAAGGCGAGGCCGAGGACGTGAGCGCCCAACTGCCCCAGGACATCCGTCACCTGTGGCTGCCGACGATGTGAAGCCTGTTAAGGTCTCCGGCGCACCCTGCCGGAGACCGCATGGCCCTCGACGATGATTTCAGCGCTGCCCAGACCCGGGTGAAGACGCTGTCCAAGGCTCCCTCGAACGACACGCTGCTGGAGCTGTACTCCCTCTACAAGCAGGGCACGGAAGGGGACGTGCAGGGCAAGCGCCCCGGCATGCTCGATATCAAGGGGCGTGCGAAGTACGACGCCTGGGCCGGCCGCAAGGGCCTGGCGAAGGACGCCGCGAAGCAGCAGTACGTGGCGCTGGTGGAGCGGCTGCTGCGCGGTTAGTCGCTGCCCATGCCCCGCTGGCTCAGCCTCGCGTTGTTCCTCGTGCCGGTCACCTCGCTGCTCGCGGTGGCCCACGTCTACCTGTACCGCCGCCTCGTGCGGGATGTGACGGCGCGCAAGGCGCTGCGCCGCGCGGGCATCGCGCTCTTCTTCGGAGGCTTCGTCGGCTCCGTGGGCGCGCGAATGATTGGCGCGATGCTGTCCTCCGAGGCGGCCCGCGCGACGGGCATCGTGCTGCTGCTGTGGATGGGGCTGGTGCTCTACCTGCTCATGTTCACCCTGGCGCTGGATGTCGGGCAGCGGGTGCTCGCCCGCGTGCGCAAGGCGCCGGAGCCTCCGTCGCCGGAGCGCCGCGCCTTCCTCGCGAAGGGCCTGGCGGCGGGCGCCACCGTGGCCGGCGCGACGGTGAGCACCTACGGAGCCTGGAAGGCCTTCCATCCGCCGGAGGTGCGCGACATCCCGGTGCGGCTGGCCCGGCTGCCCAAGGCGCTGGAGGGCTTCACGCTGGTGCAGCTCACGGACATCCACATCGGCGGGGTGTTGCAGCGCCGCTACGTGGACGAATTGGTGGCGCGCACCAACGCGCTCAAGCCGGACCTCATCGCGGTGACGGGGGACCTGGTGGACGGCACCGTGCCGGAGCTGGGGCGCTACGTGGAGGGCTTCGGCGCGCTCAAGGCCCGGCACGGCGCGTACTTCATCACCGGCAACCACGACTACTACTCGGGCGTGAAGGCCTGGGTGGCGTTCGTCCAGGGGCTGGGCATCACCGTGCTGCGCAACCGCTCCGTGTCCATTGGTGACGCGGGCGCGTCCTTCGACCTGGCGGGCGTGGACGACTGGAGCGCCCAGCGGTGGGGCGAGCCCGGCTACGACCTGGACGCGGCGCTGCGGGGGCTGCGTCCGGACCGCGCGTCGGTGCTGCTGGCGCACCAGCCCTCCAACTTCGAGGAGGTCGCCCGCCGCGGCGTGGGCCTCCAGCTCTCAGGGCACACGCACGGCGGACAGATGTTCCCGGGCAACGTGCTGGGACACTTCATCTGGGGCGCGCAGAACGCGGGCCTGAGCCAGCTGGGCCAGTCCCACCTCTACGTCAGCCGCGGGTGCGGCTTCGTGGGCCCGCCCATGCGCGTGGGCGCGCCGCCGGAGATCGCCCGCATCATCCTGCTCCCCGGCTGAGCCCGGGCCGGCCGTACAGCAGCCCCGAGGCGATCCGCAGCGGCGCGGCCCACGGGGGCTCGTGCCGCACGGGCACGTCCTCGCCCCCGACGCGGGCCACCATGCCGTCGGGCGCCACCACGGAGAAGCGCAGCGGCCGGCCCAGCGCCACCTGAAGCGCGGCCATCGTCGTCTCGTCCTCGGCGGAGAAGCCGAGCGGTCCCTCCGGATGGCTGTGGGTCACCTCCACCAGCGTGTCCCGCAGGCTCCAGATGGCCTCCCACCGCTCCCGCGAGTCCGGCAGCGCCAGGGGATCATCGAACGAGTCCCCCCACAGCACCACATCCCCGGGGCCGATGAGCAGACACACTTCACGCGTCGACATGACCGTCTTCCCTTCCGTCCTCAGGCATGCCGGGTGATGACCAGCTCGCCCGTGTCGATGGCTTCCTTCAGCACGGACGGCAGGCTCTCCAGCGTCACCCGCGCGTCCGCGCCCGCCAGGCACACGCCCGCGTCGCGCACCCGCAGCGTCGCGCTCTCCACCACCGTGACGAAGCGCTCGCCCATGAAGGCGTAGACCACCTCCAGCAGCCCCTCGCCCAGCCGGCGATGGCTGATCAACCGCGCGCCCGCCTTGTCCAGCGCACGCTCCGCCCACGCGCCGACCTCCGCCTCCGCGCGCCTGCGCCCTCCGGACGTGACGCCCTGCCGCTCCCACGTCTCCAGCGTCCGCGCCGTCGCTCGCGCCGCCGCCTCCCAGCGGGCCTCCACGGCCGCGCGCTCCCGGGCCGTCAGCGCCTGCGCTGCCTCACGCGCTTCCGCGTCCCAACGGGCCTCCTGCTCCGCCTGCTGGCGCAGGAAGCGGCCGCGCTCGTCCGCGAGCCGCCGCAGACACCGCTCCGCCTCCTCGCGTCCGCCCTCGGCCACGTCGAGCACCCGCGCGCGGGTCTCCACGGGCGCGAAGGGGATGCCCGTGCCGCGCGACGCGGACTCCAGCACCGTGAAGCCGAACGCCGCGCGCAGGGACGCCCCCACGCCGCGCGCTTCCCCCAGGGGACGGTCCTCCTCGAGCGCGCGCCGCGCGGCCTCCTCCGCCTCGCCCTCGAACTCCACGCCCTCGAAGAGCAGCGTGCCGTCATGCCAGCGGCGCGCCGTCACCGGCGACAGGCGCGGCGGCTCCTCCTCCGGCATCAGCGCCAGGGGCTCCGCCACCGCGCCCTCGCGCACCAGCCGCGTGCCCCACAGGTGTCCGCGCACGCGCGGCAGCGCGTCCAGCCCCTGCGCGGAGGCCGGCTCGCGCGCGGTGGCCTGACGGCCCTTCACTTCGAAGCGCCACCAGCCCGGTTCGACGGGGGCGGTGAGGCGCAGGCGGCGCGAAGGGGCGTCCACGGTCCCGCCGCCGAAATACGGCAGCACCGCCGACTCCACCTTCCCGAGCAGCTTCCGGTAGTCCACGCCCCTGCCTCCTTCACGCCACCTTCAAGAGGGGCGTGCTCATCACCCGGTCCACCCAGCCGGACTGGCTGGCCCCCGCCACGCGCGGAGCGTCCATCAGCGCCTGGAGCACGCGCGGCACCTGGTAGGGGTCCGCGAACTGCCCCACGCTCACCTCGCTGAAGGGCACGCCCAGCTGCGACGCCCCCGTGCGCACCGTGTTGCCGCGCGCCCCCGCCACGTTCACCAGCAGCGCCATCGCCGCCACCGTGTAGCCGCACCCGCGGAAGGCCCGCGCGAACTGGTCGCCCGCCTCGCCCGCCTCGTCGCCCACCACCATCACCACCAGCTTCGCCTCCTCCGGGATGCGCACGCCCGCGCGGTGCAGCGCGTGCACCGCCGCCCCGTGCACCGTGCCGCCCGACGCCTTCAGCCCGGCCAGCATGTGCTGCACCGCCGTGCGGTTGGCCGCCTTGGGCTGCAGCACCGTGCCCATCGTGTCGAACGCCGCGACGTGCAGCTTGTCCAGCGGGAAGCCCGCGAGGATCCGCGACAGCGCTTCCTTCGACTGCTCGATGGCGCCCTCCATGGACCCCGACTTGTCGATGAGGAACATCACCCGCACGTCCGCCTCCGCCGTCGCCTCGGCCACCGCCTGGCGCGCGGCGTTGTCGCTCGCCTCCTCCAGCTTGCGGCGCAGGTCCTCGCCCCGGACGTTCTTCGCGATGTTCAGCGAGCGCTGATCCGTGGCGCGCGACACCGCCCGCTCCCAGCGCGCCTTCACGTCAGGCTCCTGCAGCAGGCCCAGCTCCTCCAGCGTGGGCGTCATCAGCCGCAGGTCGCGGTCCGACAGCGACGGCAGCAGCGCCGCCAGGATGGCCGGCGTGAGCCCCACGTCCTTCGGCAGGCGGCCCACGACCTCCTTGTAGGAGAGGCGCTCCAGCTCGATCCATTCGCAGATCTCCGCCTCGCTGAGCCCGTCGAAGCGCTCGCGCTTCACCAGCGTGAGCCCGTGCAGGCCGACCTGGCGGTGGCCCGCGTCCGCCTGCTTCTGCTTCCAGCCAAGCACCTCGAAGAAGCCCTGCGAGGCGGGCTTGTAGCCAGCCTTGCGCGCCAGCTTCTTCAGCGTCTCCTTGTAGCCAGCCTTCACCAGGCCCTGGAGCATGGGCAGGTTCGCCTCACGCGCGGCGAGCCACTTCTGCGCCACGCGCTTCCAGCGGCCCAGGGGCGGCTTGCGCGACGCGGGGTCGCCGAAGCCCGCCGCGCGGTTGAGGCGCGCGATCTCGGGCGTCTCCAGCAGCTCCGCCACGCGCAGCACCGCCTTGGGCGTGAGCATGCGCGTGGAGCGGCGCACGTAGTGCAGCACCATGGCCTCGCCGATGGCGCGGAAGTCGTCGTCGTGGAAGGCCACCTGGCCCTGGCCGTCGCGCACGGGCAGGCCCGCGTGCTCCTGCACCAGCATCAGCGCGCACGTGGCCACCTTCAGGTCGCGCCAGTCCGTCTGCGTCAGCGCGTACGACGCGAAGTGCGCCATCAGGGTGGGGTTGAGGCGGTACAGCTCCAGGAGCTGGCCGTACAGCTTCACCGCCGCGGGCACGAACAGGCCTGGGGCCACCTTGCGCCCGCGCGCCTGCGCCTTCGCGTCCGCGTGCGCCGCCGCCACCCAGGTGCCGGCCACGTCCAGGCCGGGGCGGTGGTGCCACAGGTGCGCGGAGCCGCCGAGCACCACGTCGAGCAGTCGCTCGGCCGGTCCCCGCTGGGTCTCCGTCAGGGTCGTCTGGGTGCGCGTCGTCATGACAGTCCCCCTTTCGGGACTTCGGGCAAGGGCATGCCCGGGAGGGGCAGGCGAGGGTGGGAGGGAAAGGTGAGCGCCCGAGTGAAGAAGCCGGTGGTCTGAAACCGAAGTTCAGTGCCGGACCGCCGGCGGCCCCCCGCCTTGCGAGCGGAGGGGTGGAGTTGAACCACTGCGTGTAGGGCCTCTTCGGCCGGGCGCTCGAAAGCGATGCGCCCTCCGACGCCCCCCCGGCCGGATTCCTGACGGGGGATTTCCCCCGGGTTTCCAAGGCCTTCTGTCGCCTCCTTGAAGGGCCCGGCAGGTTGTTCTCTTTTTCGAAAAAGGCGCGTCAGGAACCCGCGGCGGGTGGCGTCGAGGGCTGAAGGTGCTCCCGACCGTCCGGTGGTTCCGGCACGCGGGGGCCCCACGACTTCTTGGGAGGCTGTCCGCGGATGCCAACGTGGTACCTTGCCGCGCCACATCCCCGTAACCCAACCTCCCGGGATGACGGCCGTCCCGGGGCAGCCTCCAGGGCCTTCCGGTGTACGAGCAGCTCACGGATGAGGAATTGTTCGCGGAGGTGTCCCGCCGCCGCGCCTCGGGCGAGGCCGTGGGCACCCCGTTGGGCGCACTCTGCGCGCGGTGGGCCCGCCCGGCCCGCTACGTCATTGGCAGGATCCAGGGCAGCTACGGGCGCGGGTCCCCGGCGGACGCCGACGAGCTCTTCCAGGACGCGGTGGGGAAGTTCCTCGACCGGGGCCTGGACCAGTTCCGCGGCGTGTCCGAACAGATGCCGGGCAGGAGTGCGTCGCCCAAGACGTTCTTCCTGCGCATCGTCAAGCATGTCGCCATCGACTTCTACCGGCGACACCGGGAGGAGCTGGCGCCCGCGCCGTCTTCACCCGACGACGTCATGGAAGAGACCCCGTCCGAGGTGGCCCGGGCGGTGGAGGGCGCACGGCGTCGCGAGGAGCGCGCCGAAGCGCAGGAACTGTATTGGGCCGCCTACGCCAGGCTCCAGCAGGAGCACCCCAAGGAGGCTTCCGCATGGGAGCTGTATCACCACGAGGACGTGGAGGATCACGAGGAATGCGCACGCCGTTTGGACATCAGCGTGGTGAACTCGTACAAGCGCGTCAGCCGCGCCCAGGCCTACCTGCGCCTGTACCTGCTCGAATTGCAGCGGGACGGACAGCCGGAAGAGCCTTCGTGATTTCCCGCGGCGGGATGCAGTCCTCCGCCCCACTCGGGATGTCGCGATGAAGACAGACGCGCTGTCCCGCTATCAGGCCCGTTTCGCGCGCCTGGCCGCGGGCCCCGCCCCGGTGGGCGAGCTGTTGGAGGGGGTGGGGGACGTGCTGCGCCGCTCGGATCGGCTCGGCACCGAAGGGGTGGAGGAGGCCTTGAAGGGCCTGGGCCGCCCGGAAGTGGAAGCCTGGCTGCGAGCGCAGAAACCGCAGGCGCTCCAACCGCTGCTGCTGCGCGCCGCCGAGGAGTCGATGGAGGCCGCGCTGGGCGAAGCGGGTGACGAAGCGGAGCTGTGGCGCGCCTCCGCGCTGGAAGGGCTCGCCGCCCGCGACCGGGCCGCCTCCGCCGCCCGCGCGCTGGTCACCTGGGAGCTGCTGAAGGGCCCGCTGGAAGGGGACGCCGCCACCGCCCGCGAGCGCTTCCTTGGGGCGCTGGGCCACCTGGACACCTCGCTGCGCCCCCGCGCACGCTGGTTCATCCCCCTCAACCCGGAGCGCCGCGCCGAGTGCGACCTGCTGGACCCCGTGGAGCGCCCCGGCGCCTGGTGGTTCTCCGCGCGGGCCGGCTGCGATGACCTGGTGGCGACCTGGACGGGCAAGCCCCTGAAGGACCCGGCCCACCTGAAGGACTGCGCCGCATGCCGCGCGGACCGGGTGGACACCGCGGTGGTGGACACGCCCCCCCGGCGCCACCTCACCGACGACGAGCTGTGGCGGCTGGACGCGGGCGAGATGGGCCGCGAGGAGAAGGCGCGCGTGGAGGCCCACACGGCCCAGTGTGGCGAGTGCGCGCAGGCGGTGCTGGCGCTGGAGGAGGGCGACGCCGCCATCGACGAGGCGCTGGAGCTGGAGGAGGAAGGGATGTCCGCCCCGCGCGCGGCGCGGGACTCCCGTGCGGACGGTGCGCGGCGTCCGGGCGCGGCCCGCCTGCCGGAGCACCGCGAGGTGCTGGAGGAGCGGCGCGACTTCCGCGTGGTGCTGGTGCGCGAGCGTCAGCGGGTGCGGCTGCTGGTCCAGCCCCTGGGCGCGCGGCCCGTGACGGCCGCCGTCTTCCTGTCGCCCGGGCGTCCGTCGCTCAAGCCGACGCAGGGGCCGGAGGGGCTGTCCTTCGACCTGTCGACGGCGGTAGCCACCGGCGCGCACGCGGCCCACCTCACGGTGCAGGCCGGGCAGGAGACGCTGGAACGCGACTTCGCCTTCTAGAAGGCGCGGGGCGATTCGGGCCGGTGGGGTTTCTCCCGCCAGGCCCGCCGCTCACTGCCGCTGCGAGGGCGGGATGTAGCCCGTGGACGAGTCGTAGGCCTGGGGCGAGCGCACCGGGGCTCGCGGCACCGGCGTGGTGAAGGGCGACGGGTCCCTGCGGAAGCCGTTGGCCAGGAAGGCCACCACGAGCTGGGTCAGCGGCGGACGGGTGGCGAGCGCCACGCCGCACACGTCGATGCGATCCATCTCATGCACGCCGTCCATCTGGCGGTAGACGTTGCAGCCCTTCTCCGCCGCGGCCTTCCGGTCCCGCGTCAGCGTCCGTTCGAAGACGCCCCAGCGCATCACCAGCGAGTCCGCGCTGAGGCGGATGTCCACGTCCGACGTGCCCCACCGGCCCTCGATGAGGGTGACGGGCCCGCCCGCGCGCACCCTCACCTCCAGCGGGTAGCGCCGGTAGGTGCCGTTCACCTCGATGCCGTGCTCGAACAGCTCGTCACCGACGGTGCCCTGCCACAGCTGGCCCTTGCCGCGCACGAGCGGGTTCTCCGTCTTCACGCGCAGGGCGTCGAACCAGTAGTCGCCCACGCGGCCCAGCAGCTCGCCCTCTTGTGGGGGCGGCGCTTCCTCCAGGCCCTGGGGCCCGGAGGCCACCGGCTGCGGGGGGACGAGCAGGTCCGTCGTCTTCACCGACGCGTCCACCGTTTCGAAGCGCACGCCGCCCAGCCACGCCTGGCCCGTGCCGCTCATGATGAGGCCCGCCATGATGGTGGTGGCCTCCTTGGGCACGTCCAGCACCACGTCGTAGCGCTTGCAGCCCTGGGTCCCCACCAGGGCGCGTGACTGCATGTTGTCGAAGGCGAGCGGCTGCCGGGCGTCCGCGCCCTCCACGCGCATCCACAGCCCGGCCCAGCCCTTCACGTCCTGGTGGCGCACGGCGGCGGAGAAGCGCAGGCGCTTGCCCTGGAAGTCCTTCGCGCTGAAGGCCTGCATGAAGGTCCCGAAGCTGTCGGTGGACTGGGTGCGCGAGCGCAGGAAGGCGCTGCGGCTGCCCTCGCACGGCGCGCTTTCGTCCACGCCGGCCTCGTAGTGCTGGGGCGCGCTCTCCGTGACGTACCAGCCCTGCGGCAGCTTCGACTGCGTGGCGCTGGGCGTGGTGGCGGGCAGCCCCTGCGCGGGCGGCGGCGTCGCGGGGGCCGGCGCCTGGGCCCCGGCGAGGGGTGCCCAGACGGACAGCAGCAGACCAAGGATGCGGGTTCGCGGAGTCATCGCGGGGGTCCTCACAGGGCCGCCGGCCGCGAGCGGAGCGCGACCTCGGACAGTCCATTGGATGCGTCGTAGCGGGGCACTTCACCCATCCCGCCAGGGTGGTACACGAGCAGCCCGCGCGCGCTGGCGGACCGGAGGCAGTGCTCCTGCGTGGCCAGGTCCGGGCACGCCACCACGATGTCCTGGGGCGGCGCGTCCTCTTGGACCTGGGCCCCCAGGCTGTCTCTT
>NZ_RAWB01000150.1 GCF_003612055.1 Corallococcus llansteffanensis
CCGTTGACGCGTCCCGCCCCTCGCCGGACGTCTGGTGCGAGGGATTGCCCGTGGAGCGCTGCGCCGAGTTCCCCGACGTGTGCCACCAGGCCGTCTACTGCGATGGCGAGCCCTTCTGCACATCGCGACGCGGCACGCAGGCCCCGACGTGTGGTGGCGAGGGGTACTCCGCCGGGGAGGTGGCCTGCTGCCCGGGGCTGATCGCGCGGTGTGGAAGGGTGACGGAAGGGACGTGTGATGCGGAGCACGGCACGGACCACCGGCCGCGCTGCATGCCCTGCGGCGATGGCGTGTGCAGCTCCCTGGAGCAGCGCTGCAACTGTCCCGAGGACTGCGCGGTCACCCCGCAACGGCGGAAGATCCTCTACCGCGGCAATCACCCCGAGGGACCCGGGAAGGGGAATCCCCACGGTCCCCCGAGGCTCACGCGGCCGGGCCAGTGCCTGGACACCCAGCGCGATCCGGAGCGGCTCCGCGGGTGCATGGTGGAATGGGCCCGCGCCGTCTTCGGACGCGACTCGGTGGAGGAGCTCCGCGACGCCACGAGCATCGAGCCCTTCACCGCCTTCGACCTGGACCTGATGCGATGTCTGGAATTGGAGCGGCGTGGAAGGTCGCAGGTGAAGGAGTCCTCCCGCGAAGCCTGTCTCGAAGCGCTCGCCCTCCAGACGAAGGATGGGCGGTTGGACAAGCTGCTGCGTCCCTGACCTCCTGGAGCCTCCCATGCCCTCCCGTTGCCTCCAGCTGCCGTGCTGTCTTGCGTTGCTCGTACTCCTGGCGGGAAGCCCTTCCGCGGACGCGACTACAATCCGTAACAACCCCCGTGACACCCCTGTCATGGAGGCCCTCCGACAGCGCAATCACAATCTCCTGCGCGAGCTGCTGATGAAGGGCAGCCCCAGGAACACGCCGGGCCTCCTGCCGGACTCGCGCCATGTCTCGCCGCTGATGTTCGCGTGCCAGCAGGGCGACGAGGAGGCCGCGAGCATCCTGCTGGACGCAGGAGCGGATGCCTCGCTGGCCGTTCCCAGACATTCCGCGGACTGGCTTGACTGGCAACCAAAGGGGTGGACCGCGCTCTGCTTCGCCCGCTGGAAGCACCTGAAGACCACCGAGAAGCGCCTGGTGTCCCTGGGCGTTCAGCCCCACCCGGACTGTCTGGGCGAAGCGGACTTCCTCGCCGCCGCCGAGGCAGGCCCCTCCACCAGGGTCTCACGGCTGGCAAAGCAGGCGCACGGCACGGTGCAGCCTGACGTGATCGACGCCGCGGTGCGCATCGCCCTGGAGCGCAAGGACCTTGCCCTGATGCGCGCCGTGTTGAAGGGGGTCCGCCCGCTGGCTCCACGCCATGTCATGACCTCCGGCAAGGGGTGGATGGCCCAGGCCTTGAGCCACGAGGATGTGGCCATGCTGGGCCTCCTGATGGACGCGGGGGTGGAGCCGCCGCTCGTCGACCTGGCGAGAGAGGGCCTCACCGGGCTGGTGGGGCGGGCCCTCCAGGCAGGGGCCTCTCCTGACGACGAGGGGGACGACCTGGAGGACACACCGCTGAGCGCGGCCGTGGAGCAGGGGCACGGGGACATCGTCCGGGCACTGCTGAAGGCGGGCGCGGATCCGAACAGGCAGGCGCAGCGCGGGGACCTGCCCCTGTTCCGGGCCCTCCAGAGGCTCCAGCGGCATGAGGAAGACGTGTCGCTCCTGGAGCTGCTGTTGAAGGCAGGAGCGGACGTCAATGCCAGGAGCCTCGGCGGTGCCACCGTCCTCCAGACCGCCGTGGGATCCTGCCATCCACGGGCGGTGGCGCTGCTGCTCGCCAGCAAGGCCCCCTGGGACACGCCTCCCGGTCGGGGCACCACGCTCTACGCGCAGGTGATGCGCACGCAGCCCCCCTGTTCGGAGATGCAGTCCGTGCGCATCTTCCATGCGCTTCGAGCAGGCGGGGTCCTCATCCGCGACAACGACGAGAAGGAGTGGTTCTTCCTCCGTCGCCAGCTGATCGAGCATCCCGCTTTCGAGCAACCGCTGCGGATGGCGGGGCTGAAGCTCCCTCCCGCCAGGGCCCCGGTGTTGAAGTTCCCTCACACCAGGACCCGGTGAAACACCGGTGCGCGCGTCAGCCCTTCACCGGGGGCTGCACACCGTGGCGCCCTCGTTCCAGATGGTGACGTTGCCCACCGGGTACACGGAGCAGTAGGCGCCGCAGCAGTCCTCGTTGGAGCGGCACTGCGAGCCCAGGGGCCGGCACGTGAAGTGCGGCGGCGTGGTGAGCCCGGTGGTGACGGTCTGCCAGGGAAGGCCCGGGCCCGTCCACGACAGCTGGGCGTGGGCGTTGCCGTAGCCCTCGAAGAACTCCATCACCAGCGCGTGCGCGCTGTTCGCCGTCAGCGACACCGCGACGTCGTGCGCCTGTCCGCCCTCCTCCTCCAACCAGTTGTCCACGAGCAGCGCGCCGTCCAACCACAGCCGCACGCCGTCCTCCGTGTTGGTGCGCAGCGTGTACGTGCCGGTGGCCGGCGCCGTGAGCGTGGCGGACCAGCGCGCGGACCAGCGATCCGCGGGCACGCCGGGCGCCGGAGCCGTGGCGCCCCAGAAGGTCCCCACGAAGCCCTCCTGTCGCACGACGGCGCGGTTGTAGAGGAACTCGGAGGTGAAGTACTCGGCCTTCACGCCGGGCTGCCCTTCGAAGACCTCGGGCGTGCACACGGCGTCCCCTTCGTTCCAGATGGTGACGTTGCCCACCGGGTACACGCTGCACCGGCTGGAGCGGCACTGCGTGTCCGCCGTGCAGTGGGCCCCCAGCGGCCGCGACAGGGGCAGCGCTGGCGCCTGCAGGCGGGAGACGGGCACGGTCTGCCAGGGCTGGCTGGCGCTCTGCCACTGGAGCAGCACGGACGCCGCGGCCTCCGCGTCGAAGAACTCCAGCACCAGGCTGGCGGGAATCTCCGCCGCGAGCGGGATGCTGCCCGAGTGCTGCTCGACGGCGTGCTCGAACCAGTCATCCACCAGGAGCTGGCCGTTCACCCACAGGCGCACGCCGCCGCTGGCGGAGGTGCGGAAGGTGTACGTCTGCGTGAAGGCGGGCGTGACGGAGCCCTCGATGCGCACACCGAAGAAGTCCGCGGGGATGCCGGGCACGGGCGCGGCCGTCCCGGGGTTCAGGTCCACGGTGGACAGGTGGCGCAGCACCGGCACGCCCTGCATCCGGAGGTTGGGGAAGTAGCGCGCCACCACACCGGGCTCCGACGTGGCGAACTTCATGACGACCGCGTACTGCGCGTTGGTGCCCTGCGCCGGAGAGGCCATGCCGCCGCCCAGGACCAGTGTCCCGGTGGGCACGGACTTCACGTACACCTTCATCGGGGTGGAGGAGCTGGACGTGGTCGCGGAGGGGTCGTTGGTGGCGAACACCTCGTCGGTGAGCGCCCAGGTGCCGTCCGCCAGCCATGCGGGCAGCACCGTGTTGCGCCGGTCCATGGCCACGTAGACGGTGGCGGCGGAGTTCAGCCTCAGCTGCACCTGCGACGCGCCGGTGTAGAGCTTGTCGTCATTCGCCGCCTGGAGCAGCACCCCGCCCTGGAGCCGCGAGGACAGGCCGGTGATGCTGTACGTCCGGTCGATGTAGAGCTGCGTGCCCGTCTGCGCCGTGGCGAAGGTGTAGGACCGGCCGGTGCCCACGGCATCCAGGGTGACCAGGCCGTTGGACGAGGTCAGCAGCCCCTGCGCCTCGGACCTGGGCGCCACGGACTCCACGGGCTCGGACGAAGGACCGCACGCCATCAGGGTGGCGACCACCACCGTGCCCACCAGGGCACGTGAAACAAGAGAACGACGCATCAGGACTCCACGGTGAAGAAGGAGACATCAGCGTGTGCCGCCGCCTTCCGCGAGAGAAGGGTCATGACGTCCAAACATGTGATTCCGGGTAATCTTGCGCCCATGCACGACACGTCCACCGGCAGTGTCCGTCACCCCAGCCTCTTCAAGCGCCTGTGCATCCCACTGCTCCTGGTGGTGGGCGTGATGACCATGGGGAGCGGGATGGGCAACCCGGGATGTGGGAGCAGCAGCGTCCCGGACTGCGAAGAAGGCTGTAACATCCAGGGCACGTACGCCCTGAGGTTCGTGATGGACAACCCGGTGCCGCGGAGCTGCTCGGACCTGGGCCTGACGCTGCCCACGGTGCTGGTCATCGAGCGTGAGGGCAACAGCGGCTACGTCAGCGGGCAACTCCTCGACCACAGGCTGACCGGCACCCTCTACGAGTCGACCAACACGAGCCTCCAGCTCTCGACCGAGACCACGGCGCCGGACGGCACCGGGATTGCCATCACCGTCATGGGCGATTTTTCAGAGGAGGCGCGGACCGCCACCCAGCCGTTGCGCTACTCAGGCTGGCTCTCCTTCCACAGCCGGGACGCGGCGGAGAAATGCAGCGTGACCAGCCATTTCACCGCGTTCCGCCAGTAGGCGGCCCGGCGTCCAGGCCCCCGGGGCACCCGCTCCGTCCGATGGACGGGGGTGGGGATCACAGGTACAAGGCCGCCGTCATGGAGGCCGTCCCCTTGAAGAAGCCCACCCTCGTCACTGAAATCTCGAAGGAGTTCACCTTCGAGGCCGCGCACCGCCTGCCCAACGTCCCCGTGGGGCACAAGTGCTCCCGGGTGCATGGCCACAGCTACCGCATCGAGATCACCATCCGCGGCCCCGTGCACCCGCAGCTCGGGTGGATCGTCGACTTCGCGGAGCTGAACGCGGCCTGGCAGCCGATCCACGCGCAGCTCGACCACCAGCTGCTCAACGACGTGCCCGGCCTGGAGAACCCCACGAGCGAGCTGCTGGCCGCGTGGCTCTTCGAGCGCCTGTTCATCCCCGGCACCCGCATCGCGCGCATCCGCGTCGCGGAGACCTGCACGTCCTCGTGCACGGTGTTCCCCGCCGAGGACTGACGCGTCAGCGCTCCACCTGACCCAGGTTGGCGTGGAGGACCGCGCCATTCAGGACGGGGGTGGTGGCGCAGGTGAAGAGGACGTCCGCGATCTCCCCGGGCGCGATGAGCCGCCCGAACGTCGTCATCCCCTCCACGCTCGCGCGGACCGCCGCGTCCGGGCCCAGGTGCTCGCGGAGCATCTCCGTGTCGGTGAACCCCGGGCAGACGCACGCGGTGTGGATCCGCGTCCCCGCGAGGTCCTGGCAGGTGGCCCGCATCATCCCGACGAGCGCGTGCTTGGTCGTCACGTAGGACGCCACGCCCTTCACCGCCTTCTCCGACAGCGTGGAGCCGACGTAGAGGATGGAGGAGCCGTCCGTGAGCAGCGGCCGCGCCAGGCGGTTGAGCACCAGGGGGGCGACGACGTTGACCTCCAGCACGCGGCGCAGGTGGTCCGCGTCCATGCTGAGCGCGTCGTCATGCTCGTAGAGCGCGGCGTTGTGCACCACGCAGAGCCGTCCGCCGCCCGTGCCCGGTCCAGCCTCGAGCGCGGGGGCGAGCTTCGCCTCCCACCCCGGGACGGCGAGGTCCACCGCCACGTTCACCACGCCCAGCACCGGGCACGGCTTGCGCGACACGTTCATCACGCGCCAGCCCGCTTGCTGGAAGCGCGCCGCCGTCGCCTCTCCGATGCCCCGGCTGGCGCCGGTGATGAGGGCCCAGTCAGCCATTCCGCTTCCACTCCCAGGTGGCCCACTGTCCGGGGCCCGAAGCGCACTTCACCACCAGCTCCGTGATGCGGTCGCGCGCCATCGCGGTGCCGTCCCCCACCAGCTCCTCGCCGAAGACGCGCGCCAGCTCCTCCAGCGTCACGTTGGCCGCGGGCAGCACCGTCACGTCGCGCGCGAGGAAGCGCAGCTCCTCGCCGTTGAAGTGCGCCACGTGGTTCCCGTTCGCGTCCTTCTCCAGCCGCAGGTGCCGCGAGCGGCCGGGCAGGAAGAAGGTCTCGTTCCAGGCCTTGCACCGGGCAATCACGGCCTGCTTGAGCGGGCCGTAGTCCGCGAGCAGGCCGTCCTCGGACACCTCGCCCGTCAGCGCGACGTAGACGGAGAAGTTGTGCCCATGCAGGTTCTCGCGGTGCGTGGCGGAGAAGATGGTGAAGTGCCCCGCGGAGAACTTCATCTCTTCTTTGTGCAGCTCGATGGTCGTTGTGCGCGCCATGGGATGGCGCAGGGCTTAGCACCAAGAGCGGAGGGAGCGGAACCGCTCCGTCCGCCCTCCGTTTTCGGGACGACTAGAAGAGGAAGTCCGTGGTGAGGAAATCCGACTCACGCCGGGTGAGGATGGATTGCACCAGGGTGGTGTTGTCCGGCGTCGTCTTCGTCGCCACCAGCGTGCGGATGGAGAACACGCGCAGCGCGTCCGCCACGGACAGGGTGCCCTCCGCGGAGTCCTTGCGGCCGTTGAACGGGAACGTGTCCGGCCCGCGCTGGCACTGGCAGTTGAGGTTGATGCGCCCCACCTGGTTGGAGAACGCGTCGATGAACCGGCCGATGCGCGCCGAGTCCTTCCCGAAGAGGCTGAGCTGCTGGCCGAAGTGCGACTCCACCACCAGTCGCACGGCTTCGTCGTCCTCGTCGAACACCATCACCGGCACCACCGGGCCGAACTGCTCCTCGCCCGCGAGCCGCATGTCCTTCGTCACGGGGTACACCACCGTGGGCGCGTAGAACGACCGCGACGACTGGCCGCCCGTCTTGTTCACCACGCGGGCGCCCTTGGACACCGCGTCGTCCACCAGCCCCTGGAGGAAGGCCGCCTTGCCCGGCTCCGGCAGGGGCGTGACGGCGACGCCCGGGTCCCACGGCATGCCGGGCTTGAGCTTGTCCACGGCGGCGGTGAACTTCTCCAGGAACACGTCGACGATGCTCCGGTGCACCACGAGCAGCTTGAGCGCCGTGCACCGCTGGCCGTTGAAGGACAGCGTGCCGGTGACGCACTCCTTCACCGCGTTGTCCAGGTCCGCGTCCTCCAGGATGATGGCCGGGTTCTTCGCATCCAGCCCCAGCACCGACTTCAAGCGGTGCGGGTGCGGGTGCATGCGCTTGAGCTCGCTCGCGCCCTTGTTGGTGCCGATGAAGGCGAACAGATCCACCTTGCCGCTCTCCATCAGCGCGCCCACCGTCTCACGGCCCCGGCCGTAGATGATGTTGATGACGCCGGGCGGGAAGCAGTCGCGGAACGCCTCCAGCAGCGGGCGCACCAGCAGCACGCCGAACTTCGCCGGCTTGAACACCACCGTGTTGCCCATCAGCAGCGCGGGGAACAGCGTGCTGAAGGTCTCGTTGAGCGGGTAGTTGTACGGGCCCATGCACAGCGCCACGCCCATGGGCGCCCGGCGGATCTGCGCCATGATGCCCTGGTCCTGGATGAAGCGGGACGAGGTGCGGTCCAGTTCCTTGAGCGCGCGGATGGTTTCGACAATCAGGTCGACGGTGCGGTCGAACTCCTTCTCCGAGTCTGGCTGCGGCTTGCCAATCTCCCACATGAGGAGGTTCACCACCGCCGTGCGCTGGGCGCGCATCGCCACCAGGAAGCGCTCCACGTGCTCGATGCGCTCGGCCACCCGCAGGGTCGGCCACACGCCGCGGCCCAGGTCGTAGGCCTTCACCGCCGCCGCGAGCGCGTCCAGGGACTCGCGCGAGGTGAGCAGCGGGGTCGCGCCAATGACCTTCTGCTGGAGCCCCTCAGGGGTCCGGACGAACACCGGGCTCTGCACCGGGTTGAGCTCGCCCGGCCAGACGCGCAGCTCGCCTCCGACCAGGTACTCGCGCTGCTCGAGGTACGCGGGGAGCCGCACGCCGGGAGGAATCTGCGCGTCGGTGGGGAAGAGGTCGTCGAGTGCCGTCGTCATGGGCGCCCTTTTAACGAAGCCTCCCGACACCGGCACGACATCCCGCATGCGTCGCCCGCGGGATGTGGGTGTGGGCCTCCCCGGACGCTCGCGCCCGGGCCCCGGTTCCCGTCATGATGAAACCATGATGAGGAGACGAGCCCCCCGTGCGGTTCGATGCGGGGTGCATCGGGATGATGGCTCCACCCTGATGCACCGAGGTGGCCCACGATGAAGTCCCTCCTTCGCAGCTCCCTGTCCACGCTCCTGATGCTGTTCGCAGCGCCCGTGCTGGCCCAGCCCGACGCGGGCACCGTGGGCACGAGCGTCATCATCGGCACGGTCATCGACTCCAGCACGAAGAAGCCCGTCGCTGACGTGGTCGTCACCGCGACCTCCCCCGCCATGCAGGGGGAGCAGACCGTGGTCACGGACACGCAGGGGAACTACCGCATCCCCCAGCTCCCCCCGGGCGTCTACACGCTGCGCTTCGAGAAGGAGTCGTTCAAGCCGTACGCACGGCCGGAAATCCAGCTGCTCCGCAACCGCACCATCCGCGTGAACGTGGAGCTGCTGCCTGACAGCTTCTCGCATAGCGTCGAAGTCATCGGCGCCCCGCCGACGATCGACGTGGGCTCCACGAACATGGGCGTGAACATCGACGAGGAGTTCATCAAGCGCATCGCGGTGGCTCGCCCGGCGGGCAAGGGAGGCGCGCGCAGCTACGAATCCCTGGCCGAGCTCTCCCGTGGCACGGGCGGATACGTGGTGGACGGACGGAGCACGAGCGAGTCGGTGAGCACCACCGCGTCGGGCACCAGCGACCGGCAGCGTGCTCCGGCCTGGGCCCTTCCGTACATGCACATCGTCGTCCCGGACGCGCCCTTCAGCGTGAGCGTGGAGGGCTTCCCGTCCCCCGCGCGCAAGGGCTACCAGGTGGTGCACATCGGCGTGAAGGCGCGCGAGGTGTCGCGGGCCCAGCGCAAACCCAGCCACCTGGTGTTCGTCATCGACGTGTCCGGGTCCATGGACATGGAGAACCGGCTCGGGCTGGTGAAGCAGTCGCTGCGGCTCCTCGTGGATGCATTGGATGAACGGGACCGGGTGTCCATCGTGGTCTACGGCAGCGAGGCCCGGCAGGTGCTCGCACCCACCAACGCCACCCGGAAGCAGGAGCTGCTGGCGGCCATCGACAGCCTCCACTCGGAAGGCTCCACCAACGCGCAGGCTGGGATTGAAATGGGCTACGCGCTGGCCGCGAGCCAGCTGGTGGAGGGCGGCATCAACCGCATCATCCTCTGCTCGGATGGCGTGGCGAACAACGGCATCACCCAGGCGGATGGCATCTGGGACCGGGTGAAGGCGCAGGCGGCGACGGGCATCACCCTGTCCACCGTGGGCTTTGGCATGGGCAACTACAACGACGTGCTGATGGAGCGGCTCTCACAGGTGGGCGAAGGCAACTACGCCTACGTGGACAAGCTGGACGAGGCCCGCCGCATCTTCGTGCAGAACCTCACTGGCACGCTCCAGGTGGTGGCCAAGGACGTGAAGATCCAGGTGGAGTTCGACCGCAAGACCGTGTCCCGCTACCGCCTGATTGGCTACGAGAACCGGCTGCTCACCAAGCAGCAGTTCGCGGACGACACCGTGGACGCGGGCGAGGTGGGCGCGGGCCACGCCGTCACCGCCCTCTACGAGGTGAAGCTGCGCGCCCCGTCCCAGACCTCCTTCGGCACGCTGCGCATCCGCTACAAGGCGCCCCAGGGTGGCAAGTCGCAGCTCATCGAGAAGGCGATGCCCTCCGTGCTGCTGCGTCCGGCCTATGAGCAGGCCGCGGCCCCCACGCGCCTGTCCTACGTCGCGGCCGCCTTCGCGGAGAAGCTGCGCGGGTCCTACTGGGCGCGGCCGCTCACCTACGATGCGCTCGTGTCGCTGTGGGAGGAGCTGGGCGCGCCGATGAAGGCCCGGCCGGACGTGGTGGAGCTGGGGACGCTCATCCGCTCGGCCCGGACGCTGGACCGACGTGCGGACCGCTTCGAGTCCTTCGCGCCGGTGCGCACGATGGACGCCGACCGCGTCCCCACCATCAAGTAAGGCCCCGCCCGAATGATCCGCAGGCTGCTGCCCACCCTCGTCGCCCTCGTGCTCGGCCTCGCCGGGCTCGGGGTCGGCCTGGGCCAACTCCACCGCATCTTCGCCACCGAGCGCGAGGATGCGCGGGCCTCGCTCCAGTCCCGGCGCGAGGCCCTGGAGCAGTACGCCCGCGTCTCGCTGGGACAGGCGCTGCGCGAGGGGATGGAGGCCGCGCGCCCCACCCTGGAGGCAGCGAAGGAGGACCCGCTGATGGCCGCACCGGGGCTGTACCTGCGCGAGCAGGGCGAACAACTGTTGCCCCGGCTGACCCTCTTCGACACGGCCGGGGACGCGCCCGCGAAGGAGCGCTACGCGAGGCTGCGCGCGGGCACGGAGGTCGCGGACGAGGACGAGGGGCCCTGGCGGGAGCGGCTGGAGCAGATGATCAGCGTGGAGCGGGCGCTGGCGGCGAAGGACCGCAAGGGCACCCTGCTGGCGGTGATGGCGCTGTTGCGGCACCGGACCCGCTTCGTGCTCGCGTCCACGCGCGACCTGCCGTCGCTGCTGGTGGTGCTCGAGGACGTGGCGGCGCGGGGCGACGTGGTGCCGGACCTGATGCGGGGGCTGGTGCGCGACGGGCTGCTGGACGGTCAGGGCGGAGGACGGCTGGAGGGCATGCAGCGGTGGGTCCTGCTCAAGCGCTCGCGCTTCACGCGGGAGGACTTCGACTTCCTGCGCGAACGGGTGGCGGCGCTCTCCGTGCGCGTGGGCGTGCCCGTGGCGGACTTCGAGGCGCGGGCCCGGGAGCTGGCCGCCACGCCGTTGGAGCTGCCCGAGGCCGTCCCGGAGCCCCTGGTGGTGCGCGCCGGCTGGTACCTGGAGCCCGTGGAACCGCGCGGCGTGCGCGGCGTGGCGTTGGACCTGCCCGGGTTGCTGGAGGGGCTCACCCGCGAGATGCGGGAGCGCGGGCTGCTGGAGGCGGACGGGCGCGTGGCGCTGCCGGGGAACGCTCCGGTGCTGTCGCTCGCGGCGCTGCCGGTGGCGGTGGAGTCGCCCGCGTGGGCGCAAGGTGAGGCGGCGCTGGAGAGTCGCTACCGGCTCAAGTCGCTGATGCTGGCGCTGTGCGCGGCGCTGGCGCTCACCATCGCGGCGCTGGCCTTCGTGGCGCAGCACCGCAAGTACCGCTTCCTGGAGCTGAAGAGCGACTTCGTGGCCACGGTGTCGCACGAGCTGCGCACGCCGCTGGCCTCCATCCGCCTGCTCGCGGAGACGCTGGAGTGGCGGGTGGCGGAGGGCGCGGACGCGAAGGACTACCCGGCGCGCATCATCCGCGAGGCGGACGGGCTGGGCTTCCTGGTGGAGAACCTGCTGTCCTTCAACCGCATCGACAAGGGCCGCTGGGTGCCGAGGCTCGCGCCGGTGCGCCTGGACGAGCTGGTGTCCGGGCTGCGGCGGGACCTGGAGTCGGGGGCCCCGGTGCCGGTGGAGCTGACGGCGGACGTGGACGAGCGCGAGTTGAACGCGGACGCGCAGCTCCTGCGGCTGCTGCTCGCGAACCTGGCGCGCAACGCCTGCGCGTACAACACCCGCAGCCCCGTGCGCCTGCACGTGGCGACGCTGCCGGGGGGCCGGGTGCGCTTCACGGACAACGGCACCGGCATCCCGGAGGCCGAGTGGGAGCGCGTCTTCGGCGAGTTCTACCGGCTGTCCGGCCGCGGCGGCCGCGAGGTGCCCGGCAGCGGGCTGGGGCTCGCGCTGTGCCGGCGCATCGCCCGGCTGCACGGGGGCACGCTGCGCGTGGCGGCCTCCAGCGCGGACGGCACCACCTTCGAGTTGACCCTTCCCGAGTACCCCTCCGGAGCACGGAGCCCGAGCACCGCATGAGCCCCAACACCCCCACCCTCCTCGTCGTGGAGGACGACCCGAACCTGCGGCTCGCGCTGCGTGACAACCTGGAGCACCAGGGGGGCTACGCCGTGGAGGAGGCCGCCACGGTGAAGGAGGCGCGCGAGCACCTGGCCCGCCGCGACTTCCAGCTCATCCTCCTGGACGTGATGCTCCCGGACGGCGACGGCTATTCGTTGTGCCGCGCGCTGCGCGAGGAGGGCTCCACCGTGCCGGTGCTGATGCTCACCGCGCGCACGCTGGAGGAGGACGTGGTGCGAGGCTTCGAGGTGGGGGCGCAGGACTACCTGGGCAAGCCCTACCGGCTGCGCGAATTGCTGGCGCGGGTGGGCGCCCAGGTGAAGCGCTCGGGCGTCACTCCCGCGAAGCTGCTGCGCTTCGCCGGCTACAGCGTGGACCTGGACCGGCGCCGGGTGGAGACGCCGGAGGGCGCGGAGGTGGACCTGACGCGCAAGGAGTTCGACCTGCTGGCCTTCTTCGTGCGCGAGCGCGAACGGGCACTGCGGCGCGATGAAATCCTGGACGCCGTCTGGGGCACGGATGTGGTGGTGGATCCGCACACGGTGGACAACTTCGTCTCCAGCCTGAAGCGCAAGCTGAAGTGGACCAGCGCGTCGCGCTTCTCCCTCCAGACGGTGCGCGGCGTGGGCTACCGGCTGGAGGTGGAGAAGGGCTCCTGAGTCCTGTCACCCCGCCCGGTGCTTTCGTCCCTCGCCCCGGCGGTTTCGTCACATAACGCCCCGTCGCCCTGAAGCGGACGGCTACTCCTCGGGGTGCGTCGTGCGCCCTTCGCACGACTCCCGAGGAGTCACCGTGAAAGTCTTCAGCGCTGTCCGAAGCACCTTCCTTGCGAGCACGCTCGTCCTGACGTCCCTCCCCGGCTGCCAGGGCGAGGACGTCCCGGACCCCGGGCCCGGGGAGGCAATCCAGTCCACCCCCCAGGCCCTCACCACCTGCGCCATCGCGGTGCCGGCCATGACGGGCTCCACGACCCCTTCGGGCAGCGTGACGCGTTCGGGAGTCTACAGCGCCTCCTACGAGGCCTGGCAGGCGTTCGACGCGAACAACGGCTCGCTGTGGATCTCCGCGGTGAACCAGACGCCCGCATGGATCGGCTATCAGGTGCCCGCCGGCACCGCGGCGATCCACCGTTATGCCCTTGCCTTCGCCAACGGGCCCAGCCTCACCACGCGCGCGCCGAAGGACTGGACGTTCCAGGGCTGGAACGGTTCGTCGTGGGTGGTGCTGGATACGCGCACGAACCAGACGAACTGGGGCGGTTTCGAGCGGCGTGAGTTCACGCTGGCCGCGCCCGCGTCCTACAGCCAGTACCGCCTGAACGTGACGGATGACAACGACACCCGCGCGGGCGTGGTCGTCATCTCCCTCAACCGTCTGGAGTTGATCAGCTGCGTGAGCGATGGAATCACGAATCCCGTCACGGCCCTGTGGACGCGGACCTCCGGCGTGGCGGGGGTCCCCGTGCGCGTGCACGACCTCGTGGGAGACCCGGCCGGACGCTCCTACATCACGGGCTTCACGACGGGCGGCCTGGACGGCAACCCGCTCATCGGGGGAATGGATGCCTTCCTCAACGCGCGCGACTGGAACGGCAACCGCATCTGGTCGCTCCAGCTCGGCGCGCCGGGCAGCGTCACCCTGGGTTACGGCATCGCGACGAACCGGACCTGGGAGGAGATCTACGTGGGCGGGTTCACGGATGGGTCCATGGATGGCACGCCGAAGGTCGGCGTCCGGGAGGCCTTCGTGACGAAGTACCGCTACACCGGCGTCCGGCAGTGGACCCGGCAGCTTGGCGCGGCAGGAGCTTCCACGGAGGGCTATGACGTCGCGGTCGACACCGCGGACAATGCCTTCCTCGTGGGCACCGTCACGGGCGGCCTGGACGGGAACACGCTCACCGGCACCATGGATGCCTTCGTGACGAAGTACGACGCCGCGGGCACCAAACAGTGGACCCGGCAGACGGGCGCCGCGGGCCAGAACACGATTGGGCGGCGGGCGGCCACCGACGCGGCCGGCAATGTCTATGTCTCCGGCTGGACCTACGGCGGGCTGGATGGGAACACGCGGATGGGCGTGCAGGACTTCTTCGTCATCAAGTACGACGCCGCGGGCAACAAGCAGTGGACCCGGCAGCTGGGGTCCTCGGGCAACAACGTCTGGCTGTATGGCTCGGCGACGGATGCGGCGGGCAATGTCTATCTGACGGGCCAGAGCGGCGGCGGGCTGGATGGGAATCCGAATCCCACCACGGGAGGGGATGTCTACCTGGCCAAGTACGACCCTTCGGGCAACCGGCTGTGGACCCGGGAATTCAGCGCGGCGAATGGCATCTGGGCCTCGGGCATCTTCATCGACACGACGGGTGTCTATGTGAGCGGCGGCGCGCAGGGAGACGTGGGCAACCTCTCCAACGCCACGTTCATCAAGGGGCACAACTACGTCGCGAAGTTCGACACCGCGGGCAACCGGCTGTGGGTGGTCCAGCAGAACCCTGCGGTGTTGGCGGCGGGAGGGCAGGCCCCCGTCTACAGCAATGGCGTGAACCGGGAGTCCAACGGCAACCTCTATCTGGGCGGCTATACGGAGGGGAACTTCGACGGCAACGTGCTCGTGGGGCAGTACGACACGTTCGTGACGAAGCTCGCGGCGCCTTGAGTTGAAGCGGAAGGGCAGCGCGGTGGCGGGGGTCCGCCGCGCTGTCACTCCTCCGCTTCGGCGGGGATGCCCATGACGATGGCGCGGGAGCGGGTGCGCTGCTCGCCCTCGGGGTCGGAGGCGAGGAACGCGGCGAACCGCTCGCGGGCCTCGGTGTAGCGGCGCAGGGCGACGAGAGAGGCGATCTCCAGGCCCCGCGCATCCCGATACTCATTGAGTTCCTGGGAGGTGTTCCCCGCGCCCCAGTTCGCGATGAAGGCACGGCAGGGGGCGAGTGCCTCCGGGTAGAATCTCCCGGTCCCCGGCAGGTCGCATCGTCGGAAGTCGAGGCTCCGGCGGACGTCTTCGGTGGGCTGTCCAAGACCTTCGAGTCGGGCGATCTCCCGCGCGGCCTCTTCCTCCTCCTTACGGAGCTCGGCCTGCATCTCCCGCCGGCCCTGCTCCACCGAGGCGCGGGAGATGACGGTGCTCCGCACGAGGCTGTCCACCGCGGGCGCCAGGGCGCTGTCCGGATACGTCCGCAGGAAGGCAGGGCCGTCACCCAGCACGGCGTCCCACTGGTTCAGGTTCCGCAGGGCGGAGAGCCGCAACCAGGCGGCCTGCTCGGCCGGAAGGCGTCCCTCATGACGGGGCAGGTCCAGACGGGAGACGAGGTCCGCATCCCGGACGAGCGAGCGCCAGCGCTCCCGGCTCGAATGGGCATCGAGCAGCACCAACGCCGCCGCGGACCGCTCCGCGGGTGGGAGCCTCGCGTCTTCGATGACCGCGCGCAGTCGCTCGACCTGGACCGGCGGGGCGGTCGGGAGCGGGCGCGCGGGCGCCACGAGCCCCGGCTCCACCCGGGCCAGGATTCTCGGCAAGGGAGACGGCGTCGGACGCGCGACGGCGCCCGCCGGTGGGGATGGCGCGATGGGCGACGCGGGGCGCGCATTCACGCCTTCTGATGCGGCTGGAGCGGTGGGCAATCCAGGACGCGCAATCGCGCCTTCGGATGCGGCTGGCGACGTGGGCACGCCAAGCTGTGCAATCGCACCTTCGGATGCGGCTGGAGCGGTAGGCAATCCGGGACGCGTAATCGCGCCTTCTGATGCGGCTGGAGCGGCGGGCACTCCAGGACGCGCAATCGCGCCTTCGGATGCGGTTGGAGCGGTGGGCACTCCAGGATGTGCAATCGCTCCTGCCGGTTCCCCCTGCACGACGGGCGAAGCCGGGAGCAGTTCCCCCTGCCCCGGTCCCACCTGCACGGGCGGAACGGGCGGGCGCCGCAGAAAGACCGCGACACCGGGCAGCGCGAGCCCCACGGCCACCAGCAGGGCGGTGAGCACCGTGGATGCACGGCGGCCACGCGCCTCGCGACCGTCGGCGGACGGCTCGGCGTCATCCTCGCCCTCTACGTACAGCGTGCCGTCTCGCAACTCGGGCGAACGCACAGGCAGGTCTTCATCGGGGTCGGGCCCCGGGGAGCTTCGAGTCACGGCGGGGCGCGACGTTAGCCGAAGCGGCCCACCCTTTCCCGTCGGCCCCCCACGGCACATGGTTCCTCCGCTACGCTGCGAACCCAGGGGGTGCCAGGAACACCATGCCGCACGGGGCAGCGCTGGAGGTAGTGAGGCGCCTGTCCGCGATGCGGCGGGTCTGGCTGTGGGGCATGGCCGCGGGCTTCCTGGGCGCGGTCCCCCATGCCCTGCGCGCCTACGCCGAGGAGCCCCGCGACTTCCTCTTCAAGCTCGCCCTCGCGTTGGTGCCCTACAGCGCCTGGGCCCTGCTCGGGCCGCTGGTGCTCGCCGTCTTCCAACGCGTTCCCCCCGAACCGCCCCGGCTGGCGCGCCACCTGTCCGTGCTGCTGGTCGCGGGAGCGGGCTTCGTCCAGGTGCACGTGCTGCTGCTCGCGCCGGTCCTGGCGGCGCTCCAGCAATGGAGCGTGCACGGAGTGTCCTTCACGCAAGGCGTGTGGCGACTGCTGCTCGAGCGCGGCGCGCTGGGCTACTTCGAGTACCTGCTCTTCCTCGCCGCCTGGACCGCCCTGCGCACGACACGGCGCCTGCGGGAGCGGGAGCTGGCGGAGTCGCGCCTCGCGGTCCAGCTCGCGGAGGCCCGGCTCCAGGCGCTGAGGGCACAGCTGGATCCGCACTTCCTCTTCAACACGCTGAACGCGGTGGCGGGGCTGGTCCGCCAGCAGCGCAACCCGGAGGCGGTGGAGGCCCTGGCGGAGCTGGGACACCTGCTGCGCGTGAGCCTGGAGGGCCGGGGAGACCACGAGGTGCTGCTGGAGGACGAGCTGGAGCTGGTGCGGCGCTTCCTGGGCATCGAACAGCTCCGCTTCGGCGGACACCTGGAGATCCACCTGACGCCCGCGCCAGACACGCTGCGGGCCCGGGTGCCCGCCCTCATCCTCCAGCCGCTGGTGGAGAACGCCATCAAGCACGGCATCGCCCGCCGCGCGGGCCAGGGCCACCTGCACGTGAGCACCACGCGGCAGGGCCCCCGCCTGCTGCTCGAAGTGCGGGATGACGGGCCGGGCCTGCGGGCGGGAGGCGCCGGAGGCACGGGCATCGGCGTGGCCAACACCCGCGCCCGCATCCGGCAGCTCTACGGCGAGCGCTATGGTCTGACGCTGGAGGACCTGCCCGGCGGTGGCGTGCTGGCGAAGGTGGAGCTGCCATTCGTGGAGGGAAGGCCTGACATGACGCGGGGTCCTCGTGCTTGAAGCAGACCGTCGGGAAGGCTGGCGCGTCCTGGTGGTGGACGACGAGCAGCTGGCCCGGGACAGCGTGAAACACCTGCTCGCCCAGGCGCCGGAAGTCACCGCCGTGCACGAATGCCAGGGAGGCCGCGAGGCCGTGGACTTCATCCTGCGGGAGCGTCCGGACCTGGTGTTCCTGGACGTGCAGATGCCAGAGGTGGATGGCTTCGACGTCCTGCGCGAAGTGGGCGTGGAGCGGATGCCGCCCGTCATCTTCGTGACGGCCTTCGACCGGTACGCGGTGCGTGCCTTCGAGGCGAACGCGCTGGACTACCTGCTCAAGCCCTTCAGCGACCAGCGCTTCCGGGACGCGCTGGAGCGAGCCCGGCAACAGCGCGCCCAGGGCCGGGACCGGGAGCTGTTGAAACACCTCTCCTCCCTGCTCGAACAGCACCGGGCGCCACCTCCGCCCCCCGAACCCTCCCGGACCTCCAGCGGCGGTCCGGTGGAGCGCATCGCGGTGAAGACGGGCGGCAAGGTGTTGCTCATCCCCGTCGAGGAGCTGGACTGGTGCGAGGCGGAAGGCAACTACGTGGTGCTGCACGCGGGGGCCCGGAAGCCCATGCTCCGCGAGACGCTGGCCCAGGTGGAGCAGTGGTTGGATCCGCGCCGCTTCGTGCGCGTCCACCGCTCCGTGCTGGTCAACGTGGACCGCATCCGTGAGCTGGAGCCTGACGTGGACAAAGGCTGGGTGGTGGTGCTCCGCGACGGGACCCGGCTGCGACTGAGCCCCGGCCGCAAGGCCGCGGTGGAGGCCCTGCTGCGCCAGTCGTTCTGACTTCGTCCCAGCCGGCGGACGTTTCATCCCGCGCTCCAGCGGTTCCGACACATCACTTCACGGCGCGCATGGCCGCGCCCGTACAACGACGGCACGGCCCAACGCTCGCGCAGCCCGCGCGAGAGCGCCCGGGCCGTCACCTGAAGCGATGGCTGCAAGGAGCACCGCATGCGCGTTCCCACCTCCAGAACAGGCCTCTTCCTGGCCGCCGCCCTGACCCTGGCCAGCGTGCCGGGATGTCAGGGGGAAGC
>NZ_RAWB01000151.1 GCF_003612055.1 Corallococcus llansteffanensis
CTCCCGAACCCCTCCCGCCGGCCCCACCCGGCGCACCGCCGCCAGGCCGGCGCGGTTTCGGCGCCACGCTGTGGCGGTGGACGAAGCGGCTCCTGGTGACGGGGCTCGTGGGCCTCGTGCTCCTCATCGCCGCGGGCGTGGCCACGTACGCCTACTACAGCCGCGACCTGCCCTCCGTGGAGTCCCTGCGCGTCTACCTGCCGCCGCAGGTGACCAAGGTGACGTGCGCGGACGGCACCCTCTGCGCGGAGTTCGCGCTGGAGCGCCGCACCCTCATCCGCATCGAGGACCTGCCCGTCCACGTGCGCAACGCCTTCCTCGCCGCCGAGGACGCGGACTTCTACAAGCACGAGGGCCTGGACCCCTTCGGCATCCTGCGCGCGGTCGTGAAGAACCTCATCCCCGGCAGCCGCAAGTCCGGCGCGTCCACGCTCACGCAGCAGGTGGTGAAGAACATGCTGCTCACGCCGGAGCGCACCATCGGCCGCAAGATCCGCGAGTGGATCCTCACGCCGCGCCTGGAACAGGCCCTCACCAAGGATCAGATCCTCAGCCTCTACATCAACGGCGTGTACTTCGGTCAGCGGCGCTACGGGCTGGAGGAGGCCGCGCTCTTCTACTTCGGCAAGCACGCGAAGGACCTGACGGTGGGCGAGGCCGCCGTGCTCGCGGGCACCGTGCAGCAGCCGCACCGCATCAACCCGGTGACGAACATCACGCGCGCCAAGCAGCGCCAGCGCTACGTGCTGGAGCAGATGGCCGGCCAGGGCTTCGTGCCGCGCGCGGTGGTGGACGCGGAGAAGGAGAAGCCCATCGTGCTCGCGCCGCGCAAGGCGCCCAGCGCGGGCGCGTACTACGCGGAGGAGATCCGCCGCACGCTCGTGGAGCGCTACGGCGAGAAGACGGTCATGGAGGGCGGCCTGCGCGTTGAAATCGCGCTGTTGCCCCGGCTCCAGGCCGTGGCCGAGAAGGCCGTGCGCGACGGCCTGGAGGCGGTGGACCGGCGCCAGGGCTACCGCGGCGCCCAGGGCAAGCTGGACGAGCCGACGTGGGCCCGCTACCGCGCGCTCATCGTCCAGCGCATCGAGGAGGCCGGCCGCCGGCAGAAGGACCAGGGCTATGTCGCGGACCTGGCGCCGCTCGCCCAGGCCCCCGCCGCCGCGCCCACGCCCCAGGCCAAGGCGCTGGCGCCCGAGGCAGAAGGCGCCGAGGAGCAGCCGCCCCCGGAGCTCGCCGCCGACGGCGAGGTCGAGGAAGCGCCCCAGTCCCCCGAGCGCGAGCGCGCGGGCCGCGTCATCCTCAAGCCGATGGAGGAGGGGCTGCGCCTCACCGGCTACGTCCTGGAGGTGGACCCCAAGCGCGACGTGGCCCGCGTGGACCTGGTGGGCCGCACCGCGGAGGTGTCCTTCGCGTCCGTCACCTGGGCGCGGCAGAAGGGCAAGAAGGCGCCCAAGGGCATCGCGGACGTGTTCACGCCCGGGGAGCTGGTGTTCGTGCGCGTGCTCAAGGCGCCCCCGGCTCCGGCCTTCGTGGAGGCCACGTTGGATCAGGTCCCGCTGGTGCAGGGCGGCCTCGTGGTCATCAACCCCGCCAACCGCAACGTGGTGGCGATGGTGGGCGGCTACGACGCGGAGCGCTCGTCGTTCAACCGCGCCACGCAGGCGAAGCGGCAGCCGGGTTCGTCCTTCAAGCCCTTCATCTACGCCGCCGCGCTGGCGAGCGGCCGCTTCACGCCCCTGTCCACGGTGAACGACGCGCCGGAGACCATCCGCGACCCGTACACGGGCAAGGCGTGGAAGCCGAAGAACTTCGACGGCCAGTTCGAAGGCCCCATGACGATGCGCACGGCGCTCACCAAGTCGAAGAACACGGTGTCCGTGCGGCTCATCGAGGCCATCACCCCCGCGACAGCCATCGACTTCGCGCGCCGGGCGGGCATCCGTTCGGCCCTGCCGGAGAACCTCACGCTGGCGCTGGGCACCGGCGAGGTGACGATGCTGGAGGCCGTCAACGCGTACGCCACGCTCCAGGCCAATGGCCGCTACGCGGAGCCGCTGCAGTTGCTGCGCGTGCGCGACGCGAAGGGCACCGTGCTGGAGGAGCACCAGCCGGCCTTCGAGGAGACGCTGCCCCCAGCGGTGGCGTACCTGGCCACGTCGCTCATGCGCAGCGTGGTGGAGGAGGGCACGGCGCGGGCGGTGCGCGAGCTGAACCGGCCGGCCGCGGGCAAGACGGGCACCACCAACGAGTCCAAGGACACGTGGTTCTCCGGCTACACGATGGACTGGGTGGCCAGCGCGTGGGTGGGCTTCGACGACAACTCGCCGCTGGGCAGCAGTGAGACGGGTGGCCGCGCCGCGCTGCCCATCTGGCTCAACTTCATGCGCGTGGCCGAGGAGGGCCTGCCCGCGCGCGACTTCGAGGTGCCTCCGGGGGTCACGCAGGTGCGCATCGATCCGGCCACGGGCCTGCTCGCGGGCAACTCCGTCCCGGGGCGCCTGGAGCCGTTCCTGGAAGGCACCCAGCCCACCGCCGAGGCCCCGCCGCCCGGACAGGTGACGCCGGACAACTTCTTCATCGAGGAAGGTGGCAAGAAGGGCCTGTGAGTCGCTCGCTCCTGCCGCTGTTCCTCGCGCTCGCCTTCGCCCTGCCCTCCCGGGCCTCCGGGGCGGAAGGCGCGCCCCCTGCCACGGCCCGGCTCGCCCAGGCCGTGGCGGACGCGATCCGCGCCGCGCCCGCCGAGGCGCCCGTCGCGGTGTCCCTGTCGGGTGGCTCCGCCGAGCTGCGCCGTGCGTTCGGGACGCTGCTGGCGTCCCGGCTCGCGGCTCAGCAGCTCGGGCCCGTGGTGCTGGAGGTCCCGCCCGAGCGCGCCGAGGCCACCGCCCGCGAACAGGGGGCCCGCTCGCTGGCGCGGCTCACGCTGGACCTGGAGGGCGGCGAGCTGGTGGCGCGCGGTGACGTGCTGGGCACGTGGGTGAACTTCTGGTCTGGCCGCACGCCCACGCGTCCGCCGAAGCCCGCCGCCGCCGTGGCCGAGGGCGTGGAGGCGGATGCCTCCGTGCTGGCGCTGGCCGCGGTGGGGGCGCCGTCCCCAGGAACGCCGGGGCCCGGGTCGCCGCAGAAGCGGACCGTCCGGTTGCTGGGCGCGGTGTTCGCGAGGCTGGAGACGCCGCTGGCCGCGCTGGCCGCGGGCGACCTGGACGGTGACGGGCGCGACGAGGTGGCCGCGCTCACGGCGCGCGAGGTGGTGGTGTTCGGCGCGGATGGGCGGATCCTCGCGCGGAGGGAGCTGGAAGGGGCGCCCTCGACGGCGACAACGCGCGAGCCCTTCGGAGCGCTGGCGGTGCTCACGGGGCCGCCGCGCCTGGCCGCGTGGAGCACGCGGTACGCGAGGGGCGAGGTGCTCGTGTTGGACAAGGCGAAGGGGACGCTGCGCCCTTCGGGGACGCTGGAGGCCGCGCCGCTGGGGACGTCGGAGCGAGGGGCGTTCGTGCCGGGGCAGACGGTGTTCGCGCCCGAGGTGCGGCTTGGGGATGGGCGTGCGCTCACCGTGCCCGCGCCGTTCGGTGCGGCGAGCTTCGCGGCGCCGCGGATGTTG
This sequence comes from Corallococcus llansteffanensis, assembly GCF_003612055.1. Taxonomy (GTDB): domain Bacteria; phylum Myxococcota; class Myxococcia; order Myxococcales; family Myxococcaceae; genus Corallococcus; species Corallococcus llansteffanensis. The sequence goes on from NZ_RAWB01000151.1 coordinate 3,599, forward strand.
TTCGTCCACGCGGACGGCACGGCGTCGCTCTATGCGCGTCCGGCGTCCGCGCCTACGCGGCTGGCGGGGCTGGGCGTGGGCAGCGCGCTGGGGGACCTGGATGGCGACGGGGCTCCGGAGCTGCTCACCACGTCGCCCCAGCTCCAGCCCTCACCGGAGGTGCTGCGCGTGCTGTCGCTGGCGCCGGACGCGCCGATGGCGCACGAGCCTCTGTGGCAGGGCGCGCTTCCGGCGGGCCGGGCCTTGAACGTGGTGACGGCGGATCTGGACGGTGACAAGCGCCGCGAGGTCCTCGTGGGTTCCTGGAAGCCGGACGGCACGAGCGAGCTGTTCCTCCTGCGGCAGGGTGCACCGTGATGATCCGCTCCGCCCTCGCGGGCTTCGTCCTCCTCGCCTCCACTCCGACGCTGGCGGCCAGCCGGCCCCGTTACGGAGGGGAACTGCGCGCGGCCCATGCAGGCCCGCCGGAGATTGGAGAGCCCGCGCTCGCCGACACGCCGATGGAGGCCGCGCTGCTGGGGCTGCTGACGCGGCCCGTGTGTCGCGTGGACGCGGACGGCCGGGTGCGTCCGACGCTGGCGCGCGAGCTGTCGCGTCCCCTGCCCCAGGCCCTGCGCGTGACGCTGCCCTCCGCCGCCACCGCCACCGCGGTGGCCCGGGCGTGGACGCGGCTGTCGTCTCCCGAGGCGCCTTCGCCCTACCGCGCGCAGCTGTACCCGCTGCGCGGCGAGGGCCGGCAGGTGACGTCCTCGGGTGTGACGCTGGAGCTGGCGCTGGCCTTCCCGTGGCCGGACCTGGAGCGTTCACTCTGTCACCCGGCCCTCGCTCCACCGCCGTCGCCCGCGTCGGGGCCGTTCAGCGCGGCGGGGAGGGGGGTGCTGGAGGCGCAGCCCGCGTGGCCGGAAGGCCGGCCGTACCTGGACCGGCTGGCGCTCACGGCCACGGATGAGCGGGGCCTGACGCGGCTGTGGACGTCGCGGCAGGTTCAGGTAGAGCTGGGCACGCCGCCGGACAACGACACGCTCACGGGCGCGGCGCTGTATGCGACGTATCTGGCGTATTCGCCCCGGAAGGTGCCCGCGGACTTCCGTCAGGCCATCGAGAGCGCCATCGACCGCGACGACCTCACGCGGCTGTTCGTGAAGGGGCCCGCCGTGCCCATGGCGAACCTGCTGCCGCCCGCGTTGCTGCCACAGGGCCCCAGGGTCCGGCCTCAAGCCCCGCCCGCGGGTACCGCGCGCAAGGTGACGCTCGCCTACGACGCCGCGCTGGCGGATCAGCGCGCGGTGGCCGAACGGATCCAGGTGAAGTTGCACGAACAGGGCTACACCGTCGCGTTGGAGCCCCAGTCGCGCGCCGCCCTGCGAAGCCGTCAGGCCAAGGGCGACTTCGAGTTGATGCTGAGCGCGCTGTTGCTGCCCCCCCTGCCCGGCCCCGCGCTGGCGGTGGTGCTGGAGGCGGGCGGACGGCGAGACCTGCTGGGCGTGGAGCTGCCGCCCATCGGGGCGCTGACGGACGCCGGGGCCCGCGATGCACGCAGCCGTGAGCGTGCGTTGGCACTGGCCCCTTCCGTGCCGCTCATTCCCCTGTACGCACAGGGGCTGGGACTGCGAGCGGCGCCAGAGGTGACGGGCCTGGTGCTGGATGCGCAGGGCCTCCCGGTGATGGAAGGCGCATGGCTCGCGCCCGCCGAGGCCTCCGGTGGTGGAGGCCGACCGTGAGCGGCGCTGAAGCGCGGGTGCGCACGACCGACGCAAGCCAGCTCATCGGATGGCACAGACCGACCGTGAGCCGCCCCACTGCGAACAGCCGCGGGGCGGATGCGCACCGGAGACCCGGCGCGCGGAAGTCAGCCGCGAACCGCGTCACCGCGAAAGAAGCAGCCACATGCGGCTGAGGACCCGGCTCGCGCTCGCCTTCGCCCTGCTCGCGCTGGTGCCGCTGGCAGTGGTGGTGCCCCTGACGCTGACGCGCCTGCGCGACACGCTGTCGCGCGAGCTGGACGCGCGCATGACGGCCGCCACCGCCTCCGCGCAGGAGTCGCTGGAGCGCTCCGCCTCCAACGCGCGCCGCGCCGTGGAGGAGCTCGTGGAGAGCCCCGCCATGGAGGACCTGGTGCGCGAGGCGCGCGACCGCCCCCTGCGCGCCATCCAGGCAGGCACCGCCGAAGGCCTCATGAAGAGCCGGGGCCTCACCGTCCTCGCGCTGTTCGACCGCAATGGCACGGTGCTGTCCTCCGGACACCTGCCCGCCCGGCGCGGCGACCCGGACGCCGTGCTGTTCGCCGTGACGAAGGAGCGGTCCCCCAGGCCCGTCCCGGTGCGCGTGGACGTGCGCGGCGACGCGGGCCTGCGACAGGTGCCCGCCCTCGTCACCGCGCGGCCCGTGGACTACGGCGACGTGCGCCTGTGGGCCGTGGGCGGCGTGGTGCTGGACGACGGCCTCGCCCAGCACCTGGCGCGCCTCACGCAAGCGGACGTGACGCTCCTGTCCGGCGACTCAGAGGTGGCGCACGCGGGCAGCGCGGCCCCTCCCACCGTGGCGCGCGTGCTGCCCCTGGGCGACGCGGCCTCGGTGCGCCTCACCTTCAGCCGCGCCGCCGCGCGCGAGGCGGAAGAAGGCGTCATGCGCGCCTTCCTCCTCCTGGCGGGCCTGGGCCTGGCCTTCGCGGCGCTCCTGGGCATGCTCGTGTCGCGGTGGATGACGCGGCCGGTGGAGGCCCTCACCTCCGGCGCGCGCCGCGTCGCCGAAGGCGCGCTGGACGTCCAGGTGACGGCGCGGGCCTCCGGCGAGGTGGGCGAGCTGGTCCGGACGTTCAACCACATGACGTCCGAGCTGAAGGCCACCACCGAACGGCTGATGGCCACCGAGCGCATCGCCGCCTGGCAGGAAGTCGCCCGCCGGCTGGCACACGAGATCAAGAACCCCCTCACCCCCATCCGCATGTCGCTGGAGACGCTGCTCGCCGCGCACGAGGCGCGCCACCCCAGCTTCCCCACCCTCTTCAAGGACAGCGCGGGCGTCATCCTGGAAGAGGTGGAGCGGCTGCGGCGCATCGTGGACGAGTTCAGCCGCTTCGCGCGCCTGCCCAAGCCCCAGCTCGCCCCGGTGGACCTGGGAGAGCTGGCCCAGGGCGTGCTCTCCCTCTACGCCACGCCCCCGGAGGGCATCCAGCTGCTGCCCGCGCTCCAGACGGGCGTGGTGGCCCGCGCGGACCGCGACCAGCTCACCCAGGTGCTCGTCAACCTGGTGAAGAACGCGGAGGAGGCGATGACGGGCAAGGGCGGCGCCCTGCGCGTGCGCGTGAAGGGCACCGACGCGGACGCCGTCATCGAGGTGGAGGACGACGGGCCGGGCATCCCCGCCGAACACCGCGCCCGCATCTTCGAGCCCTACTTCACCACCAAGGACGGCGGCACCGGCCTGGGGCTGGCCATCGCCGCGCGCATCCTCCAGGAGCACGGAGGCCGGCTGGAGGTGGGCGGCGAGCCGGGCCAGGGTGCCCGCTTCAGCGTCGTCCTCCCCCGCGCGAGCTGAACGCGGCAGGCCCGCGCGGGCGCGCCATGCAGGAAGGCCCGGCACCTCGCGAAGAGGTCCCGGGCCTTCGGGCACGACACGGTGCTGAACGTCCGCCGGCCGTCAGTCCTTGACGGGCGTGGCCTTGAGGGCGGCCTTGCCCTCCTTCACGTAGACCTGGAAGCGCACCGTCTTGCACGCGTACTTCGTGACGAGCTGCTCCTTGTTCTTGCGCAGCTTCTGCACGAACTTGTCGTACGTCAGGCCGTCCGCCAGCTCGCCGCAGCGCTCACGCGTGGTGACGAACTCGCGGAAGACGTCCTGGAAGTGCTGCTCCTCCGACAGCGCCACCGCCGCCGCGCTGTTGCCGCCCGGCAGCGGAATCGCCTGGGACGCCTGGGAGCGCGGGGGCGGCATCGGGATGGCTTCCGACGTGGGCCGCGTGCTCGCCTGGAGCAGCTCGCGCGGGATGGCCGCCACGCGCGTCGTCTCCGGATTGGAATCCGCGTCCTGCTCGGACGACTGCGCCGCCGCCAGCGCGAACGGATTGGCCGCCTGCTGGAGCGAGTACGCCGCCGTGGGCTGATCCTCGAAGGCGAACGCACCATGGCGCGGGGCCGCCTGGGCGATGGGCTCGTTCGACGGGGGCGCATGGTCGAAGGGCATCGGCGCGTTGTGCGCGTACGCCGGGGGCGGCGTGAACGGCTCCGCGGCCGGCGGCGGATGGGCCGAGGGCGGCGACGGGAACGGGAACGACTCCACCCCGGCGAACGGATCCGGAGCCGGCGTACTGAACGGGTTCGACAGCGGCAGCGGCGCGGCGGCCGAAGGAGGCGGCATCGCGAACGGATCCGCCAGCGGCGCGGCGGCCGAAGGAGGCGGCATCGCGAACGGATCCGCCTGGGCCCCCGACGGCGGGAACGGGAACGCATCCGCGCCCCCGAACGGATCCGCGACCGGCTGGGCCGGCGGCGGCGCGACCGCGCTGAACGTCTTGGACACCGGCTCTGGCGACAGGGCCGACCCGAACGGATTGGACAGCGGCTCCGAGGACGAAGCCGACCCGAACGGATCCGCCAGCGGCGCGACGGCGGCCGGCGGAGGCTGCGTGGCGGCCGGCGTGGGCTGCGCGGCGAGCGCCGCCGACCAGCCCAGCGTGTCCCCATTGCCTGCGGCGACCTCATCGTCGGAAGCCGAGCGGCGGCCTCCACCCATCAGCGCCGTCCACAGCAGGCTCAGCAGGAGCAGCCCCGCGAGCCCCACGAGCGCGCTGTGCTGGTACGCGGCCAGCGGCGCCAGCGTCGCCGCCGTCCCCGCGAGGACCAGCACTTCATACGGCGTGCCCTGCAGCGGCTGGCGGGCGCCCACCAACAGCGGGGCCTGTCCGCCCATCGCATCGCCGCTGGTGAACGCCGGCAGCTGCACCGGGCCCAGCGCCTGGAGCGACCCCGTCTCCAGCACGGTGTCCTTCGCGCCCGCGGCCACCTTGGGCAACGCGCCCTCGAGCCGCGCCTTCTCCGCGCCCACGCCGCCCACCACCTTGTCGCCCTGCACGAGCCCCAGCGCGGCCACACCGGACGCGTCCAGCGCGCCCTGCAGCGCGGCGTCCGCGACCAGGGGCGCCCCCACCACCAGCGTCACCGCCGGAGCCGGGGTCCGCTCGTCACTCCACGCGAGCGGCACGGCCGCGAAGACATGCGGCGCCCCGAAGGCGTTCACCACGGACGTGCCCGCCTTGGCGAGCGCCGGGACATCCAGCGCGGCGGCATCGGAGGAGGGCTCGGCGTCGGCGCGCGCGTGGAAGCTCGCGTCACCGGCCACCACCGCCACCACCGCGCCCTGCAACTCCTTGGGGAGCGCGGCCTGCGCGGCGGTGCGCAGGGCCCCGAAGCGCTCGGCCGTCAGCGGCAGCAGCGCGGTGGACTCCTCCGCGTCCCTTCCGCCGTTGCGGTCGCGCGGAGACTTCGCCGCGGGAGCGGGACGCAGCGCGTGCACGGCGGCGGCCACGTCGGCAGTGCCGGCGAGCTTCAGCGCCAGGGATTGGATTTCGGCGCGGCGCGCGTCCACGCGACGTGCCACTTCGCCGGTGCCCGAAGCGGCCTGGAGCGCGGCACCTTCCACCGCGCGCGCACGCTGAGGCGCCGACAGCGTCGGGAGATGAGCCAGGCCCAGTCCGAGGACCAGGAGTGCGAACAGCAGGAACTTGAGGCGGACCATCGCCGTCCTTTAGCCCAAGGGTGAGGGGATCCGCTTATAGCGTCCACCTTCCAACCCCAGCAAGGAACTGGCCCGAAGGAACCCGGGGGCCGGATGCCTGGCTGGCATCCGGAATTCCCGGGCCCTTCGCTTGTTGCCACCGCGACGCCCGTCAGGACGCCTAGTAGTTGTTCGACGCGTCCGCGTTGAGGTCGTACGGCAGGCCGTTCGTCGCGACGCTGCGCCGCCGCTCCACCGCGCGCTTGATGGCCTTCTCCAGCCGGTCACGCGTTGCGTCGATGGCCTGGAACAGCGTCTCCGCCGTCTCCGTCACGTGCACCGCCTCCAGCCCGGGCATGCGCACCGTCACCCGGCACTCCTTGTCCACGCCTCCCTTGGGCCCGTTGATGTCCACGAGCGCGATGTCGATTTCCGACGCTTCGTCCTCGGCGAACCGCTCGATGTGAGCGACCAGGTGCTCGTCCACATACGCCTTGAGGTTGTCCGTCAGCCCCAGATGCACTCCACGCAACAACACCTTCATGGAATCACCTCCGGGCATGAAGATGGGCAGTGCCCCGTCCGCCCGTGAGGGGCTTTCGCAAGCCTTCCTGCCTGCCCTCCCCCGAAGCAGCCAGACGACCGTCGCCGCGCCCGGGGCATCCCGGACGAATCCCCCGGAGCACCGCGTTGCTCTAGTCGCATGGATGGCGAGCGAATCAAGGTCCTGCTGGTGGAGGACGACGGGGACAGCCGCGAGCTGCTGGCGGAGCTGTTGGAGGACGACTTCGACGTCACCACCGCCGCGGACGGCGTGGCGGGCCTGAAGGCGTTCGAAGACACCCACCCCGACGTCGTGGTCACGGACGAATCCCTGCCCGGCATGAACGGCACGGAGCTGGCGCAGCAGGTGAAGGAGCGTGAGCCGAAGGCCCGGGTCGTCCTCGTGTCGGGCTATGCCCAGGTGGACGGCGCCGAGTACTGCGACGCGGTGCTGCGAAAGCCCATCGACGTGGAGCGCCTGAGCCGGATGGTGGGCGAGCTGGGAGACGCAGCGCGGCACTGACCCCAGGAATTCGCACGGGGGGCCGCCTGCCATCCGCGCGAGGCGTTCCTAACATTCCAGCCATCGCCCAGGAGGGCTCCATGAGGTACTGCGCTCGGTGTGGCTCGGAGTATCAGGACAGTGTCGTGGACTGCACGGATTGCCCCAACCACCCGCCGCTCGTGTCGGCGGAGGAGATGCGCGAGCGGAAGCTGCCCCTGCCCCATGAGCTGGACAAGCACCGGTTCGTGAGAGCGGGCATCGCGGACGATCCCGTCACCGCCCAGGTCTTCGCGGACGTGCTGGACGAGCAGCGCATCCCGCTCATCGTGCGTCCCGGACGCTCGGGGGTGGTGGATGAGCTGACCACCGGCAACCTGCTGCCCTGGTGGGAGCTGCTCGTGCCGGACACCGACCAGGCGCGCGCCGCCGCCCTCCTGGAGGAAGTGAAGATCCAGGGGCTCGCCACGGCGGACGAGGCCGGACGCGCCGCGGAGGAAGAGGAGCGCGAGGGGGAGCTGGGCCAGATGCCGGCGGACACCGCGCCTCCCGCCTTCTAGCCACCCCGCTGGCGTCAGGGCGTGCCGACGGCCGCGCTCCCCGCGGCGGGGGTGGGCTGCGACGCGAACGAGGGGGGCGGACGCCGGGCCTCGAAGAGGCTCACGCCCGTCACCTTCCACTTGTCGTAGCGAGCGTTGCGGGCGAGGAACGTCTCCAGGTCCTCGTCCACCACGCGGTTGTAGCCGCCCTTCGACGCGTGGCGCAGGTACGTGCGCTTCTTCTTCTGCACCACGAAGCCCAGGTGCGTGACGCGCGTGGCCTTCAGCGGCAGGTCCTCGCGCAGCACGACGAGGATGGTGCCGGAGGCCACGTTGCGCGCGTGCGTGAGCACCTTCTCCAGCGGAATCATGTTCAGGGTGAAGGTGCCCACGGGCTGGCGCTCGCGCGGCAGCTGCAGCGCCATGGACGACTTCGACTGCCAGGTGTACGGGGTCAGCGTCTTGGTGACGGCGACGGCGTCGTCCTTCGCGTAGCGCCGCGTCACGTCCACCAGCAGCCCCTTCTTGATGTTGTTGGGCAGCCACTGCGCTTCCATCAGGTGGTTGCGGTCCTCGTAGGCCGGCGTGTTCGCGTAGCGGATCCGCTCCAGCAGCGTCGGCACCTCCGGCTCGCCGCGCGCCAGGCCCAGCGCCAGCGTCTCCTCCACGAAGGTGAGGCAGTCCACCGCGTCCAGCCGGAAGGGCGGATCCGGATCCACGCCCTGGCCCTCGCCCAGGGGCGAGATGACGTACGGGGTGTTGAGGAACTTCTCGCTCATCCCCAGCAGGCGCTCGGCGAGCGGAGACTCGGCCTGATCCGCGATGAGCGCCGCGCGCTGCTCGGGCGTCAGGGGCTTCCAGCCGTTCTCCCGCACGGGCCCGGGCAGCGGCATGGCGGCCTGGGGCGCGGAGAGGGACGCCGGCACCGCGCGCGCCGGGGACACCGGCGGCTTGGAGTTCGGAGCCGGAGTGACAGGGGCCTGGGCCAGCAGGACCAGGGTGCAGAGGCCCGCGAGGCTCACGGCGCCACCCCTGCCTTGCGCAGGATGGCCTTGCGCCGGTCGTCCGCGAGCTGGAGCGTCTCCAGCTCCTTCTCGTAGGTGAGCTTCTCTTCGCCCTTGGCGTTCCAGGACGCCAGCACCAGCCAGTCCAGCGCGGCCGCGTCCCCGCCCTGGTACAGCACGCGCGCGGCGGAGGCGGCGACGGTGCGGTCCGCGTCCTTCAGGAGCGGCGACAGCACGGGGCTGGCCTTCTTCGCCGGCACGCCCTCGAAGAGCGCAAGCCCCTGGCGGCGCACGAACTTGTCGGGGTTGCCCAGCAGCTTCTGGGCGAAGGCGAAGCCCTCGGGCGCACCCAGCCGGCACAGCCCCCGGGCCGCGGCGAAGCGCGTGCTTTCGGAGTCGCTGTCCAGGTACGCCTTGAGGCCGGGCCGCTGCTTCGCGTCGCCGCACGCGCCCGCGGCCTCCAGCAGCGCCGCGCGCACCTCCAGGTCCTGCTCCGCCTTCGCGGCCGTCATCAGCGACCGGCCCATCTTCGGGTTGCGCGACGCCCCCAGCGCCCGCGCGGCCTCGCGGCGCACGCCGCTGCTCTTGTCCTGGAGCAGCGGCAGCACGACGGCGGTGTTGCGGCTGCCCAGCTTCGCCAGGCCCTGCGCCGCGTACATGCGCACGGTGCTGTCCCCATCCGAGGCGAGCTTCACGAGCGTGCCCTCCCCCTCGCGCGCGCCGAGCGACGCCAGGAGCGACGCCAGGTTGCGGCGTTTGCGCTCCTCGAACGTGCTGCGCAGGAGGGGACCAATCTCCTCGGCCGCGTAGGCCTCCTGGCGCAGGTAGCGCAGGCGGGAGGCGGCGGCGGGCACGGGGCTGCCCCCGGCCACCTGGGCGAGCACGGCGTCCGCCTCCGCGCGGCCCTGGGCCCGCTTGGACGCGGACGCGGGCCCGGCGAGGCCGCTCAGGGGCAGCAGGACGGCCAGGAGCAGGATGGGGAGCAGCGGCAGGGCACGCGGCACAGGCGGAGGACGCACGGGGGCGGAACGATGGCAAGCGCGGGGCCCGCCGTCAAAGTCCACCCCTCCGCCCGGCCCCCTGCTTCACGGGAACCGCCCGATTCTTGACCCCCCCGGGGGCGATTGATACGACCGACGCCAGTCCCTTTCGCTCTGTCTTACCGAGGCACACGTGATGACGAAGCAGTCGCTCCTGATGGCGGTTGCGGGCGTGCTGACCGCATGTGGCCCCGTGAAGTCCACGTCGAACATCCTCGACGCCGAAGTGCAGATCCAGGCCGCGCGCACGGCCGGAGCGGAGAAGGAAGCCCCGTACGAGTGGACGGCCGCCAACCTCTACCTCCAGAAGGCGCGCGAGGAGGTCGGCTATTCGGACTACCAGGCCGGCGTCGACTTCGCGGTGAAGGCCTCCCGCTTCGCCAACGAGGCGCGGGAGAAGTCCATGTCCGCCGCCAACGCAGATTCCCAGGGCCGCCCCCCGAACCCGTGACGCCCGAGCGCTCCCCGATGAAGCGTCTGTCCCAGTCCGCGCTGCTCACCCTGTTGCTCGCCTCCCTCTCCTGCGTCAGCGGCAACAAGATCCGCGCCGACACGGAGGTCCTCACCGCCGACGTGGAGCGCGCCCGCAGGGGCGGCGCCCTGCGCTGCGCCCCCTCGGACCTGGCCACCGCCGAGGCCAACCTCGACTTCGCCCGGGGGGAGCTGAGCCAGGGCAACAGCACCCGCGCGGCCCAGCACGTGCGCACCGCCGATGGCGCCGTGAAGCGCGCCCTGGAGCTGTCGAAGAACTGCGCCCCGCGCCAGGTGCTGGTGCGCGACCGCCCGGAAGCCGCCCAGCCCCAGCAGCCGCAGCAGCCCCAGCAACCCCAGCAGCAGGTGGTGGTGAGCATCGAGGAGACGGACGGCGACGGCGACGGCGTGCTCGACAAGGACGACCCCTGCCCCGACCAGGCCGAGGACGTGGACGGCTTCCAGGACCAGGACGGCTGCCCGGACACGGACAACGACAGCGACGGCGTCCCCGACGCGCAGGACAAGTGCCCGCTCATCGCCGGCGTGGCGGAGAACACCGGCTGCCCGGCGGAGGCCCCCAAGGACCGCGACGGCGACACGGTGCTCGACAACGTGGACAAGTGCCCGGACCAGCCGGAGGACAAGGACGGCTTCCAGGACGACGACGGCTGCCCGGAGATGGACAACGACCTGGACGGCATCGTGGACGGCACCGACAAGTGCCCCACGGAGGCGGGCCCGCTGCAGAACCTGGGCTGCCCCATTGTCGACAAGGACGGGGACGGCATCAACGACGACGTGGACAAGTGCCCGCTGGAGCCGGAGGACAAGGACGGCTTCCAGGACGAGGACGGCTGCCCGGACCTGGACAACGACAGCGACGGCGTCCCCGACGCGCAGGACAAGTGCCCGCTGGAGACCGGCCCCACGGAGAACGGCGGCTGCCCGGATCCGGACAAGGACGGCGACGGCATCGTGGACCGGCTGGACGCATGCCCCGAGGACCCGGGCGTGAAGGAGGAGCGCGGCTGCGCCAAGCAGTACAAGATGGTCGTCGTCAAGAAGGACCGGATCGAGATCAAGAAGCAGATCCTCTTCGGGTCCGGCTCCGCGAAGATCATCGGCAAGCAGAGCACCACCATCCTGGACGACGTGGCCCAGGCGCTCAGGGACGCGTCGTGGATCCGCAAGGTGCGCATCGAGGGCCACACCGACTCGCTGGGCAACGACACCTCCAACCTGAAGCTGTCGCAGAAGCGCGCCGACGCGGTGCTGGCGCAGCTGCTCAAGCGCGGCATCGACCCGGGCCGCATGGAGGCCGTGGGCTTCGGTGAGGCGCGCCCCGTGGCGCCCAACACCACCAAGGCCGGACGCGCGCTCAACCGCCGCACGGAGTTCAACGTCGTCCGGCAGTAGCGCTGCCGCCCCGCCCCGCTCCGCCACGACGGAGCGGGGAGACGGATGCAGTCCCCCGCGCCTCCCCGGGCTTTACCGCCCTGGGAGGCGTGGTCGTTTCCGGGCCTGGGGTGGAGCGTGCGGCTCAGCCGTCCTTGAGCAGCTCGTGCAGCACTTCGGTGGCGTAGGCGCCGCGCGGCAGCTCGAACGTGAGCACCGCGTCCTCGCCGTCCACCGTGAGGTCCGGCGCGCCCAGGCGCACGCGGTACGGGCGGCGCGTGCCTTCCGTCTCATCCCCGCCGCGCACGAAGTCGCTCAGGGTGACGCCCGCGTCGACGAGCAGCCGGGCCTCGGCCTCCGCCACCTCGCCGCGCGAGGCGGTCATCTTCGGGCCGAACATGGGCCCCGCGGGGCTCACCTCGAAGGCGGCGACGCGGGGGCCATCCACCTCCGGCGCCTCGCACACGAAGAGGCCGCCCGTCTCCTCCTTGCGGAGCACGTCCCCCAGGAGCGCCGTGGCGAAGGTGCCCGCGGTCAGCCGCTGCACCAGGGCCTGATTGAAGAGGCGGGACTGGAAGGCGGACAGGTACAGCTTGCGCTGGAAGCGGTCCGGCCGCTTCGGCAGGCGCTGGCCCAGCAGCAGCATGCGGCCCAGGTCCGCGTTGTCCCCGGCCCGGCCGAAGCGCTGCTCCCCGAAGTAGTTGGGAACGCCCGAGGCGGACAGCCGGGCGAAGGACTCGCGCGCGGCGCCCACGTCCTGCACGCCGCGCAGCCGCAGCCGGAAGCGGTTTCCCTTCAGGTGCCCGGTTCTCAGCTTGTTGCCGTGCCGCTTCGACTCCAGGACGCGCACGCCGTCGAGCGCGAACTCGGGCAGGCGCGGCTCGGCGCTCGCGGGCACGGACAGCCACTGCCGCGTCACCGCCTGCCGGTCCTTCATCCCCGCCACGCCGATGTCGTCCTCGCGCACGCCCATCGCGGTGGCCAGCGCGCGCACCACCTCACGCGTGTCCCGGCCGCGCTTCTCCACCCAGAGGTACAGGTGCGTGCCCTCACCGGACGGCAGGTACGCGGGCAGCTCCTCCACCTCGAAGTCCTCGGGCGAGAGCTTGAAGGCGCCCCCGCACCCGGGCACGTCGGCGGTCAGCCGCGGAAAGCCAGCGTCCGTCACGGGGCCTCGAGCGTGGCCAGGAGTTCCTTCACGCGACGGGCCAGGTCCTCGTCCGCGCGCGACTCCAGCAGCTCTCCAGCCTGGAACAGCAGGAAGAACATCACGTCGCTCAGCGCCTGCCGGAAGGAGGCCAGCGGCTCGCTGCCCAGCTGGTCGCGGTGCCGGTCAAAGGCCTCCATCAGCCGGCCTTCCGGGAGACTGCCGTCCGCCGCGAACGCGAGCCCCTCCAGCACCGGCGATGACGACAGCGCCTGCCCGGTGAGCGCCGCGTTGGCCGCGGCGATGAACTCGCGGTCCATGCCCTGGCGGGCCACCTCGTCGCGGATCTCCCGGAAGATGAAGTTGAAGACGCGCGCCACCGGGCGGGCATCCACCGGCGCCACGGTGCGCACCGCCGGACGCGCGCGCTGCGTGGCCGCCTTCTCCGGCGCCGCGGCGGCGGGCGTGCCCACCGGCTTGTCCGACAGCGCCGCGAAGCCGCCCTCCAGCAGCCGGAAGACGACCTTCGTGATGTCGAACTCGGACAGCCGGGCCGCGTGCCCCAACTCCAGCACCGTGCGCCGCCCGTCCAGCATGGCGAGCACGCGGTCCTCGTCCTCCTCCAGCTTGCCGTCGGACGGACGCTTGCGCGCCACGTACATGCGGCCGTGGGGGATGCGCTTGCGGAAGTGCGCGAGCTCGTCGATCTTCCGGATGCTGTCCATCAGCAGGCTCTGCGTGGACAACTGGATGGAATGCCCCGTCTTGTCGTCCACGGGCTGGTCGATGAGGAAGAACGCCCCCTCGCGGCACAGCACGATGGCGTGGAAGATCTCACTGACCTGGTGGGTGACGCACTTGAACAGGTCGTGCGCCTGCAGCAGGCCCTTCTCCACCAGCGCCCGGCCAATCTTCGACGGCGACTGCTCGCGCAGCACCGCCTCCACCTGGGCCCGGTCCACGTAGCCCAGGCGCACCAGCACCTCGCCCAGCCGGTCCGCGGGCTCCTCGGACGTGGCGCCGCGCACCTCTCCCTCGCGGATCATCAGCGAGCGCTCGCCGCCCGGCGTGTGCACCCGGACGACGCCGCTCCAGCGCGACTGGCTGAGGAACGCGATGAGGTCCGACAGCGGGAAGCCGCCCGCGTCGCCCGCCAGCACCACGCGGGGCGTGGGGATGGAGCCCCCTTCCGGCGGCGTGCGCGAGAAGACGAGCAGGTCGGGCGCCGTGGGCATCAGCGCGTACGTGCCCGAGCGTCCCGCGAGCGCGGGGATGCCGGTCCGGTCCTCGGGGACCAGATGCGCGGCGCCATCGATGCGGAAGCGTTGGCTCATCCTGGGTGTCAGTCCGCGGCCCACGCGTTGTTGTTCGCGCGCCACTCCACCTCATCCTCCATGCTGTGCTCGAGCAACCCCTCCTGGAAGCCCAGGTCGTACGCGCGTCCATTGAAGAACACGGAAGGGGTGCTGTTGATGGCCGCCGTGCGCCCCTGCGCGTGGAAGCCCTCGATCTCGTCCTTGTACTTGTCCGTCTTCAGCACCGCCGCGAGCTTGTCCCCGTCCAGGCCCACCGACTTCGCCAGCGCGGGCAGCGCCTCCGGCTTGAGGTTCTCCTGCTGGCCGAAGAGCGCGTCATGCATCTGCCAGAACTTGCCCTGGTCACGCGCCCACAGCACCGCCTGCGCGGCGGGGATGGCGTTGGCGTGGATGCTGAGCGGGAACGGCAGGTAGCAGAAGCGCACCTCGCTGGGGTGCTTCTTCGCGAAGCCCTCCAGGATGGGCCGGGCCTTGCCGCAGAAGGGGCACTCGAAGTCGGAGAACTCCGTCACCGTGACGGGCGCGTTGGCGTCGCCCTGGCACATGCGGGGGTCCACCTTGAGCGGCGTGCGGGGCTCGCGGAAGGACGCGTAGTACTTGGACAGCGTGACGATGACCTCGCTCGCCGGGCCGCCGTCGGCCACCATGCGCGCGGACAGCCGGGCCATCCGCTTGGCGTGCTTGCAGGTCGTGTGCTGCTTGAGGCACGCGCCCAGGGTGTGGGGGCAGCCGCAGTAGCAGAACTCGTCGGTGAACACCGTGGACAGCTCGCGCTTCGCCGCCGGAGGCAGGCTGGAGAAGTCCATGCCGGGGATGCCGGTGAGCGCCTGGGCGGGGTCCTGCGAGGGCGCTTCGGCGGCGGGGGCCGCGGCC
>NZ_RAWB01000152.1 GCF_003612055.1 Corallococcus llansteffanensis
TCGCCGCCCGGTGCGCTGACGGGCTCGCCCGGTGCGGGTGAAGCGCTGGCCGCCACGGCTTCGGGCGGCGTACCGGTGCCCGGCTCGGGCGGCGCTGTCACCGCGCTGGCCTCCGCGTCCGTCGCGGCCACGACGGCCGGGGTGTCCTCACGGACCGTCGCGGCGGTGGCGGGCGTCGACGCGGCGGCGTCCACGACCGGCGCGGGGGCCGAAGCGACGACCTCCTCGCGAGCCGGCTCGGGCGTGGCGCTGCCCGGCTCCGGAGCGCGGTCAGGCGACGCGACGACGGTGACGGTCTCCGTGACGGACGGAGCGGTGACGGGGGCCACGGTGGCTTCGGACGCAGCGCTCGCGACGACCCCGGCGTTCGGAGTGCTCGCGACCGGAGGCGTCGCGGCCTCCATGGCGGGACGGGGCTCCTCCACCGGCGTGGGGCTCGCGGACACGGCGTTCCCCCTGCCCTGCCCTCGCAACGGACCCGTGGGGACGTAGACGAACGACAGGCTCCGGTTGAACGAAGCGCGGAAGGCGTCCACCACCGCCATGCCTCCCACCATCACCGGCTCGGAGGCCGCGCCCGACGCGTCCTTCCCCGAGGACTCCTGCCGCTTCGGCTCCTCGGCCCGCATCCGCTCCTCGCTCCTTCCGGGCGGCGCGCTCGGGGGCGGCGCCTCTTCCTCGCTCACGGACGCCGCGATCTTCAGCCGGGACTCCGCCTCCACCCGTTCGGCGTCCACGGCGCCAGCGGCCTTCGCCAGCGCGGCCGCCGCGGTCGCCAGGGCCTCCGCGACCCGGGCGGCCGAGTCCGTCTTGTCCTGGGCCGCCGCGGCGGAGGTCGCCTTCGCGAGCCGCTCCGTCGGCAGCCCGATGGAGCGGTCATACTCGAGACGCAGCTCCGCGTCGGTGAGCATCTCCATCGCTTCCGTCATCCGCTCGCGCAGCGCGTCCACCTGATCCGGGTCGCCCAGCGCGTACACCGCGACGGAGTCCGGCGAGTACAGCTCCATCAGGCGCTGATGGGCCGCGCGGATGTCCTCGTCGGACGCCGTGGGCGGCACCTCCAGAAGCTCGTAGTAGGTCTGCTGCGCGAAGGGCTTCATGGGATGGCGGACTCGGAGGATGGACCGTCGAGCGACAGCAACCGCGAGGCAATGCGCTGCAGCCCCAGGGAGACAGGCGAGTCGGGCCGCTCGATGAGCACCGGTCGCCGCTTGCGCACCGCGCGCCACGCCTCGTCGTCGTAGCGCAGTGCGCCCAGATCATCCATGTCGATGCCGAAGAACTTCTTCCAGGCGGCCACCATCGCGGCGCCCACCTTCGCGTCCGCGTCCGTGCGCGCCTGGTTCACCACCAGTCGTACGCGGAACGAGGCCAGCTCCCGCTCCAGCCGCTCCGCGTCCGACGGGGCCTTGCGCCGCACCTGCGCGACGACGTCATGCAGCGTGCGCAGCCCGCCCTCGCGGGTGGACAGCGCGCCTTCGACGAGGTCCTGGATGCCGTACTGCGACTCCACCTGCTGCAGCTTGCGGAAGAAGGCCGCCTTGACGAAGCGGTACGCGTTCTCCACCGACGTGGGCTCCGGCAGCACCACCAGCAGCCCGTGGTCCGCGAGCAGGAAGAAGTCGAGCGTGTTGAAGCTGGTGCCCGCGCCCAGGTCCAGGATGAGGTAGTCCGCCGTCTGCGCCAGCAGCGTGCGCAAGAGCTTCTGCTTCTGCGCGTACTTGAGGTTGGCCGCGTCCAGCGAGTCCTGCGCCCCGGCGATGAGCGACAGGCCCGGCACGCCGGTGGCGACCATCACCTCTTCGAGGTTCGCCTTGCCGCGCCGCAGGAAGTCCGACAGCGTGGACTCCGGAGGCCCGACGCCCAGGCACGTGTGCAGGTTGGCGCCGCCCAGGTCCGCGTCCACCAGCAGGACCTTGTGGCCCGCCTGCGCGAGCGCGACGCCCAGGTTCGCGGACACCATGGACTTGCCGATGCCGCCCTTGCCGCCACCCACGGCGATGATCCGCCGCGAGCGGGACCTTCGCGTCAGTCCGACAGGGCCCGAGGTCACGTCATTGTCCACGGCGCTCAACGGACGCGCCGACACCCCGGCCAGGGAGGCAGGAGCGGAGCCAGGTGGAGGAGACAGGGGGGCGGGCTTCACGGAGGCTCGCATCAAATCCCGTCCTACCGCCCGAGTCGACACCCCGCCATTTCACGACCTGTTCTCGCGACATACCTGGGGTGCCAGAGCGCCCGCACCCCGACGCATGGAAGGTCGGGGAGCAGGCGACCGGAAGGCCGGTCGGTTTCACTCGTCGAGCAGTTCGACGTTCCAGTACGACAGGTCCGCCAGGTGCAGGAACGGCAGCCACTCCCGGTAGGTGACCTTGCGGATGGCCCCCCTGAACAGCGGCGTCCAGCGCGGGCGCACGGGCTTCTTGAGCAACCGCATCCCCGCCTGCTCCGGCGTCCGGCCGCCCTTCTTCAGGTTGCAGGGGACGCAGGAGCACACCACGTTCTCCCAGGTGGTCTTCCCTCCCTGGGTGCGCGGGTTGACGTGATCCAGGTTCAGATCGCTGCGCGGCAGCTGCTTGGAGCAGTACTGGCAGGTGTCGTTGTCGCGCGCGTAGATGTTGAGGCGCGAGAAGCGCACCTTGGCGCGTGGCAGGTGGTCATACGCGCCGAGCACGAGCACGCGGGGGACACGGATGGTGCGGTCGATGGTGGTGATGCTGTCCTGCGTGGCGCTCAGGGCGGCCCAATCCGCGAACTCGTACAGCCGGTATTGCGCGTCGATGGCTTTCGCGACGCCCTGATACAGCAGTGAGAACGCCCGTTTTACCGACGTCACATGAACCGGTTGGTAGTACCGGTTGAGAACGAGCACGGCGCTGTTGATCATGGCTGGCTTCCCGAACGGGCGGCCGCCACGGATTGCGCGACCAGACCCAGGTCCTCCTCTGAGAGACACCGGACGTCGAGAACAACCTCGCCATCCGCGATCCTGCCAATAACCGGCACCTCGCCCCCGCGCAGATGATCCAGGAATACTTCCGGCGCTCCTACGGTGAGGCTGCAGGCGTAGGATGGCAACCGGGCCAATGGCATGGCCCCTCCGCCCACCTGTCCATCCACGGACACGACGCGCGCTTCGACGCCGCGCGCCATGAGCAAACCCAGCAACCGGCCGGCGCGGGCGCTCAGGACGTCTGGCTGCTGGACGAGCAGGCTTTGTGTGGGCACCGCTTCCGGGCGGCCATCCCGGTACAGCTCGAGCGTCGCTTCCAGCGCCGCGACCGTCATCTTGTCGACACGCAGCGCACGTGTGAGGGGGTGGGCCTTGATGCGCTGGAGCAGGTCCTTTCGGCCCACGATGACGCCTGCCTGGGGTCCCCCCAGCAGCTTGTCACCCGAGAACGCTACCACATCCGCCCCGGCGGTGACCGCCTGGCCCACCGTGGGCTCCGGGGTGAGTCCGGGGCCGGAGAGGGGCACGAGCGCGCCGGAGCCCAGGTCCTGGAACACGGGCACGCCGCGGGCACGGCCCAGCTCCGTCAGCTCCGCGAGGGGTGCCTCCTCGGTGAAGCCCACGACGGCGAAGTTGGAGCGGTGCACCTTCACGATGAGGCCGGTGTCCGGGCCCAGCGCGTTCGCATAGTCCGCGCGGCGGGTGCGGTTGGTGGTGCCCACCTCCACGAGCTTCGCGCCGGACTGGCGCATGACGTCCGGCACGCGGAAGCCGCCGCCGATTTCGACGAGCTCGCCGCGAGACACGACGCACTCACGGCCGGAGGCGAGCGAGGCGAGGACAAGCAGCACGGCGCCCGCGCAGTTGTTGACCACGAGCGCGTCCTCCGCGCCGGTGAGCGTGCGCAGGAGGCCCACGAGGGGGGCGTAGCGGCTGCCGCGCTCGCCTTCGTCCAGGTCGTATTCGAGGTTGGAGTAGCCCCGGGCCACGGCGACGACGCGCTCCACGGCTTCGGGGGCGAGCGGCGCGCGGCCGAGGTTGGTGTGGAGCACGACGCCGGTGGCGTTGATGACGGGCCGCAGGTTCGGCGTGGCGAGCGACGCGAGCGCGGCTTCCACGTCCGCGTCCTCGAAGGGCCGGGCGTCACCCGCGAGGAGCCGGGCGCGCACGCGTTCGACGGCGAGCCGCAGGGCCGCGACCGCGCGGGCGTGGGGAAGGTTCGCGAGCCGGGGCTCCAGCGACGGCCGACGCAGGAGTTGCTCAATCGAGGGAAGGTTGCGCAGGAGCGCGTTCTTCCCTTCCGGTGGATTCGAAGCAGCGCCCATGGCCGGGAGTCTACCCGGCCCGCGCGCCGTTACCGCCCGCCGTAGGGGACGGTGATGGCTTCCAGGTAATGCCCCGAGGGGTCCTGGAAGTAGACCCCTCGCCCGCCATCGTGGGTGTTGATCTCACCGGGGTGCTGGCCGCGCGGGTCGGCCCAGTGCTGGATGCCGCGCTCGCGGATCCTGGCGATCAACCCATCGAAGACGTCGTCCGACACGAGGAACGCGTAGTGCTGGCCGGGAAAGTCGCCGCCGGGTTCGGCGTAGTCGAGCGACGCGCCATCATCCAGCTTGACGACCACGAAGTGGCCGGCGCGTTCCGGCTCCGGGAGCCCGAGCAGCTCCGCGAGGAATTGCGCGGACCGCACCTTGTCCTTCGCGGCGACAATCGTGTGATTGAAACGGACGGGCATGGACTCCTCCTCAGCCCCAGGGTCGCAGAAGGAGCACGTACCCGGCGAGTCCCAGCTGCACGAGCAGCGTCAACAGCGCGCCCCCCGCCTGCACGGGGCTGTTCTTGAGCATCCCGAACGCATGCACCAGGCGGCCCACGAGGAGCGCGCCTCCGAAGACATGCAGCGCCACGGAGTTTCCGCCGCACAGCTCGGCCAGCAGCAACAGGATGAGGGCCAGGGGAACGTGCTCGACGTTGTTTCCGTGCGCGCGGATGGCGGCGATGAGGCCCGCGTTTCCTCCGTCGCCCCGGAACACCTTGAGCTTCGTGCGCACCCGGCTGACATTGACGCCGAGCCCTATCGTGAGCAACGCATTGAGTGCGCCATAGAGCGACGTGACGGGGACCGCGAGCAACGTCGTTCCAAGCATGGGATCGGCCAAAGGGGGGTTCCTCCACCTGCGAGAGAGCAGGACCGTACCCCGACCCGGTCGCCCAGGTGCAGCTCCTGGCGCGCTTCACCAGGCGCCGGCCACCACCGTCGAGGGCGGATTCGGGGCTTCCGTGGCCGAAGCCCTGGGCTGGAAGGGACGCGAATCGAGCGGCACCTCGATGGTGAACGTCGTCCCCTCCTCCACACCGCTCTCCACCGTCACCTGCCCGCCATGGGCCTCGACACAGCCCCGCACCAGCGTGAGCCCGAGTCCCCAGCCCACCTGGCTCGAGGCCTCGGCGCTGCGGGCGCGAGCGAACGGCTCGAAGAGCCGCCGCCGGTCATCGGGCGACAGCGGCGCCCCCTTGTTGTGGACGGAGATCCTCGCACGCCCCCCGATGCGCCGGATCGCGATGGTCACCGGCGAGTGCGGGGCCCCGTACTTGATCCCATTGGTCGCCAGGTTCCAGACCGCGCGCCGGAGCTCATCCGCGCTCCAGATGCCGTGGACCTCCTCCACCGCATCCAGCCGGACGCGGTCCGCGTGGAGGAGGTTCAGCTCCTCCACCACGTCAGCGACGATCGTCTTCAGCTCACAGCCCTCCAACCGCAGCGGCAGCGGCTGCCCCGCCTGCACCCGGCTGGCGTCGAGGATGTCGCGGACCATGTGCTCGATGCGGTCCAGGTTCCGCTTGATCCGCACGCCCAGCTCCCGACGCGGGTCCAGGCGCTCCGGTGAGCGGAGCAGCACTTGCGCCGCGAGCATCGCCGCGGTGACCGGGCCCCGGATGTCGTGGGCGAGCAGGGAGACGAACCGGGCTCGCAGCTCACGCTCCGCCGTGAGCGACTCCATCTGCCGCTGCAGCTGGAGGTGGAGATCCCGCATCTGGAACTGCCTGGCCCGCCCCCGAAGCGCTGACTGGACGGCGGTGATCATCGTGAAGACCCGGACGGGGCGCTCGAGGATCGTCACGTTGCCGCTCGGCTCCAGGGAGCTGACCGCCCGGACCCGCGCCGCGGTCGTCTCGCCCGCTCCGGTGGAGATGATGATCGGAACATCGGACCACGGAGACTGGGCCCCCACCGCCCTGGAGAGCAGGGCCAGTCCTGAAACGGTGAGGGCCTCCTCGGCGAGCAGGAGCGCTCCGGCGCCCTCCTCGAATTTCGCGCAGACCTCCGCCAGGTCGGCGCACGGCTCCGCGACGATGCCCGCGCGCGCGAGGACGTCACGCGTGACGAGCGCGTCTCTTCCAATGGGAGCGAGCACCAGCACGCGCTGCTCCAGGGCCCTGTTCGTCTCGGTCGTCATTCACGTGAGGGAAGCAAGGGCCCCTCCCCGCCACGGTAGCTGGGCATGCCGGTGAGCACACCGTAGGACTCCTTGAGCGGCCCGCCGACGCGGATCCCGTGGGTGTCGAGCTGGAACTCGCGGATCGTCCGCTCGTGCCTGCCGCTGCGCTTCTTCACCGCGGAGATCGACTGCCGCACCTCGCCTGCCGCCTCGAAGAAGCGAAGCAGCAGCACGCAGTCCGAGAGGTAGCTGACGTCCACCGGTACGTCCATCGTCGGCCCCAGCAGCCCGTACTGGGCCATGTTCAGGATCGTCGTCACGCCCTTCTGCCCAAGGTAGGTCAGCAGCTCGTGCAGATGAAGGATCAGGAAGGACTCCTCGGGGACCGACTGCAGGTAGCCGTTCAGGCTGTCGATGACGACCATCTGCACCTGCTGCTTCTCCACCGCCTCGCGGATGCACGAGGAGAGCTCTCCCGGCGAGAGCTCGGCGGGGTCCACGTGGACGACCCGGATCGTCCCCGAGCGGAGGTGCGATTCCGCGTCCGGCCAGAGCGCGCTGGCGCGGGCCATCCACGTCCCGACCGACTCCTCGAACGTGAACAGGACGGACTTCTCCCCCCGCCTCGCGGCGGCCACCGCGTACTGGCTGGCGAGGGAGGACTTGCCCGTCCCCGCCGCGCCCAGGATCAGCGTGCTGGTGCCGCGCTCGAGACCACCACCGAGCAGGTCGTCGAGCTCGGGGACGGCACTGGAGACCTGCTCGCGGCTGAAGGCCTTGGGGTGCTCCGCCGCGACCAGGCGCGGGTACACCACGAGCCCCCCTCTCTTGATCTGGTAGTCGTGGTAGCCCTCACGGAACGAGACCCCCAGGAGCTTGTCCACCATCAGCCGGCGCCGGGTGGTGCCGTACGCAGGCGTCGTCTTCTCCAGCACGATCAGCCCACCAATCAGCGTCTCAAGGATGCCGCCGCTGTCGCGGCCTGCGAATCCCTGCGAGTCAATGAGCAGGACCGTGCACTCGCGCTCGAGGAAGAACTGCTTCAGCAACAGCAGCTGCCGGCGGTAGCGCAGGGGTTCGCGCGAAAGCAGGCGGATCTCCGAGAGCGAATCGATCACCACGCGGGCCGGCTTCACCCGGTCGATCTCCTCGAAGATGGGCCGCGTCGTCTCGTCGAGCTCCACCTCGGCCGGGTGGAACATGGTCTGCTCGTCCTCGCGCCGGATGCGCTTGAACGCGGGGGTGATCTCCCAGATCGGAAGGTCGTCGAGCGACCAGCCATGGGAGCGTGCGATCAGCTCCACCTCACGCCGCGTCTCGGTGAGCGCGACGTACAACCCCTGCTCCCCAAGGGCCTGGCCTTCGAGCAGGAATTGGAGCCCGAGGGTCGTCTTGCCGACCCCCGGGTTGCCCTGCACCAGATAGATGCCCTTCCTGGGCAGCCCGCCCCCGAGGACGTCATTGAGTCCCGGGATGCCGGTAGGGATCTTCTCGCCTTCAGAAACCGTCATATGCGCCCCCCTTTTCTCTTCTGGGCGGCGACGGTGCTGTCAAGTCTGGTTACCCTCCCCATCACCCCGGGCGTTTGAGCACTTCGGGCCACAGCTTCGCCAGGTCGGCGCGCAGTGCGGTCGCGCTGGGGAAGCGCTCCTCGGGCCGCTTCCGCATCAGCTTGAGCACGAGGTGTTCAAAGGACTCCGGCAGCTCCGGCCGCAACGTCCTGGGCGGCACGGGAGCCTCCTGGACATGCAGGAACATCAGCGGCACGGGCTGCGCGTGACGGAACGGCAACTGCCCGGTGAACAGCTCATACGCCACCACGCCCAGCGCATAGAGGTCCGTGGCGGGAGACACCGGGGTGCCCATCACCTGCTCGGGCGCCATGTACTCCGGCGTCCCCAGCGTCGTGCCCTGCGCGGTGGCGCCCATCACATGGGTGCTCTTGGCGAGTCCGAAGTCCATCAGCTTCAGCACCCCGGTGCGGGTGATGAAGAGGTTGCCGGGCTTCACATCCCGGTGCAGCACCCCGTGCGCGTGCGCATGCTCCAGCGCCACGGCGGCATGCGTGAGCCACCGCAGGGCATTGGCGAGCGTGGGGCGCCCCTCGAGCAAGATCTGCCGCAGGTCCCGCCCCTCCAGCAGCTCCACCGTCAGGTAGTGCCGCTCGCCATCCCAGCCCACGTCGAAGACATGCAGGATGTTGACGTGCTCCAGCGCCCGCGCGTGCTCCACCTCCTGCCGGAAGCGCGTCACCAGGGCCTCGTCCGCGTGCGGCACCGCCAGCACCTTGAGCGCCACGCGCTGCTGCTTCGTCAGGTCCAGCGCCTGGTACACCGTGGAGGTGCCTCCCACGCCCAGCCACCGCTCCACCTGGTAGCGCTCCGCCACCACCTGCCCGGGGACGAGGCCCCGGGCAGCCGGCATGGGCGGCGTCACCGCGCCCTGGATCAACGTGCCCTTCGGCGTCGTGGGCGGGGTCAGGTACGTCACCCCACCGGCGGCGTCCTCCCCCGAGAGCACCGTCTTGTCGTCGTCCTGCCGCATCGGGCTCAGGGCTCCAGCAGGGAGACCGGGGCCGGTCCGCCCGAGCCCTCGATGTCCAGGTGGGGCGTGGGCAGGTTGTATTCAGAGGCGGCGATGGTGGCCTCCACCAGGATGGGGCCGGAGATCTCCGGGGGCTCCCCCTGGCAGAGCAGCTCCACCACGTGCTCCAGCGTCCACTTGCCCAGCCGGTGCACCTCCAGGCGCTTGCCATTGAACCGGGCCGTGTCGGACAGCTGCTCGCTCGCGGTGAGCTTCGCCTCCACCGAGTCCCCCAGGTAGCCGCGCGCCACCGCCAGCACCCGGTCCACCACGGAGTTCCACGCCTGGAGGAAGCTGCGGTCCTGCGCCTCGTCGATGATGTCCAGGCCCACCTGCAGCCGCTCCATGCGCTCCAGGAACTGCTGCACGAGCCGGCCCCGGATGACGCGGCCGTGCTGTGGCGCGATGATCTCCACCGCGGGCGTCAGCTGGCGGATGGCGGCCACCGCGCGCGCCAGCGCCGCGTTCACCGGCATGTAGATCTGATGGAACGCGCGGATGCCCGTCCAGTCGGACTCCTCTGCCCACAGGCCCTGGGCCTTGGAGTCCGTGAGGCCCCCGAAGAGGTCACCGGTGAAGAGGACCCGCGTCTGCGGGTCGTACAGCATCACCGCGCCCCGGAAGTGGCAGAAGGGCGAAGGCACCGGCAGCAGCTTGTGCCCGGTGGGCACGCTCAATCCCTTGGAGAACTTCTCCGTGGGGATGAAGCGGTTGCGCGGCAGGTTGAAGTGGACGATGAGCCGCCAGGTGTCCTCGGAGCAGAGGATGCTCGCGCGGGGCGAATAGCGCGCGGAGATGATGGCCGCCGAGGAGCCCACGTCCGGGTCCTGGTGGTTGATGAAGAGCGCCGACAGCCGGTCCATGCCGCCAATGAGCGACACCACCTTGGTGTGGATGGTGGAGAAGTCGCTGCTCGAACCCGGGTCGATGAGGAGGTTGAACTCGGAGGGCTTCTTCGTGCGCACGTCCGTCCCACGGAAGCGCCGCAGGAACGGGTTGGCGTAGAAGATGCCGCCGGGTTCGCGCTTTCCGACCCAGAAGGTCTCGGGTGCGATCTCCACCGCGGTGCGATTGAGGTCGGGTAGGGGGCCCGGCGGGGCGACATCAGGGCTGCTCATGGCGTGTTGTTCCTTCACGCAAACGAGAGGGGGTTGAACGACGCCCCGACCCTAGCAGTCCGGTCATGCCCCCGGGCCTCTTCCGGAGCGCGTGGGCGGGAGGGCATGAGCCCCACTTCTTGATGCCCTCCCGCCGGGCAATCCAGATGCCTCCCCAGCGCATGCCCGACTCCAGGCCCGCGCGGTCGTCGAACAGCTGCACCCAGCGTCCGTCGAAGCCGCCGTTGGCGCCCAGCCCCGTCCATGTACTCAATCAGCGACGTGTACAGCAAAGGCAGACATCAAAATCAGACATGCCCCCGGGCGGACCACGGCCCTGCGTCGGTGGTGACCCACCGGGGGCCCTGTTTCCAGGAGCGGAACGAAGCCCTCCCGCAGGTCACCCCTCCGTACGCCGCGCGTGATGCCTCCGGGTGGGATTTGGTCGTTTGGGGGTTCCATGCGACAGGTTCCCGTCGTTTTCATGCCCTCCGGGGCAATGATGGGGAATCATGACGTCGACCACGGACGACAAGCGGGCCCTGCTGGCGAAGCTCCTCCAGGAAAAGGTCACGGCCCCTGCTCCCAGGCGGTCACCGCTCTCCTTCGCGCAAGAGCGGATGTGGTTCCTCGATCAATGGAGCCCTGGCAGCCCGGCGCTGCACATGCCGGTGGCCGTGCGCCTCTCCGGGCAGCTCGAACCGGCGGTGCTCGAGCGGAGCCTCCAGGCGCTGGTCCTCCGCCACGAGGCGCTGCGCACCACCTTCACCCTGGCGGACGGGCGCCCCGTCCAGCTCGTCGCCCCCGCGCTGGTGGTGGTGCTGCCGGTGGAGGACCTCCGTACGCTCCCCGCCGGGGAGCGCGAGGCACAGGCCCTGCGTCGGGTCGCCGAAGTGGCCCGTGAGCCGTTCGACCTGTCGCGCGGGCCGCTGTTCCGGGCGCGCCTCTTCGCGCTGGCCGCACAGGAGCACCTGCTGCTCTTCGCCATGCACCACGCCGTGTCGGACGGCTGGTCCATGGGCGTCATCGTCCAGGAGCTGACTGCGCTCTACCGGGCCTTCTCGGAGGATCGCGCCTCGCCCCTGCCGCGGCTGCCGCTGCAGTACGCCGACTACGCCGTCTGGCAGCGCCAGGCGCAGCAGGGCGAGGAACCGGACGCGCAGCTCGCCTGGTGGCGCGAGCGGCTCGACCCCCACGCGGTGCTGGAGCTGCCCACGGACAGGCCCCGTCCGGCGGTGCTCGGCACGCGCGGCGCACGGGAGGCGCTGGGGCTGTCCGCCGCGCTCACCCTGGCCCTCAAGGCGCTGGCCCGACACGAGGGCCGCACCCTGTTCGTCACCCTGCTGGCCGCCTTCCAGGCCCTGCTCCACCGCTACACCGGCCAGGAGGACCTCGCGGTCGGCACGCCCGTGGCCAACCGGCCCCGCGCCGAGTTGGAGGGCCTCATCGGCCTGTTCGTCAACACGGTCGTCCTGCGCGGCGACCTGTCCGGGGATCCGTCCTTCCGCGAGCTGATGGCCCGGCTCCAGCCGGTGGCGCTCGACGCCTTCGCGCGCCAGGAGCTCCCCTTCGAGCGGCTGGTGGACGCGCTCCGGCCGGGCCGCGACCTGGGCCGCGCGCCCCTCTTCCAGGTGATGTTCATCCTGCAGAACGCCCCCCTGCCGCCCCTGGAGGCCCCCGGGCTGCGTCTGGAGGCGCGGCCGGTGGACACGGGCTCCGCCCAGTTCGACCTGACCGTCATCGCCGAGGACCTGGCCCAGGGGCTGCGGCTCACGGCCGAGTACAACACGGACCTGTTCGAGCCCGGCACCGTCCACCGGCTGCTGGCGCACCTGGAGCGGCTCCTGGAGGGCGCGGTGGCCGCGCCGGATCAGCGCCTTTCCCGGCTGCCGCTGCTCACCCCCACCGAGCGGGAGCAGCTCCTGGTGGACTGGAGCGGCGCTTCCGCGCCCTTCCCCCACGAGGGCGGCCTCCACGGCCTCTTCGAGGCCCAGGTCCAGCGCACGCCCGACGCCGTCGCGCTCACCTTCGAGGGCGCCGAGCTCACCTACCGACAGCTCGACGCGCGCGCGAACCAGTGGGCCTGGCACCTGCGCGGGCTGGGCGTGGGGCCGGAGACGTACGTGGGCCTGTGCGCCACGCGCTCGTTCGACCTGGTGGTGGGCATGCTCGCCACGCTCAAGGCGGGCGGGGCCTACGCACCCCTGGACCCCACCTATCCCGCGGCGCGCCTGGCGTTCATGCTCCAGGACTCCGCGGTGCGCGTGCTGCTCGCCCACCGCCCCCTGCTGGCGGCGCTGCCGCCGACCCCGGACGCGCGCGCGGTGTGTTTCGAGGACGGTGTCCCGGACGCCGACGCGTCGCGTCCGCCCCCCTGGCGGGCGCTGCCCGACAGCCCCGCGTACGTCATCTACACTTCCGGCTCCACCGGGCAGCCCAAGGGCGTCGTGGCCACGCACCGCGCCACCTGCAACGTGGTGATGAACGAGGCGCGCGTCAGCAGACTGGGCCCGGGCTCGCGCGTGCTCCAGTTCTCCAACCCCGGCTTCGACGTGTCCGTGGTGGAGATCTTCGCCACGCTCACCTCGGGAGGCACGCTGTGCCTGGCGCCAGCGGAGCGGCTGATGCCGGGCGAGCCCCTGCGCCAGCTGCTGCGGGAGCAGGCCATCACCGTGCTGAACGCCACCCCCACGGCGCTCGCGGCCACCGACTCCGCCGACCTGCCGGTCCTGCGCACCGTCTTCTCCGGGGGCGAGGCATGCACCGCGGAGCTGGTGGCGCGCTGGGGCGAGGGCCGGCGCTTCATCAACGGCTATGGCCCGAGCGAGACCACGGTGACGGCCACCGCGATGGAGGTCCGGCCGGAGGGCCGCGCGCCCCCGCTGGGCCGCCCCCTCCTCAACGTGCGGGTGTACGTGCTGGACGCGACGCTCGAGCCGGTGCCGGTGGGACTGCCCGGGGAGCTGTGCATCGGCGGGGTGGGCCTCGCGCGCGGCTACCTCCACCTGCCGGGCACCACGGCCGAGCGCTTCGTGCCGTCCCCCTTCGGCACCGAGCCCGGGGCGCGCCTCTACCGCACGGGAGACCGGGCGCGCTGGAGGCCCGACGGAGAGCTGGAGTTCCTGGGCCGGCTGGACGGACAGGTGAAGCTGCGCGGCTTCCGCATCGAGCTGGGCGAAATCGAGGCGGCGCTCCGCCAGCACCCGGCGGTGGCCGAGGCCGCCGTGCTCATCCGGGACACCCCCGCCGGAGGGCAGCGACTGGTGGCCTGGCTCGTCCCGGCCGCGTCCGGGACTGCGCCCACCGCGAAGGCGCTGCATGACTTCCTGGTGGAGCGGCTGCCGCCCTACATGGTGCCGTCCGCCTTCGTCGCCGTGCCGGACATCCCCCTCACCGCCAACGGCAAGCGGGACGTGGCCGCGCTGCCGCCGCCCGAGGCCGGAGCGCTGGACTCCGGGCGGACCTTCGAGGCGCCACGCACCGAGCTGGAGGAGCGGCTGGCCCGGCTGTGGACCGAGGTGCTCCAGGTGGAGCGCGTGGGGCTGGACG
Source organism: Corallococcus llansteffanensis (assembly GCF_003612055.1). Taxonomy (GTDB): domain Bacteria; phylum Myxococcota; class Myxococcia; order Myxococcales; family Myxococcaceae; genus Corallococcus; species Corallococcus llansteffanensis. The sequence goes on from NZ_RAWB01000152.1 coordinate 13,623, forward strand.
ACCCGTTCTTCGAGCTGGGGGGCAACTCGCTGCTCGCGCTGCGGCTCCACCAGCGCCTTCGCGCGGAGCTGGGCGTGGAGCTGCCGCTGACGGTGCTCTTCCAGCACTCCACCGTCCGCGCGCTGGCGGAGCGGATGTCCGCTGGCGGTCCGTCCGACAGCGGCGCGGAGGCGGGCCGCGCACGCTCCCGCAGGCGACAGGCGTTCGCGCGCAAGGCGGCGGTGGCCCTCGCGTCCGACGAGGACGGGGACACCGGGGACGAGGACGGACATGTCTGAGACGACGGACGCGGTGGAGCGCATCGCCATCATCGGAATGTCGGGCCGCTTCCCCGGCGCGCCCACGCTCGGCGCCTTCTGGGACAACCTCCGGCGCGGCGTGCACTCCCGCCGCGAGCTGACCGAGGCGGAGCTGGAGCAGGCGGGCGTCCCCCGCGCCCAGCGGGAGCGGCCGGACTGGGTGCGCGCCGCGTATCCGCTCGACGGCGCCACGCACTTCGACGCCGGCTACTTCGGCTACAGCCCGCGCGAGGCGGAGGTGCTCGACCCCCAGCAGCGCGTCTTCATGGAGACCGCGCTGGAGGCCCTGGAGGACGCGGGCTATGACCCGGAGCGCTTCACCGAATCGATCGCCGCGTTCGCGAGCACCAGCACGAGCTCGTACCTGTTCCAGGCGCTCCTGCGGCGCCCGGAGCTGTTGCAGACGGTGGGCCTGTACAACCTGTCGCTCGCCAACGACAAGGACTTCGTCGCCACGCGCACGTCGCACCGGCTGGGATTGCGGGGGCCGAGCGCCACCGTGCAGACGGGGTGCTCCAGCGCGCTGGTCGCCGTGCACATGGCCTGTCAGAGCCTGCTGTCGGGGGAGTGCGAGCTGGCGATCGCCGGCGGCGTCTCCGTCGCGTTTCCGCAGACGGCCGGGTACGCGTACCAGCCGGGGATGATCATCTCCCCGGACGGCCTCTGCCGCGCGTACGACGCCCGGTCGCAGGGCACCATCTTCGGCTCGGGCGTGGGCGTGGTGGTCCTCAAGCGCCTGTCGGAGGCGCTGCGGGACCGGGACACCCTCCACGCGGTCATCCTCGGCTCGGCCGTCAACAACGACGGCTCCGGCAAGGCGGGCTTCACCGCGCCCAGCGTGGAGGGCCAGGCGGCCGCCATCGCCGAGGCGCTGGGCATCGCGGGCGTCGAGCCCGAGGACATCCAGTACGTGGAGGGCCATGGCACGGCGACGGCGCTGGGAGACCCGGTGGAGGTCGCCGCGCTCAACCAGGCCTACGGCGGCCGGCGCTCGGGGACGCGCAGATGCGTGCTGGGCACCGTCAAGGCGAACATCGGCCACCTGGACTCGGCCGCGGGCGTGGCGGGCCTCCTCAAGACGGTGCTGGCCCTGGAGCACGGGGAGATCCCACCCACGCCCCACTTCCAGCGGCCCAACCCGGCCATCGACTTCGACGGCGGCCCCTTCCACGTCACCTCCGAGGCGCGGCCCTGGGGCGACGGCCAGGTGAAGCGCCGCGCGGGGGTGAGCTCGTTCGGCATCGGCGGCACCAACGTGCACGTGGTGCTGGAGGAGCCGCCGCGCGCCCAGGCCGCCGGCACCCGGCGAGACTGGCACGTGCTGCCGCTGTCGGCGCGCACGCCGAAGGCGCTGGAGGAGGCCACCGCGCGGCTGGCCGCGCACCTGGAGCGCGAGCCCGGCATGGCGCTGGCGGACGTCGCGTCCACCCTCCAGCGTGGCCGCCGCACGCACGAGCACCGGCGCGTGCTGCTCTGCCGGGACCTGGAGGACGCCCGGGCCGCGCTGGCGGATCCGCGGCGCCACCTCACCAGCGCGGGCGCGAACGTGCGCCGGCCCGTGGTGTTCCTCCTCCCGGGGCACGGCAGCCATCACGTGGGCATGGGCCGCGCCCTCTACGAGGCGGAGCCCGTCTTCCGCAAGCACCTGGATGCGTGCGGTGACGCGCTCGTCCCGCACCTGGGCCGCGACCTGCGCTCCGTGCTGTACCCGCCGGGGGCGGAGGTAGAGGCGGAGGCGCTGCTGGAGCGGATGACGTTCGCCCAGCCCGCGCTGTTCGCCGTGGAGTACGCGCTCGCGCAGCTGTGGCGCTCGTTCGGAGTGGAGCCGGAGGCCCTGGTCGGCCACAGCACGGGCGAATACGTGGCCGCGTGCCTCGCGGGCGTCTTCTCGCTCCCGGACGCGCTGGCGCTGGTGGCCGCGCGCGGACGGCTCATGGACGCGCTGCCTCCCGGCGGCATGCTGTCGGTGTCCCTGCCGGAGGTGGTGCTCACGCCGCTGCTGCCGCCCGGGGTGTCCATCGCGGCGGTGAACGCCCCCGCGCTCCTGGTGGTGGCGGGGCCCGACGCGCCCCTCGCGGCGCTGGAGGCCACGCTCTCGGCGCGCGGCGTGAGCACCCGGCGGGTGCGCGCGCTGCACGCCTTCCACTCGGAGGCGGTGGAGCCCATGGTGGAGGCCTTCCGCCACGAGCTTTCGCGCGTGCGGCTGTCGCCCCCGAAGCGGCCGTACGTGTCCAGCCTGACGGGGACGTGGGTCACCGCGGAGCAGGCCACGGATCCGCGCGCCTGGGCGCGCCACCTGCGCGAGCCCGTCCGCTTCGCCCAGGCCGCCGCGACACTGCTGGGAGGCGCGGAGCGGCTCTACCTGGAGGTAGGCCCGGGACAGGCGCTGGGGACGTTCGTCCGCCAGTGCGCGCCCGAGGGCAGCCACCCCACCGTGCTCACATCGCTGCCCCGCCCGCGCGACGGCCAGGACGCCCACCGCGGCATGACGGAGACCGCCGCCCGGCTCTGGCTGGCCGGCGCCCGCGTCGAGCTGGCGAAGCTGTACGGGAAGGAGCCCCGGCGCCGCGTCCCGCTGCCCACCTACCCCTTCCAGCGCGAGCGCTTCGACCTGCTCGCGGGCGCGTCCGTCCCGGGGGCCCGGCTGCCAGCCTTCGCCGTGTCCAAGGTGCCGGGTGAAAGGGTCACGCCCGCGCTCGAACTCGCCGTGCCCACCTGGCAGCGCGTGGCGGGCGTGCCCTCCTCCCGGTTCGACGGCCAGCGCTGGCTGGTGCTGGAGGCCGGGCCGTCCGCCGCCGGGAGCGTCGCCGGGCGGCTGGAAGCGCTGGGCGCGGACGTCTTCGCGCTCGGAGCCGAGGCCCTGCTGGCGCCGCTCGAGCAGCACCTGTCCACGGGGTGGTGGCCGGACCACGTGGCCTTCCTGTGGCCCCTGGCCACGGCGGAGGACGGTCCCTCCTCGCTGGAGCTCACCCTCCACGGACTGCTCGGGCTCGCACGGCGCCTGGGCCCGGGCGCGGCCACGCGACCCGTGACGCTGGCCGTGCTCACGTGCGGCGCCCAGGACGTGACGGGCGAGGAGCCGCTCAGCGCGTGGCAGGCCGCCGTCGTCGGCGCATGCCGGGTGCTGGGCCAGGAGCACCCGGGCCTGCGCTGCCGCGCCATCGACGTGAGCGGACCGCGCGCGGAGGAGGGGGCGCGGTGGGTGGAGCGGCTGGTGGCCGAGCTGGGCGCGGAGGCAACCGCCTGGGTGGCGCTGCGCGGACCTCACCGCTTCACGGAGTCGTTCGAACCGGTGACCCTTCCCCCATCCACTCCGGCTCCGCTCGAGGAGGGCGGGGCGTACCTCATCGTGGGCGCGCTGGACGGCGCGGTCCTGCCCCTGGCCGCGGGGCTGGCCGCCACGCCGCGGATCCGGCTGGCGCTGCTGACCGAGGGCGCGCCGGAGACTTCCCTCCTGGAGCGCCTCCGCGGCCTGGAGCGCGCGGGAACCGAAGTGCTCCTGCTGCCGGTGGACCCGAGCGAGCCCGGGCAGCTCCTCCAGGGGATGCGCACCGCCGAGGCCCGCTTCGGGCCGTTCCACGGGGTCTTCTTCGCTCCGGGAGCCCCCTCCTCCGGCGCGCGGCTTCCCCTTTCGGAGGCGCCCCCCGAGGCCTGCGCGCCGCTGCTCCGCGCACGGCTGGGGGCGCTGACGGCGCTGGCCGGAGCGCCGCGGGAGCGTGCTCCGGACTTCGTGGTGGTGTGCTCGTCCCTGACGGCCGTGGTGGGCGGCGCCGGGCGCGGGGTGCTGGCGGCGACCCATGCCGCCATGGACACCTTCGCCGCGAAGCAGAACCGGAGCGCGGGCGCGCGCTGGTACGTGGTGGACCTGGACGCGTGGCGGGACGAGTGCGTCCCGGTGCTGCTCGGACTGCGGGCCGCCTCGGCCCAGGGCGGACGCTGGCTGCTGTCCCGGGGCCCGCCGCGCGTGGAAGCCCTGGACCCCGAGGCCTCCGAAACCCAGCCGGCCCTCGCCGAGGGTCCTCCTCCCCGTGAGTCCGGACGGCACGCCCGCCCGCCC
>NZ_RAWB01000153.1 GCF_003612055.1 Corallococcus llansteffanensis
CCCCAACTCTGCCCTGACAGGGCCTTCCTGGCGTCCCCGCCACGGGCCCGCGTGTGTCCACGCGGGAACGGGAGGGGTCCGCCCGGGGCCCGCACACCCAAGGACCCTGCCCTTCCATGGACGACACCACCGAACTTCCACCCGGCTCCGAGCTGGCGATCGCGATCGTCGGCCTCGCGGGGCGCTTCCCAGGGGCTCCGGACGTGGAGTCGTTCTGGCGCAACCTGCGTGACGGCGTGGAGGGCATCCGCTTCTTCAGCGACGCGGAGCTGCTCGCGCGCGGCGTGCCCCCGGAGCGGCTGAAGGATCCGAACTTCGTGCGGGCCGGGGCGGTGCTGGAGGACGTGGGCGGCTTCGACGCGCCCTTCTTCGGCTACAGCCCGCGCGAGGCGGCGCTGATGGATCCACAGCACCGGTTGTTCCTCGAATGCGCGTGGGAGGCCCTGGAGCGCGCGGGGCACGGCCTGGACGGGGACTCCAAGTCGGTGGGCGTGTTCGCGGGCACCAGCCTCAGCACGTACCTGCTCTTCAACCTGCGCACGTACCCGGAGCTGCTCGCGTCGGACGAGGCGTTCCAGGTGATGATCGGCAACGACAAGGACTTCCTCGCCACGCGGCTCGCGTACCACCTGGACCTGAAGGGCCCGGCGCTGGACGTGCAGACGGGCTGCTCCACGTCGCTTGTCGCCACGCACCTCGCGTGTCAGGCGCTGCTGGGCTTCCAGTGCGACGTGGCGCTCGCGGGCGGTGTGTCGGTGGACGTGCCCCAGCGCACCGGACATGTGCACCAGCCCGGGGGCCTGGCCACGCCGGACGGCCACTGCCGCCCGTTCGACGCGCGCGCGCAGGGCACGCTGTTCGGCAACGGCGTGGGCGTGGTGGTGCTCAAGCGGCTGGAGGACGCGCTCCAGGACGGCAGCCCCATCCACGCCGTCATCCGCGCCACCGCCATCAACAACGACGGCTCCGCGAAGCTGGGCTTCACCGCGCCGTCCGTGGACGGACAGGCGGAAGTGATTGCTCGCGCGCAGGCGCTGGCGGAGGTGACGCCGGACACGGTGGGCTTCGTGGAGGCCCATGGCACGGGGACGCTGCTGGGTGATCCGGTGGAGGTCTCCGCGCTGACGCGGGTGTTCCGCGCGGACTCCGCGGCCACGGCCTTCTGCGCGCTGGGCTCCGTGAAGGCGAACATCGGGCACCTGGATGCGGCGGCCGGAGTGGCGGGGCTCATCAAGGCGACGCTCGCGGTGGAGCACGGCCTCATCCCGCCGACGCTGCACTTCGACACGCCCAATCCCAACATCGACTGGGCCTCCAGCCCCTTCTACGTCAGCCCTCGCGCGGAGTCGTGGCGCACGCCGGGCGAGCAGCCGCGCCGTGCAGGGGTCAGCTCGTTCGGCATCGGTGGCACCAACGCGCACGCCATCCTGGAGGAGGCGCCCTCGCGGCCTCCGTCCGGACCTTCGCGCGACTCGCAGGTGCTGGTGCTCTCCGCGCGCACGGAAGCCGCGCTGGAGGCGGCCACGCGGCGGCTCGCCTCGCACCTGGAAGCGCATCCGGAGCAGTCCCTGGCGGATGTCGCGTGGACACTCCAGGTGGGGCGCAAGGCATTCGCGCATCGCCGCGCGCTGGTGTGCGGCTCGCGTGAAGAGGCCGTGGAGGTGCTGGGCACGGTGGACCGTGAGCGGCTGCACGCGGGGGTGGCGAAGGACGGCGCGCGGCCGGTGGTCTTCCTGTTCCCCGGTGGCGGCGCGCAGCACGTACGCATGGGGCAGGAGCTGTACGAGAAGGAGCCCGTCTTCCGCGACGCGTTCGACGCGTGTGGGTCGCTGCTGTCGCGCCAGGGCGGTCCTTCGCTGCGGGAGGCGCTCTACCCCGCCACTGGGACGGTGGAGGACGGCACGCCGCTGCCCCGGCCGTCGGTGGGGCTGCCCGCGCTGTTCGCGGTGGAGTACGCGCTGGCGAAGCTGTGGGAGTCGTGGAGCGTGAAGGCGGAGGCCTTCATCGGCCACAGCATGGGCGAGTACGTGGCCGCGTGCCTCGCGGGCGTCTTCTCGCTGGAGGACGCGCTGGCGCTGGTGGCCGAGCGCGGGCGTCTGTTCGAGCAGCTCCCTCCCGGCGCGATGCTCTCCGTGGCGCTGCCCGAGGAGCAGGTGCTGGCGCTGCTGGAGTCCTCGCTGTCGCTGGCGGCGAGCAACGGGCCTTCCCAGTGCGTCGTCGCCGGGGAGCTGGCCGCCGTGGACGCATTCGCGGCGCGGCTGACGGAACAGGGTGTGGAGCACCGGCGCGTGCACATCGACGTGGCGGCGCACTCGCACCTCATCGACCCCATCCTTCCCGCGTTCTCCGCCGCCGTTCGCCGGTTGAAGCTGAACCCGCCCACGCGTCCCGTCGTGTCCGGCGTGACGGGGACGTGGCTCACCGCCGAGGAGGCCACATCGCCCGACTACTGGGTGAAGCACCTGCGCCAGCCGGTGCGCTTCGGGCAGGGCGTGCGGACGCTGCTGGAGGCGCCTTCGCGCGTGCTGCTGGAGGTGGGCCCGGGGCGGACGCTCGGCTCGCTGGCGCGGTTGCAGATCGACCGCTCCGCGCCCACGGGCGTGCTGACGAGCATGCGGGCTCCTCGCGAGCCGGGCTCGGACCTGCGCTTCGCGTTGCAGACGCTGGGGAAGCTGTGGCTCGCGGGCGTGCCGGTGGACTTCCGGCGGCTGTCCTCGGGGGAGTCGCGCCGACGCGTGGTGCTGCCCACCTACCCGTTCGAGCACAAGCACCACTGGATGGAGCCGCGCGCGGAGCAGCCTCCGGCCTCCGCGCCACTGGAGCGTCGTGCGGATCCGGCGGACTGGTTCTACCTGCCGTCGTGGAAGCGCTCGCTGCCTCCCACTGCCGCGGCGACCGTCTTCCCACAGGCGTGGCTGTTGTTCGCGGACGCCGGGGGCGTGGCGGAGGTGCTCGCTCGCAGGCTGACGGAAGGTGGCGCATCGGTGCGCCTCGTGCACCCGGGGAACGCGTTCCAGCGTCTGGCGGACGGAGGCTACGAAGTGCAGCCCTCCGAGGCCGCGTCCTATTCGGCGTTGATGGCGGCGCTCGTGGAGGACGGGCAGCGGCCGGATCGCATCGTCCACCTGTGGAGCCTGGATCCTTCGGGCGTGGAGACGGCGTACGAGCGCGGCTTCCTCAGCCTCCTGCTCCTGGCCCAGCACCTGGGCACCCTCGGGAGTCGCGAGCCCCTGCACCTCACCGTGGTCTCGACGGGACTTCACGCCGTCACGGGCCATGAGGCGCTGGCGCCGGAGAAGGCCACGCTGCTGGGTGCCTGCCGCGTGCTCCCTCGCGAGCTGCCCGGCGTCACCTGCTCCTCCGTGGACGTGGAATGGATGCCTGGCGCTGCTTGCGACGCTCGTGAAGCCCTGGCGTCGCGGCTGGTGACGGAGGTGCTGGGCTCCGCCCGCGATAGCTGCGTGGCGCTGCGCGGTGCCCACCGCTGGGTACAGGACTTCGCGCCGGTGCGTTTGGAAGCGCCGGCCCCGACTGTCGTGTCCCGCGTGCGGCCGGAAGGCACGTACCTCATCACCGGCGGCCTGGGCGCCATCGGGTTGGAGCTGGCCGAACACCTGGCGCGCACGGCCCGGGCCCGGCTGGTGCTGGTGGGGCGCACCGTGCTGCCCGACCGTTCGGAGTGGGAAGCGCGAGTGGCGGCTCCGGGCGATGCGGACGCGACCGTGAATACGCTGCGCCGCCTGCTGTCGCTGGAGGCCCTGGGGGCCCGCGTGCTCGTGGCTCGCGCGGACGTAGCGGACGCGGCGGCGATGGCGGAGGTGCTGCGGCGGACGCAGGAGAAGTTCGGCGCCCTGCATGGCGTCATCCACGCGGCGGGCATCGCGGCGGGCGGGCTCGCGCAGCTTCGCACTCCGGAGGCCGTGGCCCAAGTGCTGCGCCCCAAGGTGCAGGGCACGCTCGTGCTGGATGCGCTGCTGAAGGACACGCCGCTGGACTTCCTGCTGCTGTGCTCGTCCCGCACCGCGTACACCGCCGAGCCCGGGCAGATCGACCACTGCGCCGCCTGCTCCTTCCAGGAGTCCTTCGCCCAGGCTCGCTCCGCGCGCGGACTGCCCACCGTGGCGCTCGCGTGGGACACGTGGCGCGAGGTGGGCCAGGCCGTGGCCACCGACCTGCCCGAGGCCGCGCGACGCATGCGCGAGGCGATGCTCGCTCCCGCGCTCTCCAACGCCGAGGGCCTGGACGTCTTCACCCGCGTGCTATCCGCGCTGCCCATCCAGGTCGTGGTGTCCACGCAGGATCTGCCCACCCTCATCGCCCGGGGCGCGACGCTGATGCGCGACGCGCTGGCGACTCCCGAAGGCCCGGTCCCGGACGCGCTCGCCGTGCCTGCGGATGACGTGGAGGCCACGCTGGAGGAGATCTGGCGGCGACTCCTGGGCGTGGAGCGCGTGGATCCGCACGAGAACTTCTTCGACCTGGGCGGTAACTCGCTCATCGGCCTGAAGGTCATTGGCGAGGTGAAGCGGCGCCTGGGCGTGGACGTGCCCGTGGTCGCCCTCTTCGCCAACCCCACCCTGGGCGCGCTGGCGCGACTGCTGGCGCGGCCCTCCGACGAAGCCCCTCCCACCACCGACCGACGCGGGCGCGGCGCCCGACGCCGCGAGCAGCTCGGTCAGCGTCGACCGTCGAGCCGCTAGGAGCCCACCCATGTCCGACAACACGAGCGGCACCGACATCGCCATCGTCGGCCTCGCGGGCCGCTTCCCCGGCGCCCGCGATGTGAACGAGTTCTGGCGCAACCTCTGCGACGGCGTGGAGTCCTTCCAGTCGCTCACCGACGCGGAGGCCCTGGCCGCGGGCGCGTCCCCGGCCGCGTTGGAAGATCCGGCCTTCGTCAAGGTCGTGTCGAAGCTGGACGACGTGGCCGGCTTCGACGCGGCCTACTTCGGCTACAGCCCGCGCGAGGCGGAGCTGATGGATCCGCAGCAGCGCCTGTTCCTGGAGTGCGCACTGGAGGCCCTGGAGGACGCGGGCCACGGCGCGCCTCCGGGCGAGCTGCTCGTGGGCGTCTTCGGCGGGCAGGCGCTCAGCACGTACCTGGTCTTCCACCTGCTGACGAACGCGGAGGTGCTGCGCACCGCGGATCCGCTCCAGCTCAACCTGGGCAACGCGGGCAGCTTCCTCACCACGCGCGCGTCCTACAAGCTGGACCTGCGCGGCCCCAGCTTCAACGTGGAGAGCGCCTGCTCCACGTCGCTCGTCGCTGTCCACGTCGCGTGCCAGAGCCTGCTCAACCACGAGTGCGACCTGGCGCTCGCGGGCGGCGTGTCCATCAACCTGGGCCTGCAGGGCGGCTACCGCTTCGTCGAGGGCGGCATCCTCTCCCCCGATGGCCGGTGCCGGCCCTTCGACAAGGACGCGCGCGGCATCGTCTTCGGCAGCGGCGCGGGCGTGGTGGCGCTGCGCCGACTGGAGGATGCGCTCCAGGACAACGATCCCATCTACGCGGTCATCAAGGGCAGCGCGGTGAACAACGACGGCGCGCTGCGCGCCGGCTACACCGCGCCGGGCGTGGACGGACAGGCCTCCGTCATCTCCGAAGCGCTGGGCAACGCGGGCGTGTCCGCGGGCAGCCTGGGCTACGTCGAAGCCCACGGCACCGGCACCGCGCTGGGAGACCCCATCGAGGTGCAGGCCCTCACCCGCGCCTTCGGTGACGAGGCCGCGGGCCCGCGCACCTGCGTGCTCGGTTCGGTGAAGGCGAACATCGGCCACCTGGATGCCGCCGCGGGCGTGACGGGCCTCATCAAGACGGCGCTGGCGCTCAAGCACCGCAAGCTGCCGCCCAGCATCCACGCCAGCAACCCCCACCCACTCATCCCGTGGGAGTCGACGCCCTTCTACCTGAACGACGACCTGCGCGAGTGGAAGGCCCCTGCGCGAACTCCGCGCCGCGCGGGCGTCAGCAGCTTCGGCATGGGCGGCACCAACGCGCACGTCATCCTGGAGGAGGCCCCCGCGCCGCGTCCCACGAGCGCGAGCGCCCCAGCTCCGCGCCTGCTCGTGCTGTCGGCGCGCACGCCGGGCGCGCTGGCCGCGCAGACGGCACGGCTCGCGGAGCACCTGCGCTCGCACCCGCAGGCGGACCTGGCCGACGTGGCGTGGACGCTCCAGGTGGGCCGCCGCCGGCACGCACATCGGCGCGCGGTGGTCGCGCACGACGTGGCGGAGGCGGTCCAGGCCCTGTCCAGCGGGGACCGACTGCCCACCGCCGCCGAGGAGCGGACCGGCAGGCCGGTGGTGTTCCTCCTCTCCGGTCAGGGCTCGCAGTACGTGGACATGGCGCGCGGTCTCTACGAGCACGAGCGCGTCTTCCGCGAGCAGGTGGACGGCTGCGCCAGCCTCCTGCGTCCGCACCTGGGTCTGGACCTGCGCGACGTGCTCTACCCGCGCCCGGAGAAGCGCGACGAGGCGCGACTCCAGTTGGAGCAGACGCGGCTCGCGCAGCCGGCCCTCTTCACGGTGGAGTACGCACTCGCGAAGCTGTGGGAGTCGTGGGGCCTGAAGCCCGAAGCCCTGCTGGGTCACAGCCTGGGCGAGTACGTGGCCGCGTGCCTCGCGGGTGTCTTCACACTCGCGGACGCGCTGTCATTGGTCGCCGCGCGGGGCGCCCTCATGCAGTCGCTCCCTTCGGGCGCGATGCTCTCCGTGGCGCTGCCCGAGGCGGACCTCCTCCCGCACCTGGGCACGGAGCTGTCCCTCGCCGCGGTGAACGCACCCGCGTGGACCGTGGTGTCCGGTCCCGAGGCGGCGGTGGAAGCCCTGCGCACGAGGCTGGAGGCCCAGGGCGCCCGGTGCCGTCGGCTGCATACGTCGCACGCGTTCCACTCCGCGATGATGGAGCCCATCCTGGAGCGCTTCACCGAGGCCGTGCGCAAGGTGCGCCTCCAGGCCCCTCGCCTTCCCTACGTGTCCAACGTCACCGGCACCTGGGTGACCGCCGCGGAGGCCACCGACCCGCGCTACTGGGCCCGTCACCTGCGCCAGCCGGTGCGCTTCGCGGAGGGGCTCTCCACGCTCGGACAGAAGCCGAACCGCGTGTTCCTGGAGGTGGGCCCCGGCCGCGCGCTGACCACCTTCGCGGGACAGGGACCGGGCCGTGAGCGCGCGCTCGTCACGTCCGTGCGGCATCCGGAGGACTCGCAGCCGGACACCCGGTTCCTGATGGGCGCCGTCGGCAAGCTGTGGCTGGCCGGCGTGGACGTGGACTGGGCGGCCGTGAATGGCGCGCAGTCCCGCCGCCGCGTGTCGTTGCCCACCTACCCGTTCGAGCGCCGCCGTCACTGGGTGCCCGCCGGCACGCGGGTCGCCTCCGGTGTCGCGGAGCCCGTGGCTTCGTCCGAGGTGCAGGCGACGGCATCCGCGCCCTCCCGCCCCGGACTGCGCACGGCCTACGTGGCACCGGGCACCGAGGAGGAGAAGCTGGTGGCCTCGCTCTGGGAAGAGGTGCTGGGTGTGCGGCCCGTGGGCGTGCACGACGACTTCTTCGACCTGGGTGGGCACTCGTTGCTGGCCACCACGGTGGTGGGCCGGCTGCGCGAGACGCTGGGCTTCAGCGTGCCGCTCCAGTCGCTGTTCGAGTCGCCCACGGTGGGTCGCATGGCGGAGCTGATCGCCAGCCTGCGTGAGCACCCCTCCCACGCCGATGCGCAGACCGCGGCCCTGCTGCGCATGTTGGCGGACCTCTGCCCCGAAGCCCCTGTCGCTGCCCGCTAGGAGATCGCAAACCCATGGGACGCCCCCCTTCCGTGCCCCTCACCGTGCTCCTGCTCGCCATGGAGTACACGCCCAACGTCGCTGGCGGCGTGGGCACCTACGTCTACGAACTGGCCACGGGCCTGGCTCGCGCGGGCTGTCGCGTCACCGTGCTCGCGTACACGCCGGGCGAGCCCACGGTGCTGCGCGAGCCGAACCTCACCGTGCACCTGGTGCCGCCCAGCCGCGCGAGCCTCGCCCAGGCAGGCCGACTGTCGCTGGTGCAGGGCCTCCGCGCCTTCAACGAGGACCTGCTCGTGCACGGCCGCGAGCGCCTGCGCGAAGAGCGCCCGGACGTCATCCACTTCCACCAGTGGCACACCTCGCGCGCGGCGCGGCAGTTGGGCCGCGAGTCCGGCGTGCCGGTGCTGGGCACCACCCACTACATCTCCGAGCCCGCAGAGCGCTGGTGGGGACAGACGCCCGACCCTGAGATCCTGGAGGAGGAGCGCCACCTCTACGACGGCGCCACGCCCATCGTCTCCGTGAGCGCGTCCATGTCGCAGCTCATCCGCGACACGTACGGGATGCCCGGTGCGCTCCTGCACACCATCCACTGCGCCATGGACGCACGGCCCAACCTCCAGCCGGCCCACTCGCCAGAAACCTATGCACGCCTGCGCGCCACGGTGGCGGGGCCTGATGACCGGGTGGTGCTCTACACGGGGCGCCTGCACCCGCAGAAGGGCATCTCCGCCATCTTCGCCGCCGCCGAGCGCGTGCTCGCAGAACGCCCCGCCACGTGCTTCCTCCTCGCGGGCGGCACGGACTCGCGCGAGTCCACGCAGATGGTGCAGGAGCTGTCGCGCCGGTACGCATCCATCCTGGGCCGCGTGAAGCTGCTGGGGAAGCTGCCCCGGCCGCAGCTCGGGCTCCTTCACCGCATCGCCGACATCGCGGTGGTGCCCTCCATCTACGAGCCCTTCGGCTACACCGCCATCGAACAGATGGCGTCGGGCCTTCCGCTCGTGGCCACGCGCTCCGGAGGACCGTCGGAGATCGTCGTCCCCGGGGAGACGGGGCTTCTCGTGCCGGTGCGTCCGTCGGGCCAGGGCGACCTGCGCGAGGTGGACGTGGACGCCTTCGCCGCCGCGCAGCTCTCCCTGCTGGAGGATCCGGCGCGGGCCCGGCGCATGGGCGAGGCCGGCCAGCAGCGCGTGCTGGAGCACTTCGGCCTGGAGCGGATGATCGCCGCGAACCTCGCCGTCTACCGCACGCTCCTCGGTGCGCCTCCACCGTTCCCGCATGTCTCCGTGAACCAGGAGGCCGTGTCATGAACGGACGCTCATCCAACGCCGCGACGCGAGCCGACTCCGGTCCAGCCCGGAGGCTCGCCGCGAACCGCACGCAGCGCGCCGCCACGTTCGCCCGTGTCCTCCGTGAATCAGGAGGCCGTGTCATGGGCGCGTCCGCCACAGGGCTTTGCGCACTGACGCCGCGCAGCTCCGCATCCCCGGAGGCCGTGTCATGAGCGCGCCAGCCGTCTCCGAGTCGACGCCCTCCGCTCCACGGACGCTCGCGGATCCGTGGCTCGCCTTCCACGTTCCGCAGCCGCATGCGCGCCTGCGCCTGTTCTGCCTGCCCCATGCCGGTGGCAGCGCATCGCTGTTCCGCACCTGGCAGGCGGAGCTGGGCACGGACATCGAGGTCTGCCCGCTCCAGCTCCCCGGCCGCGAGTCCCGCCTGAACGAGCCGCCCCTGCGCGACCTTCGCCCCCTGGTGGAAGCCCTGGCGGACGCGGTGGCCCGTCACGCGGACCGGCCCTTCGCCCTCTTCGGTCACAGCATGGGCGCGCTGCTCGCCTTCGAGCTGTCCCGCGCGCTGCGCTCCCGTGGGCTCTCCGGCCCCGTGCACCTCTTCGTCGCCAGCTACCGCGCGCCTCACACGCTCGCGGCAACCCCCATGACGGCCGCCACGCACGACATCGACGCGAGCGAGGCCCGACGTCGCGAGACGGCCCTGGCCCTTCCCCAGGGCATGGGTGAGGAGCTGCTCGCGCTGGTGCGCGACGTGGTGCTCGCCGACACCGCCGTGTGCGAGGGCTACGTCTTCACGCCGGGCCCGCCGCTCACCTGCCCCCTGTCCGCCTTCCGGGGCAGCGAGGACTACGTGCCGGACGACGCGACGAAGGCCTGGCGCGCGCTGTCCTCCGGCCCCTTCACGTCGCGCACGTTCCTGGGCGACCACTTCTTCCTCAAGGGCACACCCCGCGGCCTGCTCCAGGCCCTGCGGCGCGCCCTCTCCGTCCCTCCCTCCCGCTCCTGAGCCTCTCCATGTCACCGCGCGTCTACCTGCTCACGCCCCAGTACCCCGAACCCGGCGAGGTCTCCGTCGGCGGCCTCTACACGCACACCCAGGAGCTGGTCGCCGGGCTCGAAGCACTCGGCTGTCAGCCGACCGTCATCACCTCCCGCCTCACGAAGCCGAGCGTCGTGGAGGGCCGCGTCCACCGCCTCCAACCGAGCGCCGCCATCCTCCAGATGCCCCTGGGCGCGGACGGCAGCCCCACAGCGCAGCAGCTCCAGCGCTTCAACGAGGAGCTGGCCGCGTACATCCTCGCGCTGGCGGAGCGCACCGGTGAGAAGCCGGACGTGCTGCACTGCCACGACTTCTGGATGGTGCCCGCGGCGCTCCAGGTCCAGCAGCGGCTGGGCGCGAAGCTGCTCGTCAGCGTGCACATGCTGCACCTGCCCCTGCGCCGCTGGTGGGGCTCCGTGGCCCTCGATGCCGTGGGCGCGGTGGAGAAGCAGTTCTGCCACGCGGCCACCGCCCTCATCGCCGTCAGCGCGTCCATCCGCGACGTGCTCCACGAGTCGCTCGGGGTCCCGCTGGAGAAGATCGCCGTGGTCCACAACGGCTTCGACACCGGCCTCTTCCAGAAGCCGCCCGCGCCCGAGACGCTGACCGCGCTGCGCGAGCAGTGGGGCCTCCAGGGCCGCGTGGTGGCCTTCGCGGGCCGCCCCACCTTCCAGAAGGGCGTGGTGCCGCTGCTGCGCTCCGCCCTGCGGGTCCTCAAGGCCCAGCCCGACATCACCTATGCGCTGGCCGGCATGGACATGCAGTACGTCCACGCCCAGGGTCAGCAGGGTACGAGCGAGTCCCAGCAGATCGCGGACGAGGTGGCCGCGCTGGAGGCCCAGCACCCGGTGCTGAAGTCGAACGTGAAGCGCCTGGGCAACCTGTCGCGTGAACAGCTCGCCGCGCTCTACCACCTGTCCGAGCTGACCGTGGTGCCGTCGCTCTACGAGCCCTTCGGCTACGCCGTGGTGGAGCCGATGGCCGCGGGCAGCCCCGTGGTGGCCGTCGCCTCCGGAGGCCCCGCGGAGATCCTCCAGGACGAAGGCTCCGGCCTCCTCGTCCCCGTCCACCGCGATGCGGACGGGCGCCTGCGCCTGGACGACTCGGAGCTCGCGTGGGCGCAGCTTCGGGTCCTCTGGGAGCCGGGGCTCGCCAACACCCTGCGCGAGTCAGGGCGCCGCGTCGCGGAGGCGCGCTTCGACCGCGCCACCATGGCCCGCGCGACGCTCGCTGTTTACGCGCGCCTGTCCCAGTCCTGACCCCGACCTTCCACCCGCGACGTCCGACGTCGCAGGAGCCTGCCCACCATGAAGTTCCTCATCATCGCCAGGGACCGTCCCAACGGCCCGTACCCGCCGGACCCCGCCTCGCTCAACCGCGCCGTGCGCGAGTGGGTGGGCGCGCGCCTGTCCGACGGAACCTTCGACTGCGCGTACTACCTGCTGCCCCGCGCGGGCATGTGCATCGCCAACGCGGAGTCTCACGAGGCGCTCCTGTCGCTGCTGCGCTCGTGGCCTTCGTTCGGCTACCAGGAGTTCGACATCAACGTGCTCGCGGACGCGCGCCACGGCATCGACAACAACCACGAGCGGCTCCAGCGCGAAGCGGCGAAGTCGAAGGCCGAGGACGGCACCTGATGGCTCCGGCCGGCACCTCCGCGCTGGAGCCTCCGCTCCAGCACTTCCCCCGGTACGTGTTGCTGTGGGTCGCCCAGACGGTGTCGGCCATCGGCACGCACCTGACCGGCTTCGGCCTGGGCGTGTGGATGTACGAGCACACGAAGTCCACGTCGCTCTACTCGCTCATCGCGCTCGCCAGCTTCGCGCCGGGCGTGCTGGTGGCGCCGCTCCTGGGCGGCGTGGTGGACCGGCACGACCTGCGCAAGGTGATGATGCTGGGCCACGCGGGCGGCGGCGTGTGCACGCTGCTCATCGCGCTGCTGCTCTACACGGACCACCTGGGCGTGGGCGCCATCCTCGCGCTCGTCGCGGGCGGCGCGGCGTTCAACAGCATCCACCTGCCGGCCTTCCCCAAGGCCACGACGCTGATGGTGTCGACAGAGCAGCTTCCGCGCGCCAACGGCCTCATGCAGCTGGGCATGGCGCTGGGCTACATCGTCGCGCCGCTCCTGTCCGGCATGCTGATGCCCGTCATCGGCGTCACCGGCCTGCTCGCCATCGACGTCGTCACCTTCAGCTTCTCCCTGGTGGTGCTGGCGCTCATCCCCATGCCGGCCGCGCCGCCGAAGGAAGCCGCGCCCGCGGGCTCCTCCATGGGAGGCCGCGCACTCCAGGACGCGGCGGTGGGCTGGCGCTACATCCGCGAGCGGCCGGGCCTCTTCGGCCTCCAGGTCCTCATCACGCTGATGAGCTTCAACCTGGGCATCATCCAGGTGCTCGTCACGCCGCTCGTCATGTCCTTCACCGACGTGCGCACGCTGGGCGTGGTGATGACCGCGGGCGGCCTGGGCATGCTCGCCGGCAGCCTGGTGCTGCTCGCCTGGGGCGGTTCACGTCACCGCATCTGGAGCGTGCTCGGCTTCGTGCTCCTGCAGGGCGTGTTCCTCGCGCTGGGCGCCACGCGCGCGTCGGCGCTGATGGTGGGCGCGGGCGCCTTCGGCGTCCTCTTCACCATCCCCGTCATCATGAGCTGCAACCAGACCATCTGGCAGCGCAAGGTGCCCACGCGGTTGCAGGGCCGCGTGTTCGCCGTGCACTCCGCGTTGTCCGGCGGCTCCATCCCCGTCGCGTACCTGCTCTCCGGCCCGCTCGCGGATCATGTCTTCGAGCCGCTGATGGCCGTGGGTGGTCCGCTGGCCTCCACGCTGGCGCCGTGGCTGGGCGGCATGGGACCGGGCCGGGGCATCGCCCTGCTCTTCCTGCTGCTGGGCATCTTCACCGTGCTGCTGGTGGTGACGTGCACGCTCCTCCCCAGCGTGCGACGCGTCGAACACGTCCTGCCCGACGCGGATCCAGAACTTCCCCTCGGCCTCACGCCGCAACCCCACACCGGAACCTGAACCCCTTCCCTGGCCCAGGAGCCATGCCCATGACCTCCCCATCCTTCCTCACGCCCCGCGTGCCCATGCGCACGTCCGTCTACAGCCGGCAGACGCTGTACGACGCCCTGGACTCCGCGCAGGAGCCCGTCATCTTCACCGAGGCCATGAAGGACTGGCCCGCCGCGAAGCGATGGACCTTCGACTGGTTCGCCTCCGAGCACGGCGACCTGGAGCTGCCCGTCGAGTGGCTCCAGTACGGCAGCGATGCCCCGAAGGGCGCCGTCAAGCGCGTGGGCACCGTGCGCACGATGACGATGCGCGACTACGTGCAGGCGCTGCGCGGCCCCGAGTCCGAGAAGCTGGGCTACCTCATCGGCAAGGACCTGTTCACCCGCGTGCCGTCGCTGCGCGAGGACCTGCGCTTCCCCTCCTACGAGGTCCAGCGCAAGCTCACCGAACAGCTCTTCTTCATGGGCCCGCGCGGCACCTTCACCCAGCTCCACCTGGACCGCGCGCACAACATGCACGCGGTGATGGTGGGACGGAAGCGCTGGCAGCTCTACTCGCCCTCGCGCGACCGCGTCCTCTCCCCCGCGAAGTTGGATCACGTCTGGTCCGTGGTGAGCCGCCACGACCTCGTGCCCCACGGCGGCAGGCCGGACGAGCTGCCCGGCAACCAGGTGCCCGACTACGACTTCGTGCTGGAGGCCGGAGAGATCCTCTTCCTCCCCTATGGCTGGTGGCACCGCGTCCTCACGGTGGAGCCCGCCATCGCCACGAACTACTGGTGGTGGACGTGGTCGATGCTCGCGCGCATCGGCCCGCACCTGATGCCGTCGCTCGCCATGAGCGCGCTGGGGCGCATCCGCAAGAGCGCCGTGCACCACCGCCGCTTCCAGCAGGACTCCACCCGATGAACGCCCAGCCCCAAGCCCTGTCCGCGTCCGACGCGGCCGTCCTCGCCACCGCCGCGCAGGCCCGCTCGCTGGAGCTGGACGTGCTGCGCTTCCTGTCGCTCACCGCGATGTGCACGCTGCACGTGCTGTCCACGTGGTGGCAGGCCCCGGACCTCGCGCCCCAGGCCCGCGCGGTGGCGCAGCTCCTCCACGATGCGTGTCAGTTCTGCGTCCCCGTCCTCTTCCTCGTCTCGCTGGTGCTGACGGCGCGCAGGTTGGAGCGCGACGCCGCGAAGGGGACCGTCCGGTCCGTGGGCTCGCGCATCGGCCTGCTCGCCCGGCCCACGTTCACATGGCTCGGCCTGTACTGGCTCGTCGGGTTGGCGCTCCAGTCGCAGGGGCTCGCGTCGCAGTGGATCTTCCGAATCCCGCTGGGCCCAAGCCCCCTGGCCACCGTGATGCTCGCCGTGCACCTGTGGTTCATGCTGGTGCTGCTCCAGATGGAGCCCCTCTTCCCGCGCGTGCACCGCGCCGTGGAGCGACTCACGGCGGGGCGGCCGGCCCGGGCGCTCGGGCTCGTCGTCGCGGTGTTCGCGCTCAAGGCCGCCGTGACGGGGTTCATGTTCCAGCCGAGCCGGGCCGCCATCGGTGCATGGATGGGATTGGCGGCGCCCTTCTGGTTGGACCTGATGGTGCTCGGCGCGACGTGGCCGCTGCTCCAGACGCTGCTGCCCTCGCGTCCCTCGCTGACGACGTTCGCGGTGTGGGGCCTGGGGCTGCCGGCGCTCGCGGCGGGGCTCAACACGCTGGAGGTCCGCTACTGGATGGGCCAGGGCGTGCCGGAGCTGCTCGCGCACTCCAACTGGCGCGTGGGCAACCTGCTCTACGGCGTGGCCCTGTTCGCGGCGGTCATCGTGCACAAGGACTGGCTGCTGTCACGCCTGTCCGCCACCGTGTCCATGGGACTCACGCGCTTCGGCCAGTCCTACGCGTACGGCTTCTATCTGGCGCACGCGCTGTTCCTGCTCACCGCGGAGCTCCTCGCGCCGCGGCTTGGGTGGCCGCCGTCCGCGCGGCTCGTCTTCATGCTCGTGATGACGTTCGGCGGAACGGGGGCGCTGCTGCTCCTCGTCTCAAGGACGCCACGCCTGGGGGCCTGGCTGGGCGTGCGCTAGGCCCGCGCGCTGTCAGCCCAGGTCCTTCAAGGCCGCGCGCACCGACGACAGGTCCGCGGGCAGCTCCACCGGCGGGTTCGCATGCGCGGCCGTCACGTCCGCCAGCGTCCCCCGGTGGTAGCCCACCTTGAAGTCGGCGAACTTCAGGCCGTGCGCGGTGGCCACCACCGCGACGCTGGCGCCCTTCGCGATCACACCCTGGGCCACCAGCTTCTCCACCGCCGCCAGCGCCACGCCCGTCTGCGGACAGGCGAAGGTGCCCTCGCGATCCGCGCGGGCCGCGGCGTTCGCCAGCTCCGACTCCGTCGCCTCCTCCACCACGCCGTCGAAGGCGCGCAGCATCTTCACCGCGCGGCGGAAGGACACCGGGTTGCCAATCTGGATGGCGGACGCGAGCGTGGCCCCCGCCTGAATCGGCGTCAGCTCCTGGAAGCCTCCCCGGAACGAGCGCGACAGGGGGTTGGCCCGCTGCGCCTGCGCCACCGCGATGCGCGGCCGGCGGGTGATGAGCCCCAGCGTGTGCATCAGCTCCAGGCCTCGCCCCAGGGCGCTCGCGTTGCCCAGGTTGCCGCCCGGGATGACGATCCAGTCCGGCGGCTCCCAGCCCAGGTCCTGGCACAGCTCCACGGCGATCATCTTCTGGCCCTCGATGCGCAGCGAGTTCATCGAGTTCGCCAGGTACAGCCCCGTGTCCGCCGTCACCGCCTGCACCAGCTTCATGCAGCCGTCGAAGTCCGTGTCCAGCGACAGCACCCGCGCCCCGTTGGCGATGGGCTGCACGAGCTGCGCGAGCGACACCTTGTTCTTCGGCAGGAACACCACCGCCGGGATGCCCGCCGCCGCCGCGTACGCGGACAGCGCCGCGGACGTGTCACCCGTGGACGCGCACGCCACCGCGCGGATGGGCGTGCCCCGCGCGCGCAGGTGCTTCACCGCGGACACGAGGACCGTCATGCCCCAGTCCTTGAAGCTGCCCGTCGGGGAGACGCCGCACTCCTTCAACATCAGCGACCCCAGCCCCAGCTCCGCCGCCATGCGGGGCAGCGGCTTGAGCGGCACGCGCCCCTCGCCCAGCGAGACGATGTCCTCCACCGGCAGCTCGGGCAGCGCCCACTCGCGCTTGCCCCACACCCCGGAGCCGTCCGGCAGCCGCGACGTCGCGAACCGGGACTCGAAGCGGCGCTTCCACTCGGCCGCGGGCACGGCGCGCAGGGCGGCCTCGTCGTGGGCCACCTCCAGCAGGCCCTCGCACCGGGGGCAGCGGTAGACGACGTCCCAGAGGGACGCCGTGAAGCCGCAGCCCTCGGCGCAGGCGTAGCCCGCCTTCAGCGCGCCGGCCGTCACTCCTCCACCTGCACCTTCGTGCCACAGGCCACGCACGCGCGGCCCGGAAAGGACGGCGTGTGGCAGGAGGGACAGGGGACCCGCTCCCCTTCCGCCACGCGGCCCTTCACGGGCGCCTCCTGCGCTAGGCGCGCGCGGGGCAGCCGCATGCCGCAGCCGTCACAAAAGAGCCCTTCGGCCTGCACGTGGCGACAGTAGCGGCACGTCACCGGCCCCAGGGGCGCTTCGGTGCGCACGCCGTCATCCGGCGCGCGGCCCGTGTCCAGGTCCGCCATGGGAGCGACCGGCACCTCGCCCGTCGCGCCCGCGCTCGTCAGCTCCAGGTCGGGCACCGACATGGACGGCAGGTCCGGCCCCGAGCGCAGCCGCGTCAGGTCCAGCTCCGGCAGGGGCGCCGACTGCACCTCCACGCGGCCGCCCGCGTGGTGCGTCAGCTCCAGCTCCAGCAGGGGGACGACGACGGGCTCCTCCGTGTCCACGAGGCCGGGGAAGCGCTTGCCACAGCCGTCGCACTCTTCGCCTTCCGACTGCACGTGGTCGCAGACCGGGCAGATGATCATGGCCGGACGTTATCGGTCCCCTCCCCGCACGGCAACGCGACCCGGGAAATGAGGGGTGCGCCGGAGGGAGGCCAACCAGCGCACCGCTCAATGCGCGGGCGCCGCCTGCCCCGTCATCGGGACGAAGCGCACCGGCAGCAGGCGCTCGACCTGGGGCAGCAGTCCGGGCCGACCGCGACGGATGCGCAAGAGCTCCTGGGTCTCGTCCACGCCTCCCACGGGGATGACCATGCGGCCGCCGTGCTTGAGCTGCCGCAGGAGCTCGCGGGGAATCTCCGGGGGCGCGGCGGTGGCGATGATGGCGTCGAAGGGTGCGGCCTCGGGCCAGCCCCGCGCCCCATCACCTTCCCGGAAGTACACGTTGGAGAAGCCCAGCCGGTGCAGGAGGCGCCGGGCGGGCCGGGCCAGCTCCGAGACGATCTCCACCGTGAAGACCTCGCGGGCCAGCAGGGAGAGCACCGCCGTCTGGTAGCCGGACCCGGTGCCAATCTCCAGCACGCGCTCGCCGCCTTGCAGGCGCAGGGCCTCGCTCATCAGGGCGACCACGTAGGGCTGGCTGATGGTCTGCCCGTAGCCGATGGGCAGCGGCACATCCCGGTGGGCCACGTCCCGTTCTTCGATGGGCACGAAGTCCGCACGATTCAGGTTCGCGATCGCCGCGAGCACCCGTCGATCCCGGATGCCCTGGCGCGCCAGATACTCCGCTCGGCCCCAGTCTCCCATGACGCTCTCCCCGGTGGTCCTCCGACGAAGAGCGTAAGCACGACGACAGTCGGAGACAACGCGACTGCCAGGCCCCGCCC
>NZ_RAWB01000154.1 GCF_003612055.1 Corallococcus llansteffanensis
GGGCTGCGGGCATGGAGGGGTCTCCTGGAGGGAGCGGGGATGGGAGAAACCTACATCGGGACGGGACGGCGTGCGGGCCAACGGTCCGCGGGGGCCCGGTCTTCCCTGAAAGGAACGGTCGGAGCGCATTCCCACGGTGGGGGACGGCGCTCTAAGATGTCGACCGCTTCAACCTGGACCCATCCATGCCTCCTCGCCGTCCATCACCGTCGTCGCGTTCGGGCACCGGCCGTCCTGCTGGTGGCTCGACGGCGGAACGCCGTCCCTCCTCTTCCGCCGGAGGTTCCTCCCGGCGTGTGGCCGTCCCGGACGAGGACTGGTCCGCCCCCGAGGGGGAGGACGACAGCCAGGAGCGCGGAGACCCGGAGCTGTACGGGGACGTGGAGCCCCAGCGCTCGCGCACGGGTGAGACGCGCGTGGCGTCCATGGGGGACGTGCGCGCGGAGGAGCCGGCGCCCGCCGAGGACGAGGACGAGGACAACTCCGAGACGACGCGCGCCGGTCCCCCCGTGCTGGTGCTGGTGCTGGACGGGCCGGACAAGGGGCGCAAGAAGCGCTTCAAGGGCGTGCGCATGGTGGTGGGGCGCAGCACGGACTGCGACTTCGCCCTGGAGGACAAGACGGTGTCCCGCCGCCACCTGGAGCTGGTGTACGGCGAGAAGGGCGTCGTCATGCGCGACCTGGGCGGCATCAGCGGCACCCAGGTGAACGACCAGAAGGTGGACGAGTGCATCCTGAAGCACGGGGATGAGATCTCCGTGGGCAAGACCCGGCTGCGCTTCGTGGACGAGAGCGAGCTCATCAAGGAGATGCGCGCCAAGGCGGAGTCCGGCGAGGACGCGGCCAAGGAGGAGAAGAAGGAGGAGAAGAAGGACCCGCGCCTGGATGAGAAGACGAACGCGAACTACAAGGTCGCGGACCTGCTGCGCGACGAGAAGGCGCGCAAGACGGGCGTGCCCCGGCCGCGCCCGGTGCGCTCGCCGGCGCGCGAGGGCGGCATCCGGCTGGACTTCAAGCAGAAGGTGGGCCTGGCGGTGGGCGGCCTGCTGCTGGTGATGCTGCTCGCAGGCCTGGCGATGTCGCGCAAGGGGCCGCCTCCCAAGCCCCCGGTGGATCCGAACCTGGCGCGCGCCACGGAGCTGATGCAGCGCGCGCGCGACAAGGTGCGCGACGGCGACTACCCGGACGCCGTGCGCTTCGCGGCCGAGGCGGAGAAGCTGCGCGCGGGCATCGACGTGGACGGCGTGGGCAAGGCCGCGCAGCGGCAGCAGGACATCCTGGAGGCCTTCAAGGAGGTCCGGGCGCTCATCGCGCAGAACCGCTTCGACGACGCGCGCCAGAAGCTGAAGGACACGCCGGAGGGCACCGCGAAGACGGACGTCGAGCGCGACAAGCTCAAGGTGGACCTGGACGCGAAGGAGCAGACGTACATGGTGGGGCTGGCGGACGCGGCGCTGGCGGAGCGCAACCCGGAGAGCGCGAAGCCGCTCATCGCCGCGCTGCCGGACAACACCCGGCCCCTCTACGAGCAGCGGCTCATGGAGTTGCAAGCGCAGCTCGACAAGGAGGCGGCGACCGCGGCGCGGCAGGCCGGCGCGCGTCAGGCCGCGGCGGCGGAGAACGCGAAGCAGCGGCGCGCGGAGTTCGTGGCGCAGGCCTTCGAGGACGTGGAGCGCCGCTTCAACGGCGGGGACTTCCAGCGCGCGACGCTGGAGGTGGACCGGGTGATGGACAAGTACCGGGCGGAGGCGGACATCCAGAACCGGGCCCGGTCGCTCAAGAAGCTCATCCCCCAGTTCCGCGCCGCCTTTGAAGAGGGCCAGCGCAAGTACGAGAGCAACTCGCTGGAGGCCTCCGTGAAGCCCCTGCGCCGCGCCGCGGAGGTGTACCGGCAGATCGGCTTCGCGGGCACGCTGGGGGACACGCTCGACAACGAGCTGGCCTCCGCGTCGGTAGCGGCGGGGCAGGCGGCCTTCAAGCGCAAGGAGTACCCGGTGGCGGGCCGCAGCTACCGCGAGGCCCTGCGCCTCAACCCGGGCGACTCGCGCGCGCGCAGCGGCCTGGACGACCTGCAGAAGAAGGTGGAAGAGCTGTACCTGTCGGCGTACATCGCGCGGGACCGCGACCCCTCCATGGCGACGGAGACGTTCAAGATCGTCATCGAGTCGTCCGCGGAGGGCTCCGAGGTGAAGCGCAAGGCGGAGATGGCGCTGAGTGATCTGCAGAAGGCCGGCGGTTCCTAGCCGGCCCCGGCCGCCCGTGCATCGTGGCCGCGGGCGGCCTTATTTCCTGTTTCTTGTCGTCGTGCTGGTTGGAGACACCGGATGAACGAGTCGTCGTTGCGTGAGCTGGGCATGGACCTGTTCGAGGAGCGCCAGTTCGAGCGCGCCCTCGCCGTCTTCGCGGAGGCCGTCCGCCGCGTGCCCGCGGATCACCGCTCGCGCATGCTGGCGTCCCGGTGTCTGGCGGAGCTGGGGGAGCGCGAGCGCGCCGTCACCGCGTACCACGCGTGCGCGGAGGGGCTCCTGCGCCGCGACTACCTCTTGAGCGCGATGGCCGCGTGCAAGCTGGCCCTGGAGCTGTCGCCCAACGAGCGGCGCCTGAAGGAGACGCTGGCCCGGGTGCACTCGCGCGCCGCGCGCCGGGCCGCGGGCCGTGCCGCGGTGCCGCCGCCCCTGCCGCCGGAGCACCTGTACGACGGCAAGGTGGAGACGGACCTGATGGGCCTGGTGGGCGAGGAGCTGTCCAACCGCGCCATCGAGGTGCTGGCCGCGCCGGACACCGGCGGCAACGCCGACCCGCAGGGCCGCCCGCCGCTGCCGCTGTTCGCGGACCTGGACCGGGACGCGTTCATCGACCTGGTGGGGCGCATGGTGTGGCGCACCGTCAAGGCGGAGGAGGTCATCAGCCGCGAGGGCGAGCCGGATGACCACCTGCACGTGCTCGTCGCCGGCAAGGCGGAGGTGACGCGGCGCACGGAGGGCGAGGACCGCACCCTGGGCTTCCTGGGCGGCGGCTCCATCTTCGGGGAGCTGGCGCTCTTGACGGGCGCGGCGCCCACCGCCACGGTGACGGCGGTGTCGGATTCAGAGGTCTTCGAGATCCGCCGCGAGCACCTCAACGCGGTGGCCAAGAGCCACCCGGCGGTGCCGCAGCTGCTCGCGGACTTCGCCCAGCAGCGCATGATGCGCAACCTGATGGCGAACTCGCCCCTGTTCCAGCAACTGCCGGAGTCGGAGCGGGGCGCGCTCTTCCAGCGCTTCACCTTCCGCGCCCTCCAGGCCGGAGAGAAGGTGCTGGTGGAGGGCGAGCACTCGCCGGGCCTCTTCCTGGTGCTCGCCGGGGAGCTGGTGGTGCAGAAGGAGGACCCGGCCGGCGGCGTGGTGACGCTGGGCGTGCTGCGCGAGGGCGAGGTGGCGGGGGAGATTTCACTGCTCACCGGCCTGCGCGCCACGGCCACGGTGACGGTGCCGCGCAAGACGGCGGCGGCGTGGCTGGAGCGCAACGCCTTCCACCAGCTGGTGAAGGCCTTCCCCAACATCCGCACGTACCTGGAGCAGCTGTCGGACCGGCGCCTGAAGCAGATTGGTGAAGCGCTGCGGCCGCTGGAGATCATCGACGCGGACGACATGATGCTGGAGCCGGAGACCGGGGCGGCGTGAGATGGTGCTGACGCGCTCTCGGGTGGTGAGCGGCATGGCGGCCCTGGTCGCCGCCGCGCTGGTGCTGTTCCTCTGGCCCCGCGAGGAGCCCGGCGTGAAGGACGCCGTCACCCGGCGCATCATCGCGATGACTCGCTCGGCGGAGGACAAGGACGTCGGCGGGGTGATGGAGGGCGTGTCCGAGCGCTTCAAGACGACGGACGGCTGGAGCCGCCAGGACGTGCACCGCATCCTGGCCGCGCAGGTGCTGCGCGGTCAGTGGGTGCGCGTCTTCACCACCGACATCGACGTGCGCGAGGTGTCGCCCACGCAGGCCGACTTCCAGGCGCGCTTCATCTTCGGCCGCTCGCAGGCGG
This sequence comes from Corallococcus llansteffanensis, assembly GCF_003612055.1. Taxonomy (GTDB): domain Bacteria; phylum Myxococcota; class Myxococcia; order Myxococcales; family Myxococcaceae; genus Corallococcus; species Corallococcus llansteffanensis. The sequence continues at coordinate 4,019 of NZ_RAWB01000154.1, forward strand.
ACAAGCTGGAGGACCTGGCGCGCGACAGCGTCCTCAACGCCTACGCCATCGAGGGCACCTTCGAGAAGGAGCCCGACGGCGAGTGGCGCGTGGTGAAGGCGAAGCAGCGTCGGTTGGAACCCTCCGAGCTGCTCTAGCCCTCGGCCTCCAGGCCCGCTACTGCTGCTGGAACAGCGGCCCCGCTTCGGTGAGCCACGCCTTGGCCATGGCGGGCTGCCCCGACGTCTCCAGGCGCTTCTTGATGTCGTTGGCGCGCGTGGCGATGAGCTCCGCGGGCGTGCCCTGGGCGCGGGCGCGCACGAGCGCGAAGTAGTGCTGCTGGCACCCGGCGGCGAAGTCGCCCTGGGCGAAGAGCAGCTCGCCCAGCGCCGCGTACGCCTCCGGCATGTTGCCCGCGCCGGTGTCCGGGGCCACCTGGCTGAGCAGCGTCCGCGCGCCCTCGAAGTCCTTGCGCGCGAGCAGCAGCGCGCCCTTGGCGTATTGCGCCCGGGCCAGCCCCACGCCGCGCGCCGCGAGCGCCTTGTCGTAGGCGGCGAGCGCGTCGTCCTGCCGGCCCGCGAGCTCCATCACGCCGCCGCGCGCCAGCCAGTAGCGGTCATCGCGGTCCAGCGCGGGCACCGACTTGCCGTCTGTCGTCTGTACCTTCACCTCGCGGAAGGTCTTCTCATAGGTGTCCAGCAGCGCCAGCGCGCCCTCGCCGTCGCCCTGCGCCTGGAGCAGGCGCGCGCCGTCCAGCGCCAGCAGCGGCGCGGTGGGCCGCTTCGCCACGGCCGCCTCGAAGGCCTGACGGGCCTCGGGGGCGTGCTTCGCCGCCAGCGCGCGCGCCCGGGTGAAGAGGGCGTAGTGCTCCTCCGGCCAGGCCTTGAGCGCCGCGTCCGTCTGGGCCAGCGCCTCGTCGGGCGCGCTCTTCGTCAGGGCCAGCTCCGCCTGCGCCACCGCGAGGCGGGCCTGGAGCACGGGCGTCAGCGGCTTGCTGTTCGAGCGCAGCTCGTCCAGCGTCGCCTTCACGCTGTCCGGGTTCCTGCCCGAGTACAGCTGCGCCAGCGCGGACGTCACCCGCGACAGCAGGTGGTCCGGGTTCGCGGTGGTGGCGCGGGAGAAGGCCTCCACCGCCTGGGGAAACAGCCCCTCGTCGAGCAGCGCCTCGCCATAGGCGGCCGAGTAGCGCGGATCCCTCCAGGCGCCCTCCGCCGCGCGGGCGAACGCGATGCGCGCCTCCGACAGCCGCCCCTGCCGCTGCAGCAGCCGCGCCTGGGCCAGCGTCAGCTTGGGGCTGTTGGCGCCCTGCGCCTGGAGCTCCTCCAGCAGCTTCCGAGCCTCCTCCGTCTTGCCCTCGCCCACGAGCAGCAGGGCGCGCGCGCCGTAGCGCTCGCCGGAGCGGGAGCCCATGGCCTCCGCGCGCTCCAACTGCTCCCGGGCCTTCTGGTCGGCGCCGGGCACGTGGTGGTCCAGCCACAGCTCCGCCTGGATGTCCGCGGACAGCGCCCGCGCGTCGCGCGAGTCGGGGGAGAGCGTGAAGAGCGTCTCCAACTGCTGCTGCGCCATCGCGAGGTCGCCCGGGTTGCCCTTCAGGGCGGCGGCGCGCGCCGTGCGCAGGTGCGCGTCCACCTCCTGGCGCACCTGACCCCGGTGGACGAACCACGCCACCGCCGCCGCGAGCACCACCGCGACGACGCCAATCTGGAGCAGGGCGCTGCCCAGTCCCTCGCGACGCTTCCAGTCACCGCGACCCGACGTGTCCATGGGGGTGGCCTCACGCGCAAATATTGAAGGTTTTCAGACAGTTATGCGAAGTAAGACGGGGATGGACAGATAGGTCCGGCCCCCCGGGGTGTCAACGGCCAGGGCGGGATGCACGCAGGGCGGCAAACCCTGGAGGCACGCGATGGCGGTCTACACGACACTTCCCCCCGAGGCCTTCACCCGCGTGGCGGACGCCTACGGCCTGGGCGCCGTGCGCGGGATGACGCCCATCCCGCAGGGCTCCATCAACACCAACCACCGGCTGGAGACGGACGCCGGCCGCTTCTTCGTGCGTCACACGACGGTGCGCTCGGAGGAGGACCTGCGCTTCGAGGCCGCGCTCCTGGAGCACCTGGCGGCCGCGCACTTCCCGGCGCCGGCGCTGCTCGTGCCGATGGGCCCGGCGCCCTTCCTGTCGCTGGAGGGCGGGCGGATCAGCGTCTTCAAGTGGCTCGCCGGCGAGGAGCTCACCCGCGCGCAGCTCACCCCGGACCTGCTGGAGCAACTGGGCGCGGAACTGGGGAAGCTGCACCGCACCACGCAGTCCTTCGGGGGCTCGCGGCACAATCCCTACGGCTCGGAGGTGGTGCGGGGCTGGCTCACGGGGCTGCGGGAGCGACCGGAGCCGGAGCTGGCGTCGGTGGCGGCGGAGCTGGAGGGGCTGCTCACCCGCGCGGAAGCCGCGCACCCGGGGCTGGAACCCCGGGGCGTCATCCACGCGGACCTCTTCCTGGACAACGTGAAGTGGCTGGGCGACCGCGTGGGGGCCTTCTTCGACTTCGAGATGGCGTGCGTGGACGCGTACGCGCGCGACGTGGCCATCACCCTCAACGCGTGGTGCTTCGAGGGGACGTACCAGCCGGCGCTCTGCCAGGCCTTCCTGCGCGGCTACCAGGACGCCCGGCCGCTGGCGGAGGTGGAGCGGGCCGCGCTGTACGGCCACGCCCTCTACGGCGCGGTGCGCTTCACCGCGAGCCGCATCCGCGACTACCACCTGTCGCCGCTGGGCGCGGACAAGCTCGCGCCCAAGGACTTCCGCACCTACCTGGCCCGGGCGCGGGCCCTGGGCGGGATGGGGCCGGACGGGCTGCGCGCGCTCACGGGGACGTGATGCGCGCGCGGCGGGCGGCTAGATGCCGGAGAGGATCTTCCACTCGTTGTCGACCTTCTGGAACACCATCTGCTCCAGCTCCGAGTCCTGCTGGGGCCGGGCGTTGAGGCCGGGCATGCGCCAGGACGCGTTCCAGTAGTAGATGGCGGCGGCGACCTCCTCGCCCTCGCCAATCTCCACGCGGCGGACGTTGATCTCCACCTTGGGGTTCTGCACCTTCTGGAAGAGCGCCTGCATGTGCGCGCCCAGGTTCTCGGCGGTGAGGTCGTCCGACACGTCCTCGGTGCCGCCGTCGTCGCGGAACTTCGGGGACACCAGGGCCTGGATGGCCTTCGCGTCGCGGGCCTCCAGGGCGGCGCGGTAGCGCTCCATGACGCCGAGGATGGCGCGGGTGTCGTCGGTGTCCTGCAACTCCGTGCCGGGGATGCGCTTCGGGGCGCACGCGGCCAGGAGGAAGACGGCGCAGAGGGCTGGGAAGCGTGGGTTCATGGCGGGGCCTTATGGGTTCAACCACATGGGTGTCAACCCATTCCCAGGCCCCGCCCGCACCGTGCGCTTTGACTATTTGGCGCGGATGACTTCAGCGATGAAGCGGTTGAGGACGGGCACCTCGTTGTCGAGGATCTTCAGGCCCTCGGATTCGATGACCTTCTCCCCGATGAACGCCACGGCCTTGAGCAGGAAGGGGAGCTTGAGCTTGATCTCCCCGTCCATGGTGCGCTCCGTCTCGTTACCCACGGCCCGCAGGCGCAGCACGCCGGTGTTGACCATCATGTTGGAGATGGTCTGGGAGGTGGGCGTGTTGGTGAACGACAGCTCCTTCTTGCGCTTGTCGTAGGTGGACGTCTCGATGAAGGCGAACCACTCCGGCGGCACCTTCTTGGTGCCGATGGTGGCGATGACGGGCTTGGGGCGGTAGCGGATGCGGCGGTGCACGCGGTCCCCGTCCGTCTTCACCTCCAGGGGCTGCAGCTCCAGCAGCACGCCGTGGTGCTGCAGGAGGAACGGGAAGTAGCGCTCGTCGAGGAGCGCACGCTCCACCTCGTCCACCGTGCCCTGGATCCGCTGCTTCTTGACGAACTGCATGCTCCGTCCACCTCCGGAATGTGTCGCCCGCGTCTAGCGGAAAGCCTGTCGCGGCACCAGGGGCCCGCGAAAGGTCGTCTGCTCGAAGTCACATCGCTCGCGCCACTCGGTGGCGGACGCGCGGAAGGCGGCGCCGTAGTCCGGCAGCGCCCCCACCTCATGCCGCACGGCGCCGCAGTCGCCCGCCAGGTAGCCTGCTTCAATCTTCAGGCGGATGGCCTCCCGGCGGATGGCCTCCGGCAGTCCGGTGTCCGACAGGGCCCGTTGCAACTGCTCCGCCGCGAGTGCCGGCGCACCCACCTGGTGCAGCCTGCGCCCCAGCAGGTAGCGCAGCCAGGGGTCCTGGGGCGAGATGAGCAGGGCGCGGTCCAGCAGCAGCAGGCGCAATTCCTCATGCGGCGCGCGGAAGTACGCCTCGATGGGGGCCCGGCGCGACGGCGACTCCAGGGCGGCCAGCTTCACCTGCGCGGTGCGCGTCACCTCTGGCCCCGCGTCCAGCGCGAGCGCGGCCGTAAGGAACGCGCGGGACGCGTCCACGTTGTCGAGGTGGAGGGCCACGTCCGCGCGGGCCATGGCCACCTCCGCGGCGAGCGCCGGCCGGTCCTTCACCTGCTCGGCGAGCGAGTCCAGCACGCCGGCCGCGTCGGCCGGGCGCTCCAGGGCATCCAGGGCGGCGGCCTGTCCCAGCTGGAAGGAGGGCTCCTCGGGCTGGAGGGCGGCGGCGCGCTGGTAGCGCTCGAGCGCGTCCTGCGGGTCGCTGGCGAGCGCTTCACGGGCGGACTCGGACAGCCGGGCCACCTCGCGGGCGCAGGCGCGGGAGAAGAGGCTGCCCGCGCGGAAGCGGGCGAAGGCGCGCGCGAGCGTGGAGTCATCCAGGGGCAGCGCGTCCAGGGTGCGCTCCCATTCGGTGACGAGCTCGCCCAGGGGCCGCCCGTAGGCCGCGTCGAAGTCCGCGTGCGCGTAGACGGTCCTCAGCCGGTCCGCGCCGTAGGTGTCCGCCAGGTAGCGCAGGAACGAGCCCGCCACGGTGTACGCGCGCGCCGGGGCGGACTGGTAGAAGCCCCGGGGCCCCATGATGTCGCGCATGTCCGGGGCAATGCCCTGCCGGCGCATGCCCGCGGCCCACTGGTGCAGGGTGAGCTCCCCCTGCACGGGGTCGTCCGCGGCCACGGCGATGCCCTCGATGAGGCCCATCAGCGGCCACACGCCCAGCCGGGTGGTGACGCGGAAGAAGCCTGAACCGGCGGGGCCCGCCATCACGTGCGCCAGCTCGTGGTGCAGCGTGGAGTGGGGGAAGGGCTTGTCCTGGATGTGCAGCTCCGTGCGCCAGGGCTTGGCGTACTGGGTGCGGCCGGCGCCCACCAGCCGCTGCTTCTCGTCCTCGGAGCGGTAGAGCCACACGCGCACGCGCTCCGTGGGGGCCACGCCCAGGAAGCGCTTCGTCTGGGCGTAGCGGAACTCCAGGTCGCGGGCCATCCGGTCCACGTCCTCGCGGGCCTTGCCGCGCGGGTAGTGCAGGACGAAGTGCTCCGTCTCCCGCACGCCGCCCAGCTCCTCCGCCAGGTACGCGTCCGTCATGCGCAGCCCCAGTTGGGGCGCGCGCGCCTCCAGCATCCCGATGCCCACGGCGCAGAGCGCGACGAGCCCCAGCCCCCCCACGCGCGCGCCCTTGAGCGCGAGCCGTCCGGTGCGCACGTCGAGCAGCGCCAGGGCGAGCCCCACGAAGGCGCACGCCCACAGCAGCGTCTCCACGCGGAACCAGCCCAGCGCGGCCGTCATCTGGAGGGCCTCGTCGTAGAGCGGACCGGGCAGGTGACCCAGGAAGACGTTGAAGGCGAACACCTGGGGCCCGAAGACGATGGGCTGCACCGTGACGACGAGTGAAGCCAGCAGCAGCAGCGCGTACAGGCCCGCCGCGCCCCGGGGACGGGCCGTCGCGAAGCCCAGGAAGACGCCCGCCGAGGAGGCCAGGAGGGCGGAGGGAAGGGTGAGCAGGGGGTAGAAGCCCGCCAGCTCGAACGGGTCGCACGCGGTGCGGAAGCGGGCGAAGAGCAGGGCGCACACGAAGGGGGGAACGAGCACCCCCAGGTTCAGGAGGACGCTGGCGCCCAGGGCCCGGCCCACGGCGGTTCCGGGCAGGGCGGAGGCTTCCGCCCGGGCGGGACGGGGGAGGGCGCCGGTGAGGATGCGGCGCTCCTGGGCGGCGGCGGCGATGCCCGTCCCTCCTCCGAGCAGGCCGACGGCGATGGCCAGGGCGAGGCCCAGTTCAAAGCCGGGCACCCCGAAGAGGGGGACGAGGACGAGGGCCGACCCCCCACCGGCGAGCAGCAGCACGGTGGCCAGGACGGCGGGACGGCCCAACAGACCGCGGGCGCGGGGGAGGACTTGCCGCATGGCGTCCCCTATACTCCCCGACCGCATGTCCGAACAGAAGAGCGGATCCGAACTGCGCACCCATGGTCGTGCGCCCATCGAGCTGAAGGTCGACTACAAGAAGCTCAATTCGTTCTTCGCCGACTACACGAAGAACATCAGCAAGGGCGGAACGTTCATCAAGACGAAGAAGCCGCTGCCCATCGGCACGCGCTTCCTCTTCAAGCTGACCGTGCCGCACCGCGAGGCACCCTTCGAACTGTTGGGCGAGGTCGTCTGGTCCAAGGGCGACGCGGAGGAGCCCGGCATGGGCATCCGCTTCATCTACAGCAGCGAGTCCCAGCGCGTGGACTTCGAGACCCTGGTGGAGCGGCTGATGTCCGACAGCCTGGGCTCCGAGCTGACGGAGAAGCTGCTCAACAAGCCGCTGCATCCCCAGCACCCATGAAGTCGCGCGTCGCGTGGGTGCTGGCGCTGGCGTTGGCGGTCGGCGCGTGTCAGGAAGCGCCCGCCGCGCCCCCGAAGCCCGCGCCCGCCCCTGCGCGAGCGCGCTCGAAGGACGTGTCAGCGGAGGACTACGTGATGCCAGGGCTGCCGCGCGCGCACGTGCGGCTGAAGGACGCCTACGGAGGCGTGCACCGCGTGGAGGTGGAGGTCGCCGCCACGGGGGATGCGCGCACGCGCGGCCTCATGTGGCGCAAGTCGCTGCCCGCGGGCCAGGGCATGCTCTTCCTCTTCCCGGAGGAGGAGGTGCGGGGCTTCTGGATGCGCAACACGCTCATCCCGCTGGACATGCTGTTCATCACCTCCGAGCACCGCATCGTCGGCATCATCGAGAACGCGGAGCCGCGCACGCTGGCGAACCGCTCGGTGGGCATCCCTAGCCAGTACGTGCTGGAGGTGCCGGGCGGCTGGTGCCAGGCGAACGGCATCGTCCGGGGCGGCGCGGTGGAGTTCGAGGGCGTGAGCACGATTCCCATCGCGCCGTGACGCCGCCGTGGGCGGTTGTCGCGCGGCTGTCGCGCGCGGGGCCCGCCGCCATGAAGAAGTGACGCGCTGCTCAAGCCCGCGCCACACGACCTCCGTGAGGATGCGCCCGCGCATGGCCGCCCGAAGTCCGGGCGCGGTGCGCACCCCCTCTGGAGGATGCACTGCATGGCTTCTCGTCTGTTGGGCCGCGCTAGCGGCGCGCTGCTCCTGGTTGGCACCGTGACGTGGGTGGGCTGCGAGGGAGCGCGGGGGCCCGCCGGCCAGGACGGCGCGAACGGTTCGCCCGGTGAGCCCGGTGCGGAAGGTCCGCCGGGTGGGGCCGGTCCCACCGGGCCCGGCACGATGGGGCAGCCCGGGCCGGGGGCGACGGCGCGCGCGCAGGGCGTGGAGGCCGGCACGCCGCTGTCGTCCGTCATCGCCGTGACGTTCCGGGGCGACCTGGGCACGGGCGCCACCAACGTGGCGGACTATGTGAAGGCGCGCGTGGAGCAGGTGGTCGCGGGGAAGCTGCCCTCGCCGCTGGTGTTCCCGCTGTCGTCGGCGTCCACGGACACGGTGCGCTCGGTGCCGGGCCTGTTCCCCACCACGGTCATCAAGTGGATGGATCCGCTCGCGTTCGCGAAGGGGGGGCCGCGCTTCGGCGCGAACGTGGACTACCTCGCGTTCTTCGGTGACGGCTGGTCGGCGGACGGCCGCGCGCCGCAGTACCAGGGGCAGGGCGCCTCGGGTTGGATGTGGATCAACCACGAGTACGTCTCCGGTGCGAAGCCCCGCGCGGGCACGGCGCCCACGGGCCAGCACCTGGACTTCGCGCGCTTCCTGCGCAACACGGGGACGCTCGCCAACACGGTGTCGGACGGCACCAGCTGGCAGGCGGACGCGCTCGTCACCTACAACCGCGAGTGGAAGAAGCAGGTCGGCGGCTCCTGGATGCGCGTGGTGCAGGACCCCGCGACGGGCGGATGGGCGGTGGACCGCAACGCGGCGAACCTGCGCTACGACGCCACCAGCGCGACGCTGATGAAGGTGGTGGGCGTGTCGCTGTCCGCCGCGGAGCACGACGACTCCGGCGCCGCGCTGGAGGCGGGGGTGGTGCCCGGCACGCACTCCAACTGCTCCGGCGGTCAGACGCCGTGGGGCACCGTCATCGTGGGCGAGGAGAACGTCCAGGGGGCCTACGGAGATCCGGAAGGCGCGCTGTGGACGCCGAAGAACGACTGGATCGCCGCCGCCCCCGGCTTCGCGCCGGGTGCGCCGCTCGTGCCCGACTTCTCGGCCCCGGCGGACGGAGACTTCATCAGCACGGACCGCGACTCCTCGCACCTGAAGGACGGCTACGGCTACCTGACGGAGATTGATCCGGGCCAGCCACCGGAGCTCTGGTACGGCAAGGATCCGGCGAAGCCGGGCGTGGGCCACCGCAAGCTGGGCGTGATGGGGCGCGCGCACTGGGAGAACGCCAGCTTCGTGGTGGACGCGAACTGGAAGCTGCTCGCGGATCAGCCCATCGTCGTCTACGGCGGTGATGACCGGCGCGGCGGACGCATCTTCAAGTTCGTGTCGCAGGGCAAGTACACGCCCGGGATGACGAAGGCGCAGGTGCGCGTGCTGCTGGACGTGGGCACGCTCTTCGTCGCGCACTTCGCGGGGCTGGACAACGCGACGGGCGACACGCTGGTGGGAGGCGTGGTGCCCACCGATGCCGCCCCGGGCCACGGCCGCTGGGTGCAGTTGGGCCTGGACAGCACGGACCTGGCGCCCAACGGCGAGGCGTATGGCCAGCCGACGTTGCAGGTGGGCGCGGCGCTGCGCGATGCGAACCACAACGCGGTGGGCGGCTTCGTCAACGACGACCAGGTGCGCAAGCTGCTGTGGACGGCCGCGAACAAGGTGGGCGTGATGGAGCTCAACCGCCCCGAGGACACGGAGTGGAACCCGAAGGACCCCAGCGGCACGCCGCTGCTCTACGTGGCCTTCACGGAGCACGGCGACCCCACGGCGTTGGATCAGCAGGGCCGGGTGGCCACCGCCGCGCTGGAGGGCGGCGCGTGGGTGAAGAAGGCGCGCGGCGCGCTGGACACCCGCGCGGTGGACAAGGTGGGCTCCATCTTCGCCCTGCGGGAGGCGAACCCCGCGGCGCCCGCAGGCTCGAAGACGTTCGACTTCTTCCGCGTGTGGAAGGGCGAGTCGGCGGCCACCAGCCCCCTGCCGGAGTACGCGGCGGCCAAGCCGGACAACCTCGTCATCGACCGCGACGGAGGCGTGTGGTTTGGCACCGACGGCAACTTCGGCGTCAACAAGGTCGCGGACGGCGTCTTCTACCTGGACCAGGCGCCCGCGCATCGGCAGAGCCCGTACTTCCGCAAGGCGTTCCGCGTGCTGTCCATGCCCAGCGACGCGGAGGCCACGGGGCCGGCGTTCAACGCGGACATGACCAGCCTGTTCGTCAGCGTCCAGCACCCGGGCGAGGACAGCTACAGCGTCTGGCCGTAGGCCCTGACGGAGCCCCGCCCATGTCTTCTTCCCTGAGCAACACCCTGCGGGGCCCCGTCATCATCGTCCTGCTGTTGGGCGCGTTCGCTTCGGCGGGGGGCGTGTGGCGCCTGCGCACGCCCCCCGAAGCCGCGCCTCCGTTTGATCCGCTCGCGCAGGCGCTGGAGGCCGGCAGCCGCGTGGCCAACCGCGAGGCCCCGGTGCCCTCCATGTGCTACACGAAGACGGCCGGGGTCTCGAACCCGTGCTGGACGTGCCACACGGGCGGCGTCGGCGACAACGTGATGGCCGATGCGTTGCTCCAGGCCGAGTACGCCTTCAGCGACGTGGCCCTGACGAACCACTGGACGAACCTCTTCACGGATCGCGTGCGTGCCATCGCGTCGCGCTCCGACGAGGAGGTGCTCGAGTACATCCGCGAGGACAACGCGACGCCGCTCCGGGCCGCGCTCCTGGGTCGCGCGGGCGGCTACAAGGGCTGGGTGCCGGACCTGGACCTGGGGCGCGGCTTCGACGGGGACGGCTTCGCGCGGGACGGCAGCGGCTGGCGCGCCGTGCGCTACAAGCCCTTCCCGGGCACGTTCTGGCCCACCAACGGCAACACCGACGACGTCTTCATCCGGCTGCCGGAGGCCTTCCGGAAGGACGCGCGGGGCCAGCCGTCGCGCGACGTGTACCGCTTCAACCTCGCGGTGCTCGAAGCGGCGATGACGGTGGACCCGGGGCTCGTGGACGTGAAGGCCGCGCGTCGCCGCGTGGAGCCGGTGGACGAGCGCGTGGCCGACGTGGACCTGGACGGCGACGGGCGGCTGTCAGCGCAGGTGGAAGTCGTGCGCGGACTGCCCGTCCGCTATGCCGGGGCCGCGGCGGACGTGCCGGTGCGCCGGTACACGTACCCGCGCGGCACCGAGTTCCTGCACACCGTGCGCTATGTGGATCCGGACGCGCCCGCGCTCCTGTCCACGCGGTTGAAGGAGCTGCGCTATTCGCGCAAGGACGAGGCGCCCGCGGAGGACCGGGTGCGGAACTTCTACGCGGAGGAGCAGGAGAAGAAGCGGCGCGGTCGGCTGCCGGCGTTCCAGGGCACGCCGGAGCTGGGGCTGATCAACGAGTTCGGCTGGCGTCTGCAGGGCTTCATCGAGGATGCGCAAGGGCGGCTGCGCCTCCAGACGCTGGAAGAGCATGTCGCCTGCATGGGCTGCCACACGAACCTGGGCGTCACGGTGGACCAGACCTTCGCGTTCCCGCGCAAGGTGCCTGGGAGCGAGGGCTGGCGGCAGCAGGACCTGCGCGGCATTTCGGACGTGCCACAGGCGGGCCATGCGAAGCCGGAGACCGCGACGTACTTCGAACGCGTCCAGGGGGGCGACGAGTTCCGAGCGAACGACGAGTTGCTCGCGCGCTTCTTCCCGGGAGGCGTGCTGGACCTGCCCGCCGTGCGGCGTGCGGCGCCGGAGGGAGACCGCGACCTCGCGTGGCTGCTGACGCCGTCGCGGGAGCGGGCGCTCCAACTGGACAAGGCCTACTGGGCGCTGGTGCGGGAGCAGGCGTTCGCACTGGGGCGGGATACGCTCCTGGCGCCGCCCGCCAACGTGCACCGCGCGGTGGAGAACGGCTCCACGGAGCTGGAGGCCACCGGGCGCCTCTACGCCGACGGGCGCCTGCACCTCGCCTGGGAGTGACGCCGCAGGTCATGGGATGCCACTGCTGCGATACGCGGCTGCACCTCGCGTGGGAGTGATGCCGGAGGCCATGGAAACTCACTGCTCCGACGGGCGGCTGCACCTCGCGTGGGAGTGACGCCGGAGGCCACGGAATACCTCTGCTACGACGCGCGGCTGCACTCCGCCTGGGAGTGACGCCGGAGGCCACGGAATAGCGCTGCACCGATGCGCGGCTGCATCTCGCCTGGGCGTGACGGCGGAGCCCACGGGTCGCCGCTGCTCCGACGCGCGGCTATATCCCGCATGAGAGTGACTTCGGAGTTCGCGGGATGCCGCTGCTGCGACACGCGGCTGCACCCTGCCTGGATGTGACGCCGGAGCCCATGGGACGCCGCTGCTCTGACGCGCGGCTGCACCCCGCCGGAAAGTGACGCCGGAGGCCACGGGACGCCTCTACACCGATGGGTGGCTGCACCTCGCCTGGGAGTGACGCCGGAGGCCACGGGATGCCACTGCTGCGACACGCGGCTGCACCCGCCTGGAAGTGAGGCGGAGCGGGTGGAGGTAGCGATGCGCCGCTCCACTCGCGTGAGGACCACACCTCGCCCTCAGTACGAGCCGGGGCTGCGCCTACTCCGCCTTGCCCTGCTCGAACAGGAACGTGCTGGTGTGCGTTTCGGCGGACAGCGCCTTCACCTTCTTGCGCAGGGACGCGGCGACCGCGGACAGCTCGGCGGGATGGGGGCGGGGGGACAGTCCCCGGTGGTCCACCGCCGCCAGACTCAGCGTCACCGGCACGGGCGCGCCCGCGGCGTCGCCGGGCGTGAAGCCGCCACGGCGCAGGTCCTCCGGGCCGTACAGCGGGACCTTCTCCGCGTCGAAGCGCTGGCAGAGCGTGCGAAGCACTTCGGGCGCCACCGCGTCGGGACACACGAGCACGAAGTCGTCACCGCCCACGTGGCCCAGGTGCGAGCCGGGCGGGAGCAGGTGCAGGCACTCCGACAGCAGGCCCGCGGTGTAGCGGATCACCCGGTCGCCCTGGAGGAAGCCGTAGCGGTCGTTGTACGCCTCGAAGTGGTCCAGGTCGCCGTAGATGACGGTGAACGCATCGCCCTGGAGCGCGGCGCGGATCCACCGTTCAATCATCCGGCTGCCGGGCAGGTCCGTGAGCGGATGCGCGCCGGTGGCGGCGTGCTGCTCCAAATCCGAGGCCCGCGCGATGAGCTGCTTCATCGTCACCGTGCCCAGGAAGTGGCCCTGGGCGTCCGTCACCACCACCGGGTCGTAGACGGACTCGGGCGGACGGCGCATCGCCATGCGCGCCAGGGCGGTGATGGCCGTGCCGTCCTCCACCACCATCAGGTCCACGGGCGCTCCGTCCTCGAGCGCCGGGGACGCGTCCGCGGAGGTGCCGCCCCACCGCGCGTAGAAGCTCCGCCGCGTCACCACCGCGTGCGGCTGTTCTCCGTTCAGGAGCACGACGTGGTCCTCACCCGGCGTGCGGCGGAACAGCCGGTCCAGCTCCACCGCGGGCGAAGACACCGGCGCGCACGGGGGCCGGATGATCATGCTGCCCACCGTCTCGTCGTCCTCGTGCTCGCGCTGGTGCAGGGCGCGGATGGCCTCGCGGCAGCGCTCGGCGAACTCCGCGCCCGGCCGCTGCGGCGAGCTCACCGGCCGCGCCAGCAGGTAGCCCTGCGCGTGCCGGATGCCCAGGCGCAGCAGCACGGCCAGCTCGTTCCACGTCTCCACGCCCTCGGCGATGAGCACCGCGTCCACGCGCTGCGCGAAGGAGACCAGCGACTTCACCAGGTGCTGCCGGTAGGTGTGCAGGTGGATGTCGCGCACCAGCGCCTGATCCAACTTGATGAAGTCCGGAGCGCTGTGCACCAGCGTCACCAGCCCCGAGTGCCCCGCGCCGAAGTCGTCCAGCGCGATGCCGAAGCCCTGCTCCGAGTACCGCCGCGCGAGCATGCGCAGCTGCTCCGTGTCCTCGAAGGTGCTGCGCTCGGTGATTTCGAGCACCAGCTGCTGGGGACTGAGGCCGTGCTGGCGCAAGAGCTCCAGCGTGGATGCCCCACCGAAGCGCTCGTCGCTCAGCACGTCCGGGCTGACGTTGAAGAAGAAGGGGCCGCGCCGCTGCGCCTCCGGCAGCGTGGCGATGCGGCGCACCGCCGCGGTCCAGCACGCGCGCTCCAGCTCGTAGGTGAAGCCCTCCACACGCGCACGGGAGAACAGCTCGTTGGGGGACTCCACCGGGCCCAGGCCTCGCGACAGCACCTCGTGGCCCAGCACCTCGCCACTCAGCAGATCGACGATGGGTTGGAAGACGGTGGCGACCCTCGGCTCATCACCGTTCCACAGCCAGGGGG